>NZ_QUDH01000001.1:0-465650 GCF_003477445.1 Clostridium sp. AF50-3 | reverse complement strand
GCGACTGCTTAACCTCGGCATTCAGAGTTTTTAAAAAATTCCGTCCAGCGCCTTGACCGGCAGATCCCATAAATCTTCTACCGAAATGTTACCGCGATACGGGAAACGGTATTTACATCTTGCAGCCATCTCAAAAATATTCTTTTCTTTATTCATCTTTCTCCTCCTTAAAAAATCACTTTCATGGTTCTCTCTGTGTTACCTTTTACTTTGACGATAACGTTATCATGCTTTGTCGCAGAGAAGCCGATGCCAGATAACTGTTCCAGATCATCTTTGACCGCCGTCTTGACACCCAGCGCCTCAAATACTCTCTTATGTTTCAGAAGCTCTTCCTTTAAATACTCATTGAACATACCATTCGGATTCTCCGGATTGATGCAGCCTTTCAGCATAAAGAAGAAATGGCGATTGCCGATTCCCTTCTGCTCGTCCCAATAGTTCGGAGACATCATAATAACCGATGCCGGAACAAACTGATTTGTCTTGAGTCCCCATACTTCGCGACCGGAAGCAGATTCTTTTAAGAGATGGGTGATCGACAGGTTACAATCTTTATCAACAGAAACGATAGCTACCTGAACATATTCGTTAGTTCGCATTCGGTTACTATAATCGTAAGAATAGACATTTCCACCAAACTCGATTTCAGCACGGAATCCACTCTTAGCCGAGCCACTGAACTGATGTACGAAAAACGCGTACTGTCCAGGCTTCATCTTGGTCTTGTCGGCATATACGATATTCTCCACTGCGATATCTTTTCCTGGATGTATAATGTCAACGTCCAGGTTGCCGCCACAAGGAGAAATACCTTTTCGTCCCCGATAACTGCCGTAATAGATCTCTGTGTTGGTCGCCACTTCTTCGCAGTGAGCATCTAAATCGCAGTCGTCTTTTCCATCTTCATTCCACTGAATTGAAAATCTGAGGTCTCCATCAATCTTACCGCCCGCCGCTTTAACTCGCTGCTTCATGCTATCTGCGATGTTTCCACTGTACGCCCATGAAAAACCATTATTCCATTTAAACATTGATGGCGCATCAACATTTTCCGGCGCGATTAGAGAAACCAGATTGCCAGAATGACGATTTTCCAGAAGAACCTCGACCTCTCTTGCTCCCGGCAGAACATCGCTTACAAACTTGTCGATGCCGATCTCTTCAACCTTCGAAAATCTCTTCGGATTCACTGCGACGTCTCCTGCCATTTCCGCAAAAATATCGCCGCCTCCCATCTTCTTCGCCGCATCACGGTTCGCAAACAGGATATTGTTTACCGTAATATCATCTAAGCGCGCAAACCGACGAGCCAGAGAATCCATATATCCAAGCTTTTCAATCTCTTTCTTCGCGTCTTCCAGCATTTTCTTTGTAAAAATTGCTTTTGGGCGCTTGTAATTTGTCGGCGCAACGATCTGCTCATACTTTCTTACTGCTTCATCCAGATCCATTCCTTCGCTGATATTTACAAGCAACGTGCCAATACTATGATTTCTGATTCTACCGATACTCATGCCCGCTACCGAAGCATTCATCCATGTGTATAATTCTTTGTTCGTCGCATCAAGACCAACATATTCTTTCTGATACTTTAAGAATTTCTGTAAGATTCCCAGCCATTCCTCGCCACGGTACAGGGAGTTGGAACCGATCAGCTCCAGAACTGTTTCCGTCGCATCAATGCTGATTTCTTCCAGAGAACGCTTAAACACATTTCTAGTATCGCGACGAATGCCCTGCTCCGCCTCAACAGAATTAAACCTTTTATCAATCACGTATCGTTTCGGCAGCTTTACCGCCATATGGTTCCATTTTACGATAGTTCCATCTTCAAGCTGTTCGCGGCTGACCGGCGTTCCAATCATTTCGTCGCCACTAAAGAATACGTCGCTGATGGTCTTTCCCTTGATATAGGCATCCATAGCATCAAGCATCGGCTGGTATACATCGTCTCCGGTATGAAAGCCCCAGATTGTAACTACCTTTCCGTCAATCAGCGCAACCACATTACCCATGCGCTTAACAAAACTGTGGCAACAGGAGCAATCAAACTCCCGGCGGGTTCTATAGATTTTGTTGCTTTCAAGCGGATAGCTGTCGAGGTACTTGTTATACATCTCGTCTTTATCAACCGCAACCTGAAACAACCCCCGATCGTTTCTCATCATCTTCTCCAGATGTTCGTTCAGTGCCTTGCTAAATTCTTCGAATCTCATATCATTTCCCCGCTTTCATCACTGTGTCCAGATAATTCTTTCTTGCCAGAAGAATTGCTAAATCTGGATTTTTCGCCGCATAATACTCATAATCCGGGTCTTCCCTACGCATACAAGTAATCATATTATTAATCTTTGAATTAAGCGACTGTAATTCTCTTCTATTTTCTTCACGATGCTTATAAGCCGCCAGAGCACTCTTCTCAATTTTTGCGATGACCTCGGCTCTGATCTTTACATTCGGTTCAAGTTCCTCAACCGAAATAATTCGTTCGATTGTAATTTCCCTAGTTGCACCCGAAACCATAACCGTATCACCCGGCGCATACTCAACTCCATCTTCATAAATGGCAAACATATATTCTTTTCCATCCAGAGTTGTCGTTGCCAGTTTTTTGAAATTACTTAATGCCATCTTCATTCATCCTTTCTGTTAAAAGGGCGGCGAGGTCTACAACCGCCCATTTAATCTTAGTTTCGTTTTCCGTAGAAATATCCCGCGACGAATGCCGCCACGCCAATTCCCAGGAATACGAAAAAATTCATCGCTATCACTATATACTTCTCCTTTTTATTCGATACATTTGAAAGAAACGTCAGTACGGCGATTCATCGCTTTATGCTCTTCCGTATCATTTGCAACCATCGGCTTGCTGGAGCCATTTCCAACCGCGATGATTCTATCTGCCGAGATTCCGTTCAGGATAAAATACTGCTTAACCGTTTCAGCTCTCTGCTGGGAAAGCATCTGGTTTGCCGCATCGGTCGGGTCAGAATACGGATTCGGGTCGGTGTTTCCGGCGATTTCAATGATGGTTCCATCCAGAACCTTTGCAATGCTGATGAAGTCGTCAAGTTTCTGTGTTGCCTCGGCAGAATCAGTAAATTTTGCCGTGTTGATAATAAAGTTTACCGTCGCAGATTTCTGTAAGAGTGCGGTCGCGTCTAATGCTTCCTGCTTATTCTCCTCGGTGATCGTGACATTTGCATCCGTCTTTGTGACTGCCTGCTCGTCAAATTTTCCCGCCAGACTCTTTACATAGATGTCGTCGAAAACAGTGTTGAGAAGATCGTGGTTTACGGTTTCTCCAATAGACTCCCAAACGCCGCACATATCAGAGAAAATTGTCTTTGCGGTTCCATTAAGCAGATTGATGTTATCGGCATATGTAGCTAGTTTGGCGGATTCACAGTTTGCTTTGATGTCGTCATCAGAAGCGGTCGCAAACATTGGCATTACCTTCTTAATAGTAGTCGTATTTGCATCGTACTGGTCTGCCGCTTTCAGTGCGCCCTCGATAAAAGCGGACACGGTTTCCGGATATTTCTGTGCGAAATCTGCATCGAACAGGATTCCATCCATGATTAAACTGGAAGAACTTGCTGTGCTGAACAGGATGTGAGCATCGGACATATTCTGTGCCTGGGTTAAATACGGCTCCCATGTTGCTGCGACGTCGATCTGACCTGCGAAAAACGCCTTTGCCGCTTCATCCGGTGTTGCGAAGAATACCAAATTATTGATAATAGAATCCTTGTCTTCCTGCGATAAGTCGGACTGGTTTACAAACCATACAACCAGTGAATGCGCTTCGGAGAACTGCGGCACGCCGATTTTTGCGCCGACTAAATCGTTTACTGAATTGATGCTGGACTTTGCGATGATACCGTCGCCGCCGTTGGAGAAGTTGCTGATATATGGCATAATAACATTCTTGCCTGCGTCCTGGAACTTCTTGGACAGGAACGCCGTTCTGTTAATCGTGTAACCCGCAGCATCCAGATTTCCACTGATCAGTGCGTTGCTGGACTGCGTCGCGTCGTTAATAATACTGATGTTTACCTTGATGCCAAGCTCATCGTAGATGGAACCTGGCTGTGTTGATAATCCCCCATTACTGTCAATGATCGGCTTCCAGCCCACCCATTCATCCAGTGACAAATTAATGGTTTTCTCGTCTGTCTTGTCAGTATTGATTACATTGCCATCTTCATCCGGCACCGCCGCATCACCCTTCTTCTGCGACATGCTCTCTGTTTTGGTTGCCGCCGTCTTCGTTTTGATGACGCCCGTTTTGATTCCGGCGAAAATGCCGCCGCCGATAATCGCGACAAACAATAGCATCAGAAGGACCTTGGCAGTTTTTGTCAGCTTAAACCTTTTTGCACTCATCTTCATTTCTCCTTATCATTTGTTATATTTTTTCTTTAAAGATTCGAGATAATCGTTACTATTTGCCTTTCTGGCTTCAGCTTCGGCTCTCTGAATCTTCGTAGACATCTTATTATTATGAACCACACGCGCACCCTCAACAGCCGCATCCAGATCCTTGTTCTTGTCCCGAACATAACCAAGCGCTTTATCCACGCCGGTCACAGCTTTCAGGTCATCCAAATCATCATAAACTTTCTGCATTTCCGTTTTGACGCGCATATTCTCAACCACATCATTCTTTTCCCTTTTCAGCTTTCGCAGGTTCTTCTCACACATATCAAATGCTTCCTGTGCGGTTACTTCTGCCTTCTGATATACCTGGATCAATCCATTCAAGCGCTCAATATCAGCGACAATCTCCTCTCGCTCATCCGACTTGATTTCCGCCTCTTTGATCTTTCCTGACTTAACCAGATTTTCGCAGTCGGTTTCAACCTTTTTTAACCGTTCTTTCTTTGCCGCCATATCCCTCTTTGCGTTACTCAGCTTGCCAGAAGCAATTCTCAATGCATTTTCAGCGCGGGAATAGGAATCCTGCACCTGATCGATCTTTTCAGTGTAAATAGCTTCCGCGCCGTCCGGCGTCTGCGCCATATCTTTAATAAACAGTCGCGTAAATCCTTTGAGCAGTGCTCTCGCTTCTGGAAACAGGATTAGTACCAGAGCCACAACGACAATTACCACGACTGGCAGAATCTTCGATAATTCCATTACTCATTTCCTCCTACAAACTTCCATAAAGCATCAATCCGAGCAATTTCAGCCGATGTCTGATTATTCGCTGCGCTGATTTCGCCTTTCAAAGCCGCATTTTTATTTTCCAGCTCTTCAATTTCTTGTTTGCGTGCCTCGATAGCAGTTTCATTTTCTGCGATCTCTGCTTCTTTTTCATTTTTGATTGCAGTAAAAGCCGCATCCAGAACATCGCAACGCTTCTTGGCATCCTCTTCGACTTCATCCAACGTTAGCGCGAACACCCCCAATGTTGCCAGCACACTTGCCTTTTTTGTCACGGCTGGCATCTCCTTTGGAAACGAATTAATCAACTCTTCGACCTTGAAAATTGACCTGGTCTGATCGGATAAATCATTCTTTTCATAGACATCTTGTACGAAGCTCTCCGCCTGCACGCCATCGGTCTCAACCGGAATATCCTCATACTCATCTGCCGGAACATAATCATCTACCGGTTCTCCCGGAATTTCTTCTACTAAGTGAAGCTTCTTTAATAAACCCATGTCCTACTCCTCACAAATCACATTAAGTCCATATGCTACGGCTACCTCATGCTCAATTCGACAACCACGCGCCTGCTCCCAGCCTTTGCAAAAATAAACCGCATCGCATAAAGACATTTTTTCCAGCGACTTTGCCAGAAAACGGACAGGAATCTGTACAACTCCTTCTGCCTCCATATTTTCTTTCCGACTCCACTCGTCATTGAAATAAGTATCGACCAGTTCGTACCCCTGCGTTTCCAATGCCTTAATTGCTTTTTCTCTGGTAGCAACAATTTCCTCTTCTGTCTTACCGTTCATCGGCTGTGACAACATTGCTTTCATTTGTTAATCCTCCTTTAAAGTGTAATTATTTCATCGCACATTCTTTTTGCTTCTTCTGGGCTGTGCGTAACCAGCACTATAATATTCTTCTCCTTTTGATGTCTCGAAAGTATCAAATTTTGCATCTGTCGCCGCGTCACATCATCCAACGCCGAAAGTGGCTCGTCCATAAGAATCGTCGCAGGATTGATAAACAGCGTTCTTGCCAGCGCCAGCCTTTGCCTTTGCCCGCCGGACAACTGTTTCGGATACTTTTTCTCATATCCCGCCAACCCCACTGCCGTCAGCATCTCTTCTGCCCGACCCGACGTTTCCCTTTCGCCATTTACCTTTGCCGCGATCGTTACATTGTCCCGGCAGTTTAGCCAATCAAATGACGTATACGACTGGTGCATCATAAATATTTTCTGCGACGGATCATCATTCCGAATACTCCCGGCGAGAGGTTTCAACAACCCGGCGATTGTCCGGAGTAGTGTTGTCTTGCCGCGCCCCGACTCACCCAAAATTCCATATATCTTGTTGTTTTCTAAGCGCAGGTTGAAATCTGATAAAAGCGGCTTGTCCCGCGAATATCCAATGCTCAGATTAGATAGCTCGATCATCCAAATACCTCCACCTAAATGCCTTTTTTACGGTTGCCTTTGCCGCCCAGTCGAATGTAATACTGATTGCGACGATAACCGAAATTGCCATGAATACCATATCTGTTCGCCCACGAGATGAGCTTTGCTGAATAATCCAGCCTAAGCCATACTTTGCATTGACCGTCTCTGCTACCGCGATATAAGTAAATCCAATTCCATACATCATAATGAAACTATTCGCGACGCTCGGAAGAATTGCCGGAATCTGAACCATATAAATCGTCTGCCATTTGCTCATACCGATTGTGAGCGCCGTGTCTATCAGGTCAGTGTTAATCTCGCCCAGACATAAAACCACCGATGGCATCATGTATACAAATGTCGCGATAAATAAAAAGGCTATTTTCATTTCTTCACCAATGCCCGCCCACATGATCAAAAGTGGGTAAAAAGCTGTAACTGGGATATATCTCATGACGCCCACGACCGGAGCAAGAATTTCTTTCGCTATCCGCGAATTATAGATAAGCAGCGCCGCCGGGAAGGCAATGACGCCGGATAGAATCGCCGCGACGGTTACTCTTAAAAACGAATACCGGGCGGCAATCAGAAGTTCTCCGTTCCGCACAAGGTAAACCAAATCTGAAAATACCTGGCGCGGACTTGGAACAAAAAGTGGATTATATCTTCTGGAAGCGGCTTCCCATAACAATAGGATAACCGCCACCAGAACAAATTTTCTTAATTTATAAAACATACGCATACCGATCGGTAAATTCGACCTTTTTAATTTTGATGGATGTCGGGATGGTTTTTGCATAGCTTTTAATTACGTCTTTTCTTTGAATGTCTCCCACATTGTCACTACTAATCGGACTAAAACTAGCAAATTCAGTATTCAACTCAAAGGCTTCTAATTTGCTGTTGTAAGTCACTTTGGTTAAATCGGGATAAAGATAACCAACACGGCAACCGCTTTCGTCGTCAAAGAGAGGGAAACTTTCGTAGTCTTCATCAAAACCTGTTCTAATATCCCTTTGGCAAGCCATCTTACCATTATCGAACATGACTTCAATGTCATATGAAAGCCGATCGGTATTTAAAATGTTGAGATCTGCAATAGCACTCTCAAAACTTTCTCCCGCATTCAACTCCGTTGCAATCGCTCTGAGGCAATCATAGTTTAAATTGGTTCTCTGCGTAAAACTAACAACTGCCGCAATTTCGTCCCAATATTTTTTGTTCAGTTTGTCGCGCAGATATTCAGCCACCTCATCTGCGCTCGGATACAGAAAACGGAAATGAAAATGAAAACGTCCTGGACGATTTATCAGATATTCGCTGAGACGATCAATCTCGTTGCAGGTGATAACAAAAAGCTTTTCCCTTGAGAAATTCCGTCAAACATCGACAGTAAACTATCCTGGATGCTTGTATCGCAATCGCCATTTCCATCTAAACTAACAAAGGTTTTATCAAACTCATCAAACAGAACCAAAACTTCCTGCTCGATCGAATCAATAAACTGCGCCATTCCCGGAAACGCTCCGTCTACAATGACTACCGGCATTCCAGATTTAACCGCTTTATCTGCCAACATTCTTGTGAAGAAGGATTTTCCAATTCCCTTTTTACCAGAAAGAATAACGCCAAGGCTGCGATTAAACTCGCCGAAACGATTCATTACTTTTTCGACTTTTGCATCATAACCTCCATACGCTTTCTCTTTGATTGAAAGATTTGGTGTCTCAACAAGATAAGGTCCCGTCATCTTATTAAACGCTGCCCGGAAGGTCTTTGCCGGAAGCTCCTTATAGGTCGTTACATAATCATCGTAGATCATATACTTTGCACCGCTACTAACTACGTTCATCTTTTTATCTCCTTTTTCTTTGTGTTGTATAATATACTTCTCTTTTAGAGACGATAAGTTACATGTTTTTATAATCTACTATGCGTATAAATCCATCATCATCTAATTGCACCGGGGAGAAGTCTGTCGTTTTTGATGTCGCCCCATTCTGGAAATAGGATGGTCGCCCATTTATGTTTCCAGCAAAATATCTCTTACGCCACTCTGCATCGCCCGTTTCCAAAACTTCAACCAATGTATCAACCGGGACATTTTTCCAATCAATTTCATCGGCGTCTTGATTGAGCCAGGCTGATCGCGCCTCGTGACATCCTAGATCAACGACATCACAGAATAAGCACTCCCTACAACGAATATTACCATTGCATATCGTCGGTTCTCCGGTTTTTTTTGTTACTGCGATAGTGCTGCCTGCAAACACAATATTTTCAATTTGCTCACGATATTTTTCCTTATTTTTCATCGTTATCCTCCTCTGATAAATTCTTCTCCGTTTCGAAATCTGTCTCGTCAACATTTCCCTTTAGGAAAGCAGCAATCGTCCCGATAATTTCTATGGATTTTTCTGCCTGTCCCAGCGCCCATTGCTCCGCACGCTTCATTGCCTCCTCTTCGCTTTGCGGTTCCGGGTACAGTATTGTATTAGCGTGCATAAAACAGGTTTCTACATACCACCCTATCTTAATCAAACAGAGCTTCACGATCGGTTTACTCGATTCGGATGTTCCGTCTGTCAAAAGGTAATTGCCGCCTCCGCTCGTTGTCCAAATTTTTTGCATGGAATCCTCCTATCTCATCTGCGACGAAACATAGTCAAATAGAGTCTTCTCCGGAATCGTTCCTACTTCGATCAACTCCAGCACGGTGCATACAAACCACATCACGGAGCCTGCAAAAAACATAACAGCTATTGCTATACAGATAAAATCCACATCATCCCACTCCTCATTTTCCTTTATATAATACCTATATCTCCACCTTACAATTCCAGCCGACACAGATGCGATCACACACGTCAAAACAATTTGGAACACATCCGTTGCTATTTGCCACACAACAAACCTACGATAAAGATCTTGGACATACGGCATTACATTTCCTTGACTCCAATCAACAACTACACCGAGCTTCCGACACAGATAATCCAACACTTCGATAATCTGCTTGCTTACCTCCAATATTCTGCCCTCCCTGTGACCACGTCGCGGTTGACATCCGCTGTGAACTCCTGAATCCGCCGAAAATCCGGCTTTACTGGTAGCGACGTATTTTCCCTTGCATATACCAATCTCTTTTCCAACTCATCGACCATTTCGAAAAATTCCGGGATTGGCTGACTATTCTCGTCCAGATATTTCCCGGCACGAATATCCATCAGTAAATCATGTTCTTTTTCGCGGTATGTAATGATTTTCTCCTGCTCCAAAATGTCGAAACAGGTATAATACAGCCGGACTAAATGCATCATATGTTTGCCAAGTTTCCCTTTTGCGATTGCAACCGCATTTCTCTTGCCGATCGTCGCATAGTCCCTAACAACATTATTCATTTCAGACCACAGCGACTTATAATCCCGGAGTGGGTAATGGTGCAACGTAACATCCATGAAAATTTCGCTTTCTATCTCCTCCTTCTGCGACGCATCAATATAAAGTTTGATCGCATCGTCCGGATATTCCGCATATTTCTCCCGGAATTTCACCGACATATTATTAATACTGTTCAGAATATGCTTTTCCCTCGCTGCCTGTCCTACATTTCGCGCCGCCTTATTATCCAGCCGCCGAAGCTGCGCGTTGGCATAGCCGCCAAATGTATATGCCGCCCGCTGCGATAAGAACAGCTTTGAATGTTTAATAAGCATCTCTCCGATATGGTCAAGAACCAGATAATGTTCCGGCAGACACCCCAACAACTCCAAAACATTCGGATTGCATCCGGTCAACAGAAACACCAGTTTATTGAATGAGTAGATTGTCGTGTCCGTTTCATTGTTGATAACCTGCTCAAACCCTGTTCCGGTAAGAATTTCCATTACCGAGTTCAACGCGCAACCACGAATGTCGATGTCTGACCCTTCCACGTTTGTGCCATAAGCATGACTGCCGCCGACCGTAAGCAGACACACATTTGAGCCAAGATGATCGTTCTCTCGTAAGAAGTCGTATTCCGGCTTTTCAATCTCCCTTCTGAAATCTACCATCTGTCCTCCTCCAATAATGTCAAGTCATATCCATGCATCACGAAACGCAGCGTCAGCCCGTGATTGATTGCATTCCCCAGCTTTTTGCAAACCAGTTTCAAATCGTCGCGGGTAAATTCCGTTCCGAGGTATGTGTTAATTCCCTTTCGGTAGACTCCCGCAGTTCCCGATCCTTCTGCCGGTCTCCGTATGGCATGGCGAACGCCGCCGCCCAACTCAAACGCTCCAGCACGCGGCACTTAATTTCTGGTCCCATCCACTCTTCCATCAGCGAAAATCCCGCGATATCATCCGGCTCCGGGACAAACATTCCCTTGCTATTTACTACGCTTCCCGGAAAGCTCCTTAATAATTTCAGTTCTTCTGATGTCACTTTTTGCCTCCTCTAAAGTTGTATATTTTCCACCCAAATAATGCTCCGGCTCAGTATCAATACACTGGGCGCAGCGATTACAGTGTCCAACAACGTCAAAATCAAACGACACAATTCGTCCACACTTCGGGCAAATTCCACTAAACGCGGTTTTATCATCTGCGACAACAACTGCATCCAACTTAACCGGTTTATCTCTTCCGGCGCGAACCGCTTCAACAACCCACTTTTCCAATTTCTCTTCTGGCAACCACTTTTCAATTTGATCGCTTGCATTTGCACCACCAATCCCATAAAGCGTCGGCGACCCAGGCTTGACCTCTATAACCATATAAAGCACGCCCTCGCCCAGTCCAGTGCGCGGATTTATCTCTTTTACAAGATCGAAAACCTCTAGCATTTACTCTCCTTTCCATCTGCAACTTTCCCTTCATTAACCCATCTACCACAGGCGTCCTCGTCGCCCGCGGGTTTCCAGTCGCACAGATACTCAAACATACAATTTTCACAACGTCTTTCCATCATTCAACTTTCCTTTCTTTATATATAAAGCGACTTTACGCCGCATTATTTTCGTCTACCATATTCTTCTTCGTTTCATCCGGCGATTTACCTTTCAGAAACGCGTTCAAATCCTCTTTCATTAACTGGTAGTTTCTTGCCTGATCTGGCAGATATAAATGAGTTTTCTTAAAATACTCCACAATCCACGTATCCAGATCAATGTCCTTGGCTGTCGCAAACGCTACAATCGCAATCAGCGACGGTCTGTTTTCCTTTTCCATTAAAATCGAATTATTGTCTACGTTCAGGGTCAAGTCATCCAACATTTCTTCCGCGAATGACACATCTTCGTCCGTCAGTTCCATGTTTACGATGTTTCTAACCCATGCATTCAGATTCAACTCAGGTCCATCACCATACTTCTCTTCAAAATAATCTTTCATCAGTGCATAAAGCAGATCCAGTTTTGCCTTGATGATGTTCTTATTCTTCGTGTCGCGACTCTTATCTATCTCCTGCCAGGACGTATCATCGACAACTTTGGTGTTCAGACCGCCCTCAAATGCATCCAAAAATTTAGCAAATGCCTCACCCGGAAGTCCAAACTCTTCGAATCTGTCAAATGCAGCCAGCCAGACAAACAGATTCTTCATCGCAAATACCTCTTTAAAGTTCTCGCCAACAGCGTCTTCCAGCCGGGTCATCATCGCCGAGAAATTTTCAAACTCTTCGTCCGTCGCGTTCTGGTTAAGATACTGACTCATCGCCTTGCCGTTCTTCTTCCACGCATCCAGATGATTGATCGCCATAACCGCCTCACAAACAACCCGTTCATAAGCTCCCTTTGCCATTTCCTTATCTTTGTGGTCGATACAATCCTGGAAAAATCTATGCTGCGACGTAATGTTCTTGATCTTTCGCGCGAACCGGTCGATGAACGTAAATGCCTTCTGCGTCGCATTCATTGGCTTATGGTTGTTGTACCGACGAATCAGCTTTGAAATTTCTTCCTTTGTACAATCCTGATGGATAACCGTGTTCAACTGAAAACCGTCAAACGTAGTCTGCAATTCCTTTGGAAGCTCCGAAAACCGTTTGCCTTTAATATCGAACGTCCTTAACTCCCAAATCACATTACCATCATCATCTCGCTGGATGCGCCCCTTTTCGTCTTTGCATTTCGCCGGATACTCAATGATAGAATCTTCAATCTGTGAGGTAATCTTGTATCCATCGCTACGAAATTCCGAGCACACCGAACCTCTCTGCAGTCCATCAATAAGCCAGAGCTGCGCCACCCCCTCTTCTAATTTCTCTTCTCCCAAAATGATCTCCGGCACATGATCGTCTGTTAAAATCGTAACAATCAATTCGTTCTTCTCCGCTGCCGACCACTGTTCCGAATATCTCTGCGTATCCGCATCACAACGGATTGTCTCATCAGTCATCTGCTCAATAAACGCCTTCATACTATATGTTTTAGGCATTACCTTTTTTGCCCGCTTTGCCATTGTGTTTCCCTCTTTCTATCTATGCAGTAATTTCGTGTTTTCGTATCGCCGCGCCGTGCTCAACGCCGATTTTATACGAGCATTATCCATATTTAACATCCGCGAAATTTCCCTTTCGGAATAGCCATCTGCCAGCAAGAACAAAATTCTTCTCGAATCTGATGGTATACGCTCTAAATAAAGCGTCATGCACTCGCTATAGCATTTCATATGTTCTAGCGCTTCCATCTCGGCACTTTGACTTGTCCCAGCTTTCACCAGATCGCCGCCAACCAAATCGTCGATAGGAACAGATACCTTTTTCTCTCCTTGCCCGTCTTCCCCGGCACCTCCACGCTTAATGCGATTCATCGCCGTAAGTTGCGTATACACTTTTCTAGTAATCATCACATACGCGATACCGTCGAAATCTCCTGTATTCTCATCAAAAATCATCAACGCGTTCGTCAACGCCTCTCCTGCGACGCTCATGAACTCATCATAGTCTGCGCCGGTTAATCCGCCGATTCCTTTAAGCGCATTGTTGATAATCCCCCGCAATTTCCATGCATTATTCGCATAGTACGGAGACAACAACCGCAGCTCCGCTTCCAGGTCAAGACAATGTTCATTTTCCCTTTTCAATGCCTGTGTTTTCATCTCTGCATATCCTCCTCTGCTTAAATACCCCGACTTTTTCTTGAAATAGGTAAATTTAACAAGACATCCTTTGTTTAGATGCAAAAACCTTGTTATTCAGTTATTTTTTAGGGAATTTTCTACTAGAAAAAAATCTGGACATACCTTGACCGGTGCCCTTTTGATGATATAATAGAATTATCCCTATATCGTGGCGATGTAAGGATTGACCTGTCTGCTCATTATGGTGTTGGTAGCACCGAGCAGACAGGTTTTTTTGTCCTTACATTTCGAGTATACCGCCGTTGCCATATTATGTCAAGACAATATTTCGAACATTCGTTCGTTTTTTACTGGTAATTTTTGGCATTAAAATTGGCACAATATACAACTTATTTCTATTATAATCCCATTTTCCTAGTAGATTACAACAACTCGTCGCGACTATAAATCCAGGCTGAAATCCATCTGTTCGATTTTTGTAATTTTTCTGGACAGTCGCGCCAACTCTTCGTCCCGCCGCCGCTCGGCATCATACAGTGCTTCATATTTATCCGGAAACCATTCGCCCGCTTTCAACGGAACCTTAAATTCCGGGACAATCATGCCGCCGTCTGTCATTTCTATTCCGGCGCTCATCTTTAAAATTCCCTTTGACAGGGCATATTTTGTGACCCAAATTTTCACTCCACATCCTCCCGAATTGGAATATTTGCGATTTCTCCGGCATCTGAAGTCTTATAATTGATCTCAAAGCCCATACACGCACCAAACCTACCAGGATTCGAATAATCCCAAAGCCCAGGACAATGACTGCAATTATTAGCGTATTGAGAATCAAATTCACAGAAAGCGCAGTTGCAACTAAGTTCTAAGCCGAACTGTTTACAAAATTGCTCTTTTAAGATCGCTCTGCGGTGGACTAATTCATATCCCCTACGCTCCTCTACCTTTTGTATGAAACGCCACATATTCCGATGTATTCTGACCGCTTCTTCCAACGACAAATTCTTTTTCATAGCTTTCTCCTAAATCATTCTCAATTTCTTTTCCTCGATCATGCTCATCGCCCGGTTGAACACCTCGACATCATCGCCGTCGCGCTCCCGCAGCACGAACATCAGAACCTCCCTCAGATCGTCATGTTTTAGTGATACGATTGGAGAATTATTAACCCGAATATCCATGTTCCCAGACTCAATGCTTTCGACAACTTCGCCCATATCATCAAAATACCGGCGCTTTCTCTCTTCGCTTAAGCCAATATAACGAGCCGTCGTCGCAACGTCTACATGGTTAAAGATTTCCTGTAAAGTCTCCATTGCGTTCGGATCGTCTGGATGAATCATTTTCCCTATCCAACCGAAGGTTTTTCGCAACGAATGACACGATACTCTCCCTTCGACGTTACACACCTCAACCGCCGTCGCAAATTTCCGCCGGAAACCATCCGTCTGCCACTTCACGATGTCCGCATACTCTACGACCCAATAAAGGTATTCTCCCAGCGACGAATATTTCTTCTGTTTTTCAAACGCTTCCAGAATCGAAATTTTGCGCTGTACACCCCAATCTTTTCCCATTTTTTCGCACCAGGCATTCAAATTGAAACTCTTTTCCTGGTAGATTGGATCGTCGCGACGTGATAACCACTCTGTTTTTGTTGGCGTATTAAACACATACTCATGAAGATGTTCCTGTGGAACCACACCGGTTTCCCGACAATACACAGCGATGGCTCCCTTTACAGCCTGGCTGATCGGGATAATTGTTGTCTTTCCGGTTTTCTGCTCTTCAATGGTTGTGATTTCCGTTTTCAGTCTTCCGTTTTCATAGTAGAAATCCGACCACTTTACCATCACGGTGTCCCCAATCCGGCGTCCCAGCAACAGCCCAAACATAAACGTCAGGTAACTATCCCACATCTTTCGCGACTTGAAATACTCCATCAGATTATACATGTCTTCGTACCGACGCAGTGGTTCAACCTCTGTTTTACCCGGTTTCTTCGTCGCATAACGACTCTTGCTTTCGCTCTTCATAAGATCTCCTCCTCGTATAATTACTTCTCTTTTTAAATTTTCAAAAGATCAAAAAAGAGCGGACATACATTTCTGTACATCTCGCTCCAATTTCCGTTGCGATTTAACTCCATATTCCTAATTCTTCGCGCCACTTTCTGAACAAGCGCCGCATTTCCAGCTCATTAACTCCATACGCCTTACAACTTCTTAAAAACACATCCTCTACGTAAAAATTCCCGAATTCATCTTTATGATTCCACAGACATCCATCTTTCTGATATTGATAACACCAACCCGTAACCAGCCAATCAAACGGCGGCGTCATCATAATATGAGTGTTCTCTTCCAGCATTTCATCCGCCCAGCCCCGCTTTTCCTCTTCCTCCGAAGCGCGTTGTTCCAAAGCGTCTGCTTCCTCGTTGCGACGTGGCTCTATCTGATTCTTAAAAAATGGCGTCATAGCTCCCTTTAGAGGATTAAACCTTTTATAATTGTAATCCCAATCTGGATGCATCTCCCGCCACCAATCATAGTCCTGCGCGTTTTGAACCGAGTCGGAGTAATAACAGGCGTCGGCAATTTTACAATTAAACTTTAGCTTGTCATACTCGTTCTTGGTTATCCTAATCGGATCGACGGCGTGCTCCAGTTCCCTTGGAAAATATAACCGCGTGCCGACCATTTGCCCCCGGCTTTTCAACATTTCATCGTCCAGATAAAATTTATAATACTCCACCTCTAATTTTGGCGGATACTTTCTGTCAACCGTCGGAGGACCACATGGAATTCTGAAATCCTGCACCGCAATTATGCCGCGTATTATCGCTTCCGTCGCGATTTCTTTGGCAACCTCATTCGAACAATCTCCAAAGCGCCGGTCCTCAACGCGATATGCTATTTCATCAAAGGCTTCAGCATATTCCTTGGCATCCTGCGCCATCTTCTTACGCTGCTTTTCCCTTAGCTCCATCATCTCCCAGTCAACCGGAAACAATTTTTCGCCACTTTTCTTATCAACATACCAGTCTTCGTAGCGCCCATATTTATTAAGGATGGAATCAACACAGATTTCCTTTCCGTTAAAATACCGACGCCCGTGAGCATCCATCTGCTCAACAACCTTAACACCATGATAGTAAAATTCAGTCTTCGATTGTCTTAATCGAGTTTCATCTGCGACCTTAGAATCAACTGAATTTTTAACACTAAACAATGCGCGCAACGCCACAAGCCAAAACATTTTATCGCCCCCCTTTTTTACATTATACTTGTTAAACATTTTCTTGTCGATGCCTGCTGTTATATTATTTACATAACTCATTTAGAGTATGTTCGTCACACATAAAGTCGTCTTCAGGATATTTTTATCCGTTTCAGCCTCCGCCCCTATATGCTGTTCATCGAAAACCCCAATGATAATATGCTGCGATTCTTCATATGGAATAAAATGCAGGCGGCTCAGCACTTTAAACTTATCCTACCTTCCTTTGGCACATTGCATCTTCCCTGCCGGATAATTTCGCCGCCACTTCTGCAACATCCGTAACATAACCTGTCCATACGACCTTTTCGCCTTCTTCTGCATAAATCACCATCGTCCCATCCATCTGCCGAAGAACATCGTAACCATCATATTTTTTCATAGACTCTATACAAAAACTTACGTCGTAAAAATAGAAACCTCCACCATCCATCATATCCCATTCTTTCCAGGTAAAAAGATTAATTCCACAAAATTTCTCTATATTCATTTCCATTTCAATCGTGTCATCTCCTTTTGTCTTATGATCGCTTTGGTTTCGACAACAAATTTTCCCCGTATCCATTTTATCAAACTGATGATATTAGCATCGTTTTCGTCATTATATTCCCGGATTTCATACATTGGTTGCGTCCAGACACTAGAATAAACCTTTGCCGCTTCAACCGCTTCATTAATGTTGTTAAAATCTTCTGTTAAAATCCCTTCTCCAATTATTTTTCCATCCAAATTAGATACAATCATTACTTTAAACATATATTACCTCTTTCCGCGCACCAACTCTACACTCCGCATACTACTCATCTCTCTTCGTATCTCTTATCTTTTTCTTTTCTGCTTTTAAGCACAAATTTCCTATACTCATCATAACCGCCGAACCGCACATACTTCCCGCCAATAACATCAAAGCAGTTTTCGCCCGCCGCCAGCTCATATGCATTTGCCGACACCACAATATACGGCTCGATTCCCTTTGCCGCCGCGTCGTCCATAACCAGCCGGAATAAATCCTTCATCTCGACTACGTTGTCAACCGAAAACCCGGAATCTACTGCATCCAGGAGAATCCAGCGCTCGTTCGGAATTTCCTTCTCATCATCCTCTTCGCCGTTTGCCTTCCGAACAGCCTTAACTAACCGCCGCGTTCTATCTCCATCATCCCCGGTTTCAATGAATCGCCTCCACTTCGCCGCACTTTTTCCGAGGTTCAGGTTAATGTTCTCGCCCTCAGAGGAGCACATAGCCGTCGCGCCGAAAGAATAGCTCCCGGTTGCAATGCTTTCGTCGATGGAATACAAACCACCGTCTCGCGTGTTATCGAACTGAAACACCGGTATGTTTTCATTTTTCAGCTCCTCTGCGACGTTATGCAGCATCGTCGTTTTGCCCGCGCCGTTGCAGCCAACCAAAACCGTCAGTCCCGGCTCGATCTCGATTTCCCTTTTCTTGCAAGTGTTAAACCCCTCGCCGTATGGATCTCTCCACGTTTTATCTTTCTGCTCATAGTTGTCTCCCTTCTCATTTTTCCTATAATAAAAAGAAGCAGAGGTTTCTGCTTCTAACAAGTATTTCTCCAAATACGCGACTTACACACAGTATTTTTCTCGCATTAATTATATTCTCTTTAATAGGTATCCTACCCAACATATTCTTATTTTCACTTCCTTTAAAAGTTAAATTTCTTTACCTTATTCTGATTCAATATCAACTGGATTTTCCAATTTTAGAAACTCTTCTCTATGTTCTACCAATGACGCATTAGCAATTGCATTGATTTTGTTCTGACAGAATGACTCAATTTCTCCCTTTGCTTCCATAACCGTTTTATCCATCTGTTCATTAAACTGGTCTGCAATAAATCCAATATTGCTTCCAATATCGTAATTTAACATATTGAGCTTTTTTAAAATATTTTCTTTATCTGCCTTTGTAAGTGTCTTTTTTGAAGAAAACAATTCTGCAACTTCATTTATTAATTCTTTTGACTTTTCCATTGCCTTATCAATCTGCTCTTTAAATTCTCCTGTAAATTGTTCTCTCTTGCTAACAAAATCACACGGAGGTATTTTCCCATCTTTTTCTGTATATCGAATAGTACAAGGAATACCAGTTCCACAGCCAAAAGAAGTAATTGCTTCTGCAAACTGCGAATAGCTCATTTCTATTTCTGCAATTGGTTTGCTTCCCTGAATCCAATCACGATGTAATCCTCTTGTAATATCAGCATGTCTAAGCTCCATTGTGATTACATTGCTATGCTCAATACTACTACCAAATAAATGAGTTCTACCACCCTGTGCTCTATTAAAAATTATAGTTCCATAAGCAGGGTGTGTTGTTCGAGTTCCAAATTTTGTTTCTTCTACTTTATATTCATTTTCCATATATTTTTTCGAATTTTTCATTTTCTGCTTCTCCTTTCATAAGAATCTTTCATCCTGTTCACATCTTCATCAGACATATTTTTAACTTTAATTCTACATTCTTGTAAGATTCTTAAGCTTTCTTTCTTATTCAAACTACCACCCTCTAACTACACAGCGTCAACATCGCATTCAGATAATCTCTCGCTTCCTTAGATGCCTTGTAAATTTTTCGCTTATCGTAAATATGTAAGTGAAATTCTCTATTTCTAAATTGTGGTACATGAACCACTGTGATATAATGTGCATCATCATAATCTGTTTTGTCTTTCCAGACGATCTCCGCACTTCCATTAACTCCATTTTCTAATCCCTGTTTAATTTTAATCACACTATCAACCTCTCTTCCGTTTCATTGGTTTAATTGCTTTTCATATAATTCAACAAGATAATTATAAAAGCCTTCACCTTTCCATTCATCAAGCCATTTCTTCATTTTCTCATAAGTCTTGAAGAAAGTAATAGCAAAATCTCCATCCGTATTAATCTCGCTTGATACCTCATAATACTCATTGTCTGCAACACTATTCGTATTTTTACCATGAAGCACGACCTCACCAAATGACGTATCTGCAAGCTCAACCCAAAAATCTTCGCTTTGCATTGCCTGTTCTAATTTATCCATATTGTTTTTCCTCACTTTCTAAGTAAATCATCGTTTCATTCTGTTTTTAAAGTAATCGTATCTAATGTTTCTCTGTCCTCATTAGATTGTAGCCATTTCAGTTCATATTCTTCCGCTTCCTCTCTTGTATCAAAAATGCTCTGATTGGTTGTATGATATTCTACATTTGCTCTATATCCGTTCATATACATAAATGTTTTGACATTCATTTTTGCCATGTCTTCAATACTCATATTTTTAATTGATTCGTAATTTGTCATAATTTCTTACTTCCTTTCCTAGCAAATCCTCATTTCATTTACTTTAATACAGCTTCGTAATAATCAAGCTCCACACAATCAATCCCGTTTTCTTCTGCGGATTCAACATCTTTGAGCATATTGAAAATCATATCTATTGTCATATCTAATGTATATTTACCCCAATATTTTTCTTTGGATAAATCTACATCCTTTGAATTAGCAAAATAAAACGCATTTTCTCCGATTTTACAACAGATTCCCATACAACCTGCATAATCATCCTCAATAGATATAATTCCATTTTTAAAACCTTTCTTAATCATTTCTCTTGTAATCATAATTATATCCTCCATTCTAAAAACCTTGAAACTCTTGTTTCATTCGCTAATATCTCCATAACACAAGTACAATTTTCCATAAGTTCTTTTTCCCACGGATCCCTTGCTTTTCCAAACAGAATTTTCAATACAACCTTATCATCAATCACCGGTGGAATTTCTGTTTTAATCACATAGCTACACGCCTTTCTTGCATCAAAATTTTCACTTTCTGAATCTTCATCACCAAAGAAACATAATTCGTACCAATGTATATTTTTATTCATAATAAATGTCTCCTTTATTTTAAAACGCGCTCTTCATTGTATTACTTCTAATACATAATATCCCAAACATTTTTGCACTTTAGTTTTTTGATACTCTTTTTCTCTTCTCATATACTCAGAAAACCTAAGGCAAGGTATTAAAATCCGTTTCTTTCCTCTGGTATTAGTGTGAGAAAATATACCATTACTTTCTTGCACAATATTTTCAGGATCTTTTAGTCCTAAGAGTTTTATGTATTGAATAACTGCATCCTTTTTACTTTTTTCTACTAACTCAGATACTAACATTTATATCTCCTTTTCTTTCAAAATGTGCTTTTCATTGTGTTATTCCCGCATATTTTAATGGATATTTCGAAAAATCCAAATATTCAGAAATATATACACTAGGAATAAATTTTCTAAAATCATCATAGTACCATGCTTTCCATAATTCTGTTCCGGTCTTTGCAAATTCCCTAGTGGCTTCTTGAAATGCGTCATATAACGTCATGTTATATACTTCCATATTTTCTTTTGTTCTTTCTTTTACCTTTTTAGGAACTCTACCAATTATCAAATCATCATCATAAAACATATTCATACTCCTTTTTTAATAAAATTTCCGTTTCATTATATTTTGAAACTTTCTCTTGTGTTTTCCAAATATAAATCACTACTTATTTTCCAGCCACCAGTTGAGTTCAAAATCCCATTTCTTATTTTTTTAAATTCATCCAAATGAGTTTTAAAGTAACTTATTGCATCGCTCTCACATGAAAACTCATTCTCATATTCCCAAAAGAAATGTCTCTGATTTGTTGCAAAAAAAGAATTTGTATCGAGACAATATGCAATTATCCATGTAGAGTAAGGCTTTGAAAATTTTTCATCTTTGTTTAATTTTTTATACATCTTTTCTTCTCCCTCCATTCTGAAATCTACGTTTCATGCAGTTTTATGCATTCAAACATTTATTGTAAAATTCCGGTAAATAGTCTTTGATATACATATTTCCAAATAATTTTTCCAGTAATTTTTTTGAATGCAATGTTTTCTCTAAATCTCTAAGTCTATTGTCATCACCCCAATAGGCAAAATACCATCGGGTCTCTTCGACATCAAAAATATAAGTAAACTCTTGACCAAATACATCCGCAAGATATTCTGCTTCTTTTGGTTTAACTTCGTCCCAGGTCACTTTTTCGCTGCAATCTTTCCACCGATTAATATCCCTAAAAGCTGCGACCGTTCCTCTCTGTTCTAATGGCTTATCTAAATGCTCTTTATATGTTTTACTTCCACCTTCTTCAACTGTAGAACCAATGCTTGATGTATTTCCTAATGCAATCAATTCTTTTACCTTATTTACATCCTTATAATATTTGTATAAGGTAATACCTAATCCATCAATATAACTATCATGGTGGTTATAAATATATTTATATTTTCCATTTTCTTTAATTGCTACATGTCCTCTTGTACTCATATAGTTTTCCTCACTTTCTAAACCAAGTAAATCATCGTTTCAAAGCATTACAAAAATTTCTTATTTCTTTTGAAATATTATCTTTCGCAAATTCTCCTTCATCTCCTTCATAACGATTGATAACAAACACATCTTTTGTATCTAAATGATACTCATATGTATTTCCTTTATTATCATGTATAATATAGAAATCAATCTCAGAATTTACATTATCTAAAATATATTTTTTCATTTTATCCTCCGTAGGAAACTCTTGTTTACTTGCCTAGTTTCTTTCATATTTATAATAGCTTCCGAACCATACAAGCTTTGGATTCATAATCGTACCAATATTTTCTTTAACCTGACCACTATCGTTAAATCCTTTTTCAGTCATTTGTTCTGCATGTTTATTACGTTCCTCTTCTGAATCATAATGGTACTGTTCTATCACTTCTGTATAAGAAGTATGAACTCCATTTTCATATGAATGTTTTTTAATGGTACTTTCTTTGGTTATTCTCATATATTATCACTCCACTTCTATATTAATTCATCAACTTCAACTACATCAGGATTATCACTAAACCATGAATCATTCTCTGCAATTTCCTTTAACTCAATAAAATCTCTTTCAGAATCAAAGCAATCGTTGTGTTTCAAATAAGCTACTTTCACCTTTTCTCTTGCATCTTCATATGACTCTGCCTTTACAATCCCAACAGCCAATTCTTCAATTCTGTATGCATATAAGTTTGTAATATCTAACATATTAAGCATTCCTTTCTACACTACAGAAGAAATCATCTTCTGTTACATTGTTGTTAAAATTTCCAAGAAGTTCATCAACTTCCCTTTCCCATATATCCTGATCTAATATGTATTCTCTTAATTCTTCCATGGTTTTATCCTCCAATCTTAAAATGAAATTGCTATTTCTTAATTATTATAAATTTCTGTTGCAAGCATATTTATGAGTCTCCATTTCAAATTTTCCTTCTCTTCGTTTGTCATAGGTAATTCATAACAAACCTCGTCATCTTTTTCTCCATAATTACATACGGCTTGAATACCGATTGTTTTCTTTTCAGTATCAAACATAAGATAGAAGTTATAATATACTTCGTTTTCATATTTGATTCCAACTAAATCCGTGTAGCCATGCTTCTTTCTAATCTCGTTTGTAATATCAATCAATTCATCAGTTTCCACAAGAACAATATTTCCTTCGTGTTCGCCACTCGTAAAACAAAGAAAATCTGTATCAATAAAGTCAGCATTGGTATTTTTGTATCTCATTTCCATCGCTCCAATCTATATTTCATAATCAAACTCGCTTAATCCTGTATCAGTTACATATGCCTGTACAGCTTCAATATATGTTCCTTCAAAATTTCCATTCTCTGTATTATAACCGCTTGACTCTTCTTCAATTTCACAATCATAATGTAAGAAAATATTCGTGATCAAGTTTTCCATTGATGTTTTTGGCTCATATTTCTGCTCTCTAATCCATGCAGCCATATAATCGTAATCGCACCATTCTTCCTTTGGATATGTACTATAATCCTTTTCTTCCGTCCATTCTCCTCTCCACTGATTTACCATTTATTTCACCTCACTAAATTATTCTCTTTTATCAACCGTAACTGTACCATCTTATTCAAATCCTTATTTACTGTAATATGATTCTTCCCATTCCCATACATAAAATGACTACCGCGACTTCTAATTTCGCGATATCCATTCGCCTTAAGGATCGGTTCAAATTCTCTTAGATTTTTCGGTTTACGTTTGCACATTTTAATCACTCTCCAATCTCTTCTGCAATTTCTTTTCGCGTTCCTCTCAAAGAACAACCTTCTGTATCATGTTTATTTAAAATATTCCAAATTGCATTTTCTTCATCTTCTGTAAGATAAAATCCTTCCCAGTAACCAAAATCATTATCTCCGTGTTCCATTACAATTCCTACGATTCTATTCATACTAATCACTCTCCCTTTAATGCTTTTTGTACTTTCTTATTGAAATCTCCGTACTTCGCTTTCCATTCAACAATCATTTCTTCTGTAGGTTCGCCAATCAAGTTGTATCTTTCTTGCCTATATTCTTCTGGATTTTCACAACACTCCGTTACAAATACTGCATTTCCCATCTTACTTGCATCACATCCAAAACCTCCTGTTGCAAGTACAATTTGATATTTCGCTTCTCTAAATTCTGGCTTGAAAAACTTGCTATCAATTACCACAAGTTTACCTTCGATGTTGTCACTTAATGATTTACATTCACTTTTATCAATTATTGTTTTCATAATTTTTTTACATTCCTTTCTTCTGATAAAACGGTTACTTCTTTGCCTTTATACTACTTCATCCATCTTCTCATACAGTGTTTCGTTTATACCAAAATTGAGTGCTATTTCCTTAATCAACTCATCTCCCCACTTATCATTGAAGAATCCCCAACAACTGTCTTTCTCTTCCCAGCCATCATCTTCTGCATTGTATTCTTCCGTGATAACTCCATATACTTCACCAGTTAAATACATGTCATACTCATCAACTTCGCCTTGCATCCACTGGTATGCAGCCTTCTTCCAATTTTTATCTGTGATTTTTACGTAGTTCCCTTTTTCATTCCTAATTTTTCCACCGCAATCAATAATTGTTTTCTTGTCAGTGTAAATATATCCAACCTGTCCAGAATCCCATCTGTCACTAAATCCACCAGTATTCATTGTGATTCCGCTATGGTCATATAAGTACAATGGAAGGAATACTATATTTGCATATCTTTCAAGTAATTTCCATTTGTCAATCTGTGGAAGTGCTTCAATAATATCATCAATAAGCCAATCAATTCTCTCATTGTCTTCAATAATACCGAACTTTGCATCTTTAGAACTTCCAAGTGGAAACCAATAATAAGTTCCCCATAACTGCCACACTTTTTCATGTCTATCGTATTTTAACTCAAGACCATTAGAAGCTTTTTTTGCCTTCACATAATTGATGATTGATTTCTCTTTCACATTATTACGAACTAAGTCATTTAAGAAATCTTCATTGTCAGAGAACTCATTTTCTTTATAGTCACCAAGTCTATAATCTCTATGCCAACACATCATCTTTCCTATATTTCCATCCCAATCGTATCGTGGATTGAGTGGATCATTATCTTGTTCAATATATAGCCTCATAAGCTTTCCGTTATCTTTATAGTATCTGTATTCCTTATCTGTCATATCAATCAACCTCCGTTTCTTCCCATAAATCAATTAAGCTAGGTATTACATAACCCAAATCAATACTTACGTATTCGTCATATTCTTCCAAATCCTTCCATTCCTCTTCTGTTGGAATAGTTGCACCCATAATCCTATATATATCTTTTGGAGTACCACCTGCTTCAAGAATTCTATGCAGCGTCGTTTCTAACGCTCCTGCAATATCATCACTGCCTTTTACTGTAATTGCATTCCGTGACCAGTATTCATTACATAAGTGATACCGTACAATTACTTCTCCATCTTCTAATAAGCCTTTTAATTCAATCATTTCACTTTCTCCTTCAATTACAAAAGGCAGACACAATAATTTGCATCTGCCTTAATATATTCTCTGTTTATAAGTTTTCAATATCATTCTTTACATTAGCAATATCATCCATCAGATTATTCATATCATCATCTTCTCCGTATTCCATATTCTCATGCATATATTTTGTGAGTTCATAGAACATTCTGATTTTTTGTTTATCATCCATTGCATCGAAACACTTCTGCATTGTATCATTCATCTCTATCATAATTATCACCGTTTACCTTTCTATTTTTGTATGCTTGAAAGTACTCTTTCATTTGATTATTCTTCATCCTCAAAATCAATATCTTCTCTTTCAAAATTATCAGAGTAAGAAATATATTCTGCGTTATCTGCAACTGGAATTTCATTAATATGATCTTGTGCATAAGCAAATGCAATATCATACTGTTCTTCTTCCGTTTTACCTTCTAATAATTCTACAGGAATATCAATACCTGTATCTCCAACAAATGTATAAGCCATACTAATATGCAATCTTTTTGTTTTCTTTGTATCTGCCATAATTATCACCTTTTACCTTTCTAAAATTTCACTGTAAATTACAATTTCCTTTGATTAGATATTCTCTAATTCTTCATTTAAGTCTGCAATTCTCTCCTTAATTTCGTCAATGTCTGGCTGATAACCGTCAATAATTTCTGCCCTCTCTTCTGTTGTCAGATCTTCATCGTCAAGCTCATCTTCCAAATCGCTTTGCATATCAGCAAGTTCATCTTCTGCCTCCTTGATTTCCTTTCTAATCTGTTCTTCACTTCTAATTCCAAGCCATTCATACACCAGTTCAGAATCGAACCATAATAAATCATTGAGCTGCGCTTCTGTCATTCCATCGGGGTATAAATCTTCCAGAATGTTTTCTAATTCTTCACATTTACCTTCTCTCTGTATTCTGTCAAGTGTATCTACTGCACCACTCCATGCATTGAAACTGTTTAAATCTAAATCATATGTAATTGTCATATCTTATTCCTCCGTTTCTGTTTTGTGCCACTGCAATCCTCTTGCTTTATATAATGGAATCCAATGACTTTCATAAAAATCATAACCAGCTCCATCAATTCCGAAGAAGTAACCAAATTCTTCACTTTCATAGATTCTAAATCCGCACTGTGACATCAGCTCAATTCCGTTACATTCTTCTAACCACCAATCATCACAACTATCTCCAAAGCTCCACATTGTTCCCCACATTGGAAGAGAATCATAATGATCAACTTCAAAATCGCCATTTTCACATCTGATTTCTTTTCCGTTATCAAGTGAGATAATGTATTCTTCCGTTTCTTCATCAATATCTGTAATCTCTCCATAATCTCCGTTATCAAATACATATACTCTGTCATATTTACTTGGCTTTGTAACTTCTGTCCAATCGTCAGGATGATCCTGGAATAACCGTAAAATCATTCCCTGTGGAATTGCATTCATTTCATGTACCCATGCCTCAGTTGCTTCTTTAATTGTTTTAAATCTACTCATAATAATTTCCTCGCTTTCTTGTAATAAAATAGGCAGCTAGGTATTTATTCTCCTAACTGCCTTTTGGTTGGTTACTAGATTTTAACTTTCTCTTTTCTTATAACTCTCCATCCTGTACATGGAGCATCAGCCCATATTCTCATACCTTTCTTCCAATCTCTACCGTCTCTTATGCGTTCTAATAGATATTTATACATTTACTTTTGCTCCTTCCTTGGAAATCTTAGTTTCATTTGCTTATTTAGAATTGTGTTCTAATAGTTATTTTTAAGACATTATCAATAATTTTCCATTCTCTGACTGTATAATAACCAAATTGTCTTATAGCTTCATTTGCATTATTAAATCTATGCGTATCAAAGTTATGCATATCATAAATTTTAATATGATTGTCTCCTGTGAAATTTTCTAAAAATTCTTTTACTTTCATATATTTGCCTTTCTCTTGAAACACGTATTTCTAACTACCAGAATTTTGCGTTTTCTTCTGCAAACTTCTTTAAGAATCGCAATGAATCATCTGTTGTTTTTATCATCCATGAGTCAACCCGCTCGTTATACATCATCAGTTTGTATTTTCCCTCGTATTCACTACGCTTGTCATTGTGATGTATGATAAATAAGTTTCCGTTTACCTTAAATCTGGTATCCAAAATTTTCTTCATTTTGTATCACTCCTTCCAATGAAAGTAATTTTTATTATTCTTCATCATAAAACACCATAGGGAACTCAGAATCATCAAAATGATGTGTTCTAATCCACTCATGTGCTTCTTCACTGGTTTTAAAGCCCCTCATTACTTTTTGTTCTCCATCAATATCTAACCATTCAACTCTATACATATTTACCTATCCCTTTCTAAACCAACGAAATGCGAATTTAAAGTGCTTTTACTTAAACTCTTCTTTAGGGTCAACGAACTCAATCTTTTGTACCCAGATTGTACACTGATATTCTTCTTTTAGGCGCTTATAAGCAAGCTTTGCCTCGTCTTTATTGTTTAAACTCTGTAAACATTCTAAAGCTCCATCTGTATCGTAGCAACCTAATCTGTATCGCATAATTCTACCTATCCTTTCTAATCCAATGAAACACGCATTTACAAATTCTCAATATCACTTTTTACATTGGCAATATCGTCAATAAGATTGTTCATGTCTTCATCTTCTCCGTATTCCATATTTTCATGCATGTACTTTGTAAGCTCATAAAACATTCTGATTTTTTGTTCATCATCCATATTATCAAAACATCTCTGCATTTGTTCTGTCATTTCTACCATATTATTATCTTACCTTTCACAATGAAATCTCTTTATATGCTTCCACTAAACTGCAAGACAAATCCTGCATTATCTCTTCGCATATATCCACAATATTCTGAATATATACATTCTCTTCTTCTGCTGTCAAATCTCTTTTCTCTTCTGCTTCTGTTTCACAAATCCAAGAGTCAAGAGTATTATCAGCAATCATTAAACCTCTAATAATATCAAAATTTGTTCTTGCCATTTTTTTCATCTCCTTATAAAATATCCATTTACTCTTACCACCAATTAGATTCCCAACCCTGATTTGGATCGCTTAATGATGGAGCAACTTCTTCATACTCCATTTCTCTTGCAGTAATCTTGATTGGATATTTTAAAGCTGCGTTATCTTCATCGTAACCAGCCATTATAATTCCGAGCCAACGAGATTTGCAATTAATTTCTTTCCCTTCGTAATATGCCTGTAAATTTGCAATATCACTTTCGTTTGTACTGCACTGCCAATTTCCATTCTTGATTCTATGGATGATTTCAGGAATCATTTCCTTATTCCATTCGGGGATTAAATCATAAACATCGTAACCGCCAAACCTGCCATATCCATCATAGCAATCTTCATAAATTGCCTTCCCATATTTCTCCTGAAATGGTTTTGGTACAAGCAAATATGTATCTGCTATCTTATTATCTACAAGCTGTTTATGTGTATCTGAATATATCCAACTGAACTGTCCCATATTATCACCTTTTACCTTTCTAAATTTTCACTGTAAATTACAATTTCCTTTGACTACAGTTCTTCATTATTATATGTATAATCAAAATCTCCATATTTTAATTCAGACTTAATAATATCTCTTGTTTCTGTTTTCCAATCCTGTCTAAATAGTTTTGCCTGCTCTTTTGGTGTATTTTCTTTGTCAACTAACTTAAATTCTCCATCAACATAAGCGCATCTTGTAGTAACAGGTTTATATTCCATATTGCCTTCTTCAATCTCTTTCGAGATTTTCATCTTTAACTTCAGTTGAGATGTGCCAATGAATAAAAGTCTCATACTGGAATACTCTTTCCATTCATTGCAACTATGCAAGTAATATATTTGTTTTGCCATATAATCACGCTCCTATTCTGCCATATCTAACATCAACATCCTGATATGTATAATAATTACTCATATGCGTCCTCCATTTCTTCTGTCGTTACCTCATCAATTCCGACATATACTTCCTCGCCGCATACACTGACTGCCGCGACGCCCGCTCCCCAGAACATCCCCGTCAAGATTCCGCGCCTTCCCTTATGAATTCCGGCGACGATCTTTACTTCTACACCATCGTGCTTCATGTTATCCTCCTACTGCCACAACGTCACAATCATCTCGTTCGCATCAACAAAGGTAATTTCCTCTCCTTCTTTGTTGTAATCACTTGTCTTTTTGAATGGGAGAATCCCACCGATACCAATACTGGTTTTGATTAAAAGCAGTGATACTGGTCCCGCATAATAAAATTCCGCCGGTTCTCCATCATCAATAATACTAAACACCTTATCAACCAGTCCTACTTTAAAAAAGCCATCATACAGACTGAATGAATATTCCCAGTTGTCTGTAACCTCATCCTTTTTATACGAATATCCCTTTGCCTTTGCCGTTGCAATCGCTTTGGAAAGATCGATTTTTCCCGATTTCAGCGCATCGCTGCCAACATATTTGCTCACCTTTGGATAGAAACTTCCAGCCTTCTTCGCATCAAACGGCTCAATCTCACCGATAGATTCCGTTGTCAATGCGAAGCAATAACTATTCAGAAAAGAAGTGTATGTTTTCCCTTGAACCACAACATTTTCACACGGAAAATTGAACGCCGGGAATGTGCTGTCAACATATTTGAAAAAGCGCTTCATCGCCGAATATCTGCTTTTCACATCTGGATTCCGCGATAAGCTGTTCTGATAAATCTCGTCTCTCAGTATTCTTTTCAGTTCCTCGATTTCCCCATTTTCAATCATTTTTAAAATCTGTGTGTTCTGCATCTTCACTCTCCTCTCAAGCAAACTCACCGCCGAGCATTGACACCCAGCGGCAACTTCATTTCCTTATTTTCTTTTCAAAATTTCCAGTTCCCTTTTGAACGCCGCGCCGCTCATCAATTCATAGACGCCATTTTCATCTGCGACGAGTTCCCAGCCTCCATTTCGCTGCGACTGTTCTGTGAATCCATTTCTAAATTCCTGCGGGTCTTTATACTGAATGTCCCAGCCGTCTGCAATAGGATCGGCTCCATTCCACAGCGCTTTCATCGCTTCCGCCAAGTTTCCCGGCACATATTCAAAATCGCTGGCAGCGTATACAACATCGCCATCGTCGCCGTAAACAAACAACTGCAATCCACCTGAATTGTCCTCGATCACTTCAAAATGCCGCCGCCGTTTGAGTTCATGTATTTCTTCATATCGAGCAGCAATCTCCTGCAGGACTGCATTCATGCTTCCATCGCGAATAAGTTCAACATCATACAGACTATCAATAACCTCTCCCAGCACCGTTACCTCCCGCGGCTCCTTAATAAACACCTTGTCCGGGATCCGCAAATCATCATCGCGAATAGCGAATCCCTCCACCAGCTCGTAGTGATAACCATTTTCGCTTACAAACTCGTAGCTTCCACCCTCATCTTTCTGAATCATAATCACACCTCCACTAATTTTCCTACATATTCCAGTGCTTCCAACGCCCGGAACTCAAAATCCTCCTGGTACTCTTCAAAATCCATTTGCTCAGAGAGTTTCGAATAAAGCCGCGCCACCACATCGTCTCCACACATCAATGACTCTGGAACAGTCAGTGAGAAAAACAGTATATCAACAAACAAATCTCCGTTCCCTGCCCGGCACTCGGTCAAACCTTTATCCGGACACTCCTTGAAAACCCGATTCATTACATCTGTTGCACAATTTGAAATCCGCCGCCATGCTTCCGGGCAATGCTCTTCCTCTATCTTTTCCAGTGCTTCTTGAATTTTGGGCGTGATCGCCTGTAACACCGGAAACTTATCACTATTCGTTTTAATCATCACCGTTTTCATAAATCCCTCCTGATATATACTTCTATTTTAAAAAAGGAACCGGTTCAAACCCGATTCCTAAATCATCACAAGCACGCCCAATGGCTGCCCGCTTTTCTTTTCGCAAATTTCTATCCGCGACGTGTCTACCGAAAGCCGCACATCATCTATCGCGATGTCTATACCATATCCATGCAACACCCGCAAGATTTCCCTTACACCCGCCGAAGTTTCGATCCAGATGTTTCGCGCCAGCAAAGTCCCGTTGTCCGTGTTCCACACATCACCATCCGGCGGCGCGTCATAATAGTAGAAATCGTAAAACATACTACCTCCTCAAATCCATAATTGCTGCGATCACACAGCAAATGAAACAGAACGCACCCATCATTCATCTCCCTTTGCGTTTGTTGCCCGCAAATCTTTAAGTTCGAAAACAATCGCGTCATCATTTGCCGGTTTACACAAAGCTTTGTCTCCGACGATTTCCTGTACCGTGTAAAGTATATAATAGCTCTCCGGTTTGCCGATTACTGCGCCAATCCATCTCTTCAACTGTTCCCGATCAGTTACATTATCAAGAACCCAGTCAAGATCTGCGAACGGTTTGCCTTCTCCGGCAACCCTTACTATCACCCCTTCTTTTATCGGATTGCGTCTCCGCATTTCGGCATCAAATTTCTTAATAGCAAAGTCTGTAATCGGTAACTGATTCAAGTTCCCCTCCGATTCAAACTCCCGCACCGCTTCGATGAGCATATTCGTAACGTCGTCTTCTGTGGCTCCTGGAATTTTCCCGTGCTTATGAATGTATTCATTATATGCATGACAAATCCAAAGGGCACAACGCATCTCTCGTTTTATCTTCTCTTCCGGCTTTGCCTTTGCCAACTTCAATGTCTCCTTCTTTCTCTGCTCAATTATCGAAATCCAAGTATCGTTTTCTGCGACGTTCGCATCCTGCATATGTTCGAATCTTATTGCTAAATTTACCAGCATTCCATCCCAGGTCTTATATCCAAGTTCTCCCAAAATATCTTCGCGACACATTCCGTCAAAATAATCCTCAACCATATCAGCCGCCGTATTCCGAAGAAACTCCTTGTCAACTTCTCTCCAAACATTATATCTTTCTTGTTCTGTCATACTATCCTCCTACAACGAATTCCTGCGCTGCTCCTGCAGATATATCGCGGTAAAGATCACACCAGTTCCGCGTCTGCGCCGATATCCTCCATGATCTCCAATGCTTCGTCTGTATCGAACTCATCGACCATGTAGCGGTTATTACTATCGAAGTCGTACTCAATTCCGGCTTCGTCCAGACGATCATTGATCTCCTCTAACAGTTCTGTTTCTGCTTCTCTGACATAAATTCTATCCATGTTATTTTCTCCTTTTTTAATGATTAACAACCGTAAAATCGGTCGGTATCAGTTTCACTGGCTAGCGGTAATGTCCGGCGCTCCAGATAGTACGGGAACCGGCGCTGCGTTTCTGCAGCGTGATGGTGTCTCCCTTATGGATCGTTCCACCGCTGTAGTCATCGTCGGACTGAAAGCGTATCTATGAGAATGCTGGCAGCCCGTTTAAGGCTTTCCAGCTTTTCCGTCGCCTGTTTGCTGCTTCGGCACCATGCTCTCATCCATTACTCTCAAGTCATATTTTTTAACCAGCCGCCTCGCGACCATCCGGTTAATTCCCTTGTTGACTACAATCGTATTCCCCGCCGCATTCTTATACAAGAAATGACTTCCCTTTTCGCGAATCAGGCAATAACCATTTTGCTCTAACATCTGCCGGAACTCACGCGTCGTCCACTGCGTCGCCCTCATCAAATCCTCCTCTCTACGCGATACTCACAACTCTATTTCCATATACCTTTCTCACATGATTAACCGCCAGACTCGCAGTTACCATATCTTCTACATACTGCGACGTCGCCAGGTTCACGCTTAAAAGTGGATAAGTTGAAACCGCGTTTGCCTTTAACGTTATTGGTTCCATCTTACGTAACTCCTGCCCCAGAAAGCGCCGGATTTCATCCCGATCGTCCTCATACAGTGTCCACATATCCCGCAGCGCCACCATAACATATGACGAATACCCGTTTGCCTTTCGCCCAAAGCCTGCTTCCCGACATACCTCAAAGATCCAGTTAATACAGCCGCGTCCTCTCATCCGGATAATATCCAGCGTCTTTGCGTAAGATCCAAGCACTGCCTCGCCGCGCTGCCCGGTTGTCGTCGCAAACTTGAATCCATATTTCTCTTTCATTTCGTCCAGAGCTTTGACCGCCGGATCATCCAAGATTTCCATTGCCCCGTGCTTCTGAATCGGGCGCATCTTCGCGACGTCTCTGTTCTGGTAAGCGTACTGTTCAGCCTCAAAGCGCAGGCGTTCAGCCGGATCCTTCGGCGCATTTAAAATTACCATCACATCCAGCGACTCATACCGTTCTGGGTCGATGTATTGACTTGCCTTGTAGCGACCGAAACCGTCCACAATGTACATCAGCCCTTCCTCGTCATGCGGCACGCCGATCAGTGGAAGTAATTTCCGTTCGTCCCAGTTCCGGATCAGATAATTCAAATCCCTTTCCGTTCTGTTCGAGGTCTGATATCGCGGGTCAATCGCAAATAACCGCACCGGAATTTTCAGAATAACAACCGTCATCCCCATGCTCCGTGAAGCCGCCAGCAATCCTTTAAGTTCTCCTACGTTTGCAATATTAACCGTGTTCATAATATTCTCCTTCCGTTTCCCTTTATCGTTCCCAGTAATAGCCACCGTCCGTTGTCGTGATTAACACACCTTCGCCGCTATCCTCGATACATAATACATTTCTCATATCAATCATATCCATCATAGAGCATCCGGCATATGTAGCCGCCAACACTTCGTCGTCCCGGATATCTACTGTTCCCTTATCGTCCATGAGCAGCGACACAAAATCTCCCAGCTCATAATCTTCGCACCCGGAAAATTCATACTTAATTCCGCTCGGCGTCTCCACATGAACTACATCTGCCGCCTGGTCGATTTCGCTTACCACAGCCGTTTTTGCATACGTGCCAGTCAGCGCCGGGGCTGCCGGAATCATTGTTGCCATCAATGTCGCGACGATTAACCTCTTCATCAAAATTCCTCCTTCTAAAAAAAGAGACCTCCGGTTTCCCTTTGGTCTCTTCTTCTCTGTTTGCCTATTTAATTCACTAAAATTCAATCAGATATGCCCGGTCGCCCAGCACTCTATCTTTGTCCACGAAAAACTCATTTACCATTTTAACTACATTGCCAAGCTCGTCAATATTTCTACCATCCGCATCGTAATCAGCAAGCATAACCTCTCTTTCGGAAGATGGGAACATCACAACCCGTTTCCAACCAGCATCCTCCGCGACCGTTCGAATAACATCTTTACATAAAACAATTCCGGCGCCGTATTCTCCATCGTGCTTAATCATAATCAAGCCATCTTTGCCACCCATCATCGCGCCTTTTGCCTCTTTTTCTGTATTTGCCTTTGCCCGCTCCCACAGCTCATCCCGCGTCATTCCCAGGATCTCGGCTAATCCAGGCTTGATAATTCCCTTTGTCTGTGGCTGCACAGAATAAATGAATCCTTCAATGCCGTCAAATTCCGTTTCCCACGTATCAACCTCTGGGCGTCTACCTTTCTTCTGAACTCCAACGCGAATACCCTTTAAAAAATTCTCTTTTGCCATCATCTTTGCCATTTCTTTTACCATTTCCATCTTCATTTCATCAAACATAATGATACCTCTTTCTTCTTATTTATATAGTATTAAATGGTGTACGTATATTTTTCGATCGCAAACCTGCAATAACGACCGGTGTTTTTATCATACCCAATCGAAAATGAGATCCCCATCGTCATTAACATCTGAAGCATACCGATCACCCGCTCAGTCTGTTTACCTTCCAATCCCTCGGCGTTCGCCCGCCGCATCTGCCGCGCTACCATCGCGCCGACCTCGGCTTTATCTCTCGTATCTAACCGCATTTCTCAATCTCCCTTCTATATTTTTCCGGCATCTTTTCGTAGAACCGGACTGTATGCGTTGACGTCCATTCATTCAACGGAATTTCCCTTATTACCGCGACTTTCCGCCCTGGCGCACTGCAAACACATAAGCCCAGCCCAAGAACTCCCTCCTGCAATGTGTGATACTCGCCGCCGGGAATTTTACAATACGCTTCAATTAGACCCTCGCAGGTCTTTAAATCACAAGTCCTCCTCCGTGAGATCGCCATGCCACTTGCCTCCTTTCATCATTCTGTAAATTGCCCGGATCGCTTTCCCTTTCTCCTCCGCGCTGTGCGCGATGTACACCAGCCGCCGGTTCACGCTAATTAAACTTAAATCTCCTTCTGTACACACTGCGATCATAATTGCTCTCCCTTCATTCTAATATTGATAATATCGTCAAGGTCTGAATAGCGCCAATCAATATACCCCTCTTCCACACCCTTCTCACAACCTTCACAGAAAAAACCCTGTTTTTCGTCTTCGCTGCCCCAAATCGCCGGACAAGCACGACATCCACCGTATGAATCGGCGTATTCACATAAAACACAGTTGTATTTGAAATCATAACCATGAGTCAGACAATAGTCGTGTTTTAATTCTCCTCGTTCAATGGTCCCCTTTCCGGCTCCGCGTTCTTTCAGATACCGCCACATATCGCGGTGAATCCGGATCGCTTCTTCTCTCGTTAATATCATGCTATCCGCTCCCTTCTACGTTTGATCATTACAGGCACGTCGCGATGATTCAGTCGATACTCCTTTTCTCTTCGCCGCGCTTCGGTCAACGTATCTTCCGCGCAAACCTCTTCCCACTGACCGCCCAAACACTGCATGATCGCCCAGTAGTCCCGCGTTTTCCGTTTGGGGTCAAGCCGTTCCCGCGTTGCAACGATCGCCGCACGTTTCATCTGCAAATAATTTACCTTGAACGCTTCATAGTCTGCGACGTCTTTCACTTCCACCAGCATTTTTCCGTCGCTGATTGTAAATTTTCTTTCTTCCTGCCCCGCCATCTGCCGGATCAGCTCTTCCATTCTCGCAATTTCCCTTACGCCGTCCGCCCGCACAATCTCGGCAAACCGCGTCCCTTTCCGCGAACCTTTATACTTCATCTTCATTTCTCGCTCACTCCTTCAATAGTATCGTCATACAGATAGTCCGGCGTTCCGTTGTCCCCGAAGACCAGGTCATAGCTGCGACCAATTTCATAATCTCCTTCCGACGCGTAGTAAATCCATTCGTTTCCGTCTGCCGTCTGGAATACACCATTGCCGCCATAGACCGCGTCCTCGACTCTCAACGACACCCATACATATACTTCTCCGTTTGCCTTTGGCTTTGGCAGCTCTTTGTAATATCCATCATTTCCGGCTGATACCTTAACCATACCGATTCCTGTCGCGATGATCATTGCCGCAAGTCCTAAACCACCTAATACTTTTCTCATTTTCCTGCCTCCTGTGCATATACAATATTTCGCTTTGCCTTTCACGTACTAAAAAAGCACCCAAGATTCTGTCAAGCAGATTTTCATGCATCTCATTTCCCTTTACCAGTCGAACGAATAGTTGTATGCTGCGTTTGCATAGTACAACCACAAGCCCGCCGCGATTCCCATATTCATGAAACCGCCCGCGCCATCGTCCAGCGTTTTGATCGTCGCAAGGTATAATTTGGTTTCGCTTTCGCCGTCAAGCGTATAGCACACGCCTATATCCAGATACACACCCTCGCTGCCGCCCGGCTCAATTTCCGTTGTGAACCGGATGTTATCGCAACCCGGCAACAGATACGCGAGATCCGTCACGTTCACATAATCAAACGTATCGATCGCCGCCTTCCCTTCCGGCACCAGCTTGACCGCCTCCCAGGTTTTCCGGAAGAACTCCGCCGCCGACATTTCCCTTACACACTTTCCATCTACCCGAAGATCCGGGACTGTTTTATCAAAATACATAGTGATCCCCCTATTCTTCACGAATTAATACAAGCCGCTGCTCTGCCTTTAATAAAGCGTTGTACACGTCTGTAAGTTCCGTTTCTGTTTGATCGGAATGGTTATATATATCTTCCGCGATATCCCCGATCTGCGCGTCTGCCAGTTTACCAGTGTTTCCATATGCATCCACCAGCGCCAGCATTTTATCATAGTCCTCAGTCGTGCCGCAGGTATAGAACCGTTCCGCCCGGCACATCCGCACAACTGCAGCCGTCGCAAGAAAGCGCTTTACAATATACTTCCGTTTTGTCTTGCGCCCTGCACACGATTCTGTTCTGTCGCTGTCGCCGCATACGTCAAAATATACGCAACCCGCACACGTTTTCCGTTCGTCTCTCATAAAACCCTCTTTTCTACACACAAAAAAGACCTGCCCGGAAATAGACAGATCCCTAGCGTGATTCTATATTCTGTTTTCGCTTCTACCGCCGGATATTTGCCGCGACTACCGAAGCGTTGCCCGATCTTGCATTATACAGATTTTCCCAATATGCAAGCTCTGTCACCTGCCGGAACGCCAGCGACCCATTGATCTCTGACGTGCTAATCCGTGAACCGCCGCCGCCGTTTTTCTTGCGCCGTTCATGTTTCATCAGATCCCGCGCTTGATCGTCCGTCAATGATAACGGATCTACTTTTGTCTTGCGCCGTCCGCATTCAACGAACTTACGCCAGATGATCCGCGATATGCCATTCTGGATCAAATCGGACTCCCAAAAGCCTCCATCCGTCCAAACTGACACGCGTAACCGCGGATTATTTCCCTTGTAAAATCGCGGCAAACTATCGCATATATACAGATCGCAACCGCTTGAAAATGAATTATAATAGCGATCCTGTAAAAGGATAGATCCCGCCCGTACAACGCGCCCATGAATTTTTGCGTCCCGGTTGAATAAGTGAACCGTTATTTCATGGGTGTATTTTTTGATCCCTTTTTTGTCTCTCATTTCTGCCTCTTTTCCCGGCTGTCAGCCGCCGCGCAAAAACAGATCGCGCCGCGACCCGCCGCCGTATCAACCCCGCCGCCACCAGGACGGCGATCCAAAAAAGGCGATCCCGCATTAACGGAACCGCCATGAAAATATAAAAAAGTCGCGCCATGCTAGGATTTTATCTATCACGATATATCCCCCATACGGGCGGCTCAAGCTGTCACTAATTCCCGGCGATCCCCATACGGGCAACCGCCGCGACGTTCCCGCGCCCCCATACGGGCGGCGCCTACTGGAACGGATCGAACTTGGTTTATATTGAATGGTACGGAACCGGGAAAGATCCCGGAACTAGCAGGTATCCGGCGAACCGGAAACGATGCTACCCCGCGCCATTACTGACGCGGACGCTCTGGGCTTGAAGCCTGTTTAACGTCGCCCAGACGACGCGATCACCGCGCGATCTCCATACGGACAACCGCCGCGACGTTCCCGCGCCCCCATACGGGCGGCGCCTACCGGAACGGATCGAACTATTAAATTAACACTCCACTTCATACCGGCTGGAGCCATCAACAGCTTTCTGGCGGAAACATATAGCCAAAACAACCGCCTGGAACGCCGCCAGCTTGTTCCGTGAGTCCGCGATCTTGCCAGTTTTGCGTGCAAACTTGTCATATCGGGTAACATACGCGATCAGTCGGTTAACGTCTTTTGATGCCGCCGTAAAGTTATAACCTTTACGATATGCGTCAGCCGCGCCGTTGAGCCGTGATCCGATCGCCGTCAGCTTTTCCCGGATGGATGCAAAAGACTCTTTTCGGGTGGCGTCCCATTCGATCGCCGCGTCGTTTTCGTACTGATCCGCGTAGTGTGTGCAAGCCGCATAAAGATCGTGCATACCTCTAACAACGTACATTTTGATCTTGCCATCGTCGATCCCGGCGGCGGTTGAGTAAAACAGGCTAAACAATGTTACGATCGGATTGTAAGCCGTCGCGACGTCACTCCCGACCTTGGCAGCTTCCGCCTCTATTTCCGGGCGGGCGGTTGCGATCTCAGTATCCAGAGCGGCAAATTTTTTAACATTGACTTGAGCCGCAGCGATCTTGGCTTTTAAAGCGGCGATTTCGCCGTCATCAGATCCGGCATACTCTTTCAACGCTTTTTCCGCGTCTGCAAGGGTTTTCCGCGATTTCGTCAGCTTGACGGAAGTTTCATCGGCATAACGCGCGATCAACACGGCGTTAAGAAGCGCCCCGAAATCATCGGATTTAAGGACCATAGTCGGCGCTTTAACGTCTTTGTAATAGGTTAAGCTGTCGCGCTCAACTACTACAACGGCGATCTTGCCGTCCCCCGTCTTGATCGCCGGTGCCGGTTTCTTCTCTGCCGCTGGTTTCTTGGTTGCCGCTGGTGCGGTTGCGGTTGTCTGGTCGATGGTCGCGCTGGTGTTTTTTTCATTCTTCTTCATTGATTGATCCTCCTATTTTTGGTATAATAAATACAAGACAAGTATCAGGACTCTTTTGCGTCCTCTGTGCTTTATAAATTAGCACCGATTTGTGTCCTTGTCAATACTTTTTTAAAAAATGAGGTGTTTTTTTGATAAAATATAAATTTGATATTATCGACGCGCTCAACGCTGCCGGGTATTATCGTCAAAAAATAAAGGACGGCAAACTGATTTCGCAAGGATCGCTGACACGAATTAAACGCGGCGAACCAGTTTCGATCGATACCATTGACACGATCTGCAGGTTGCTCAGCTGTCAGCCGGGCGATCTTTTGGAGTACGTCCCGGACTAACGCCCGACATTAAAACACGGCTCAAATTTTTAGTAGAGTTGTTAATAGTTACAATCGTTTTGACAAGCGGGATCGACGCCCCCGCGGGCTACCACTTGGGGATCTCCCCTTGCGGTACTTAAATACTATCATAGCGGTACGCTATTGTAAAATTAATTATAGCTTATAGCAGTACGCTATTGTATAAATGCACGCTTATAGCGGTGCGCTATATTGTTTAGAATGGAGTGATAACTTGACATATAATCAGTCAATGAAAGCAGCGCAAGCAAAATATAGAAAGAAAATCAAACAAATATCATTGAAGTTTTATCCTAGTGAGAATATTGAGTATGAAAGAATAAAAAAGTATACAGAAATGAATGATATAAGCTATGGAGACTATATAAAATCTATAATTAAAGCTGATTTAGACGCAAAAGGCATTCCATACCCGGAATTATCTGACAATATAGAATGATCTTTTTTTGATTATATAGAAGAAACGCAGTTGAAAATCACTATATAAAATCGGTGTAAAGCCTTGCTATTAAAGGGATCGCGGCACTTTTAAAAACTGAAAAACGATCCTATTTCTTCTATTTAAAGGGAAATTTGAGCGCGGCGGCAGGTGTAGCTGCATCCCCGGTGATCTCAATGCTGCCTCTTGTCCTATGCAGATCCATAGGCGCGGCAAAAGTGGAAGGATTTGATCCGATTCTGGCGATCTGGTGTGATAATAGATATATAACATATGGTGTTATCAATCCCCCACCAACGGCGGCGGGGTGTAGTTGATGGAGTAGTCCGGGGAGCTGATGAGAGACGTAGTCCAGGGAGCTAACAGCGACAGAGTGACGGCGGCGGGAGCTGATGAGAGGATGGAGATCGGCGGGCGTGTGTCCTGGTGGATCGATGCGGTCGCGGCTAGTGTGCTGACTTCGGGCAGATGTATTGATGCGACCTATTAGCGGCGTGATGAGTGTTAATGATGCGGTAATAGCGGTATATCGTTGTTTTATATGATAATGTTTTGTGGTTCGACACAAATCATTTGTGATGAGTGATGTGTGGAAAAGTATGTGGATAACTATGCAAAGTGTAAGATTTGTATATGTTTTTTGGGTGTGGATAAGTGGAGGAACCAAAAAAATAGTAAACATTTGTTTACTATCACTCCAGAAACACAAAGATATTCTGCCCTCCATCCCTCTACAATTCCCCTATAACCTACTATTCTATACGGTTTTAAAGCATCAGATCCAGCCTGTCCCCACTCTATCACCCGGATCAGATCTATTCCCGCCGTTCTCCTGGCTGCATCCCCGGATCGCCTTGCCGGATCTGGTGGTATTCTCCCATTTTACCGCCGCGGCAAGCAGCAAAATAACGCGATCGCCGTCCGGATAGGGGGGATAGCAAAAACTACAAGTTATCTGACAATTCCAAAAAACCATATAGCTACTTCACCTCCACACCCTTCCCAAAACCCCCTCCCCCATCACACCTCTATCAGAAATCCTCCCATTTTACATACCCCTCCCCTCTCCCGCCAGACCAACCATTTTGAAAAAACAAAAAAATCGCGCCAGTAAATTTGAAGAATACACAGAAGTCATCGCGATTTGGCGATAAGGATTTTCGAAGCCAATTTTTATTCTCTGAAAAACGTATATCCTCCCTCGAATCATACTCCCCGAAAAACAGCCCAAAAACGTCGATTCCATAACGGTTTCGGCGTTCTTTTTCTATCCCCACATCAGCACATTTTCATCCTACCCGCAAAATAATACGTCGCAGATAGAATTTTTCCCATCTCTCCTTCCCGCGAAATTCTCCCTCCCCTCCACTTCTCCGCAAAATCACGAAAAGCATCTACCCCAAAAGAGAAGTATTACACGTCGGGCTACCGGCAATCAGACTTGAAAGGAGGCACAAATGAGAATATCAGAAGAACAGCGCCGCAAAAATGAAGAGGTTGTCCGCGAATTTACCCGCGCCGTAGCCAATTCCGCCACCGATGCCGAACTCCGGGGGTACATCAAACGCTGCGAAAAGAACATCACCCGAAAAATGAGTACCCGCGTCACCGAAATTATGCTGGAAGTATACCGCGAAACGCTGACAGAAAGGCTCGATCATGTACAGCAATGTTGAGCAATTATTCATATGCGCTCTGGTAAACTGGTACTGTGGAACCGCCAGCCAGGAGCAAATCAATTTTCTTGACAACATCATCTTTTCGGAGCCGGAAAACTGGCTGGTATCCCCAGAGGAGTAGCGACCGCCACTTTGCCGAATTTCGGGATTCCCGTTTAACAGCATCCAGACCACCAGATTTCGCCGGGAACCAGATTCAGACGGTAATGCTTAGAGATTCTTCCTGCGACGAAAATCCTTCGCGGCATTACCGGCTGAAGAGTATATATATAATATTATGAGTGTAACGAATAATATTTATATATACTCCAGATCTATACTTAGATGATCTCCAGTAAAGTAGTTATATATCTATATCTAATAATATATAATATATTAAGATCTAGATATTGTATATTATATAGATCTAGATCCAATGTATAAGGCGAAGCACCTCCCGAAATCCCATCTTCCCCATATCCTGTCACCTCATCCGACGCTTCAATTCCTCCTCCCCGCTCTTCCACTCTCACCCCAAATTTTTCAAAAAATCTCATTCCCCAAAAATCCAGATTTCACAATGATTTTCACGAGCCGGAAGATCCCTTTTTTGATCTCTCTTTCTTCTCTTTCTTTCTGGTTCTCTTTCTTTCTCTTCTTTCTCTCTCCTTTTTTCTGTAAACCGCCAAAATAATGATTTTCTACTTATATAAATGCGACCCGCGACATTTTCGCCAAAATCAAAATCCCTAAAAGAGAAGTATAGATTGAGGCTCTGCCTCGAATAAACACAGAAAGGATATGAAACCCATGAACTCAGAACCATATCGAACAAAAACACCGCGATTTTCTCGCGATGAACTGCACCGAACCTACTCTGGCAGACTATACGACAGCGATTTTTCTACCGGCGTCCCTACATTCCTGGTGGACATTGCTTCCAGGATTCGCGGCAGCGTCCGGTTTGATGATTCGCTGCATTCACCTCTCACAAGCGGCGGCGGCTGGAAAACCGATTAAACACACCTCTTCGACCGGGGATTCTCGCGGTCACTTCTTACTTCCCAGAAAATCAACGAATTTCCAATATATCAAGGAGAAAATGTATGAATGAACTGAAAAAATTTAATTACCCGATTTTCGGCGATGTCCGGGTTGTCACTGATGATGATTCGGCATGGTTTGTCGGAAAAGACGTCGCAGAAGCACTTCAATTCAACAACACTCGTGCGGCAATCCTGCGTCACGTCGATCCGGAAGATCGATTTGTTCTCAAACCATCGCCCGATTTACCCTTTAAGGTCCCAAACCGCGGCATCACTATCGTCAACGAAGCTGGTCTTTACAGTATGATTTTCGGCAGCCGGTCGCTCCGCGTCAAGGATTTCAAGCGCTGGATTTATCGAGATGTTCTTCCGTCGCTGAGGAAGGGTGGCAAGGTTGTACTCTCGCCAGAAGCCTTTTTTGAGCAGTTTTACCCACATCTAACCACCGATGAGCGCGCCGCCGTTACGAAAATGATGGAGTCCCTAGAAAATTCGGAAAAACTGGCGCTGGAAATGTCCGAAAAACTGAAAGCCGCGGCATCCGCCCCGAAGCTGGAAGTCAAAGCATTAAAATCCTCTTCCTGCGACGAAAAACCTGCAGTAGATCGCACCGTCATCGTGAAAATGGTTGGTCGTTACGCCCAGAATTTCAACAGAAACTACGCGTCTGCTTGGCGTTCTTATAAGGGAATGCTCATCTGCACGGCGAAAATCGACCTTGACGACAGGATGTGCAACTATATGACGGCATCCGGCAGAAGCTCTCGTCCGAAAGTTACCAGTCTCCTGCACGAAGATGAGGTTCCGAAGGCGTTACAGGTTATCGTCCGGCTCTGCAAAGAGGCTAATCTGAAAACTGCCGATATCATCAAGAAGTACAGTGCCGAAAACCTGCTTAAAGGAGGTGCTGCCATTGAGTGAATTTGGCATTAAGATCTTGAACATCGAAGCCAGTACCGTTTTCGAACACAATAACGGTGTCCGCGAGCGATACGACTACAAGGAGGCGATGTTCGTCAACAGCCTTTTTAGTGATTACCTGCTGGCAAACGGTCTGAAAATCACGAAAGGCGGCTCGTCGCGGGATATTATCTGTCTGGAATTCAATTATGGCAGCCGTTCATACGACGAAGAAGCAAAGCATTTACTGAAATTAGCACGAAAAGCCCGTCAAGAATACCGACTGGCAAAATCTCTCGGTAATGAGGTCCCACTTGAAAAAGCTAGGTACAAGCGCAAAAAAATCGAGCAGCTAATCTCTGATGCCAGCGCCAAACGGGACAGCTTTGTGAAAAAAAGTAAGGACGAAATCCGGTCGCTCTACTACGCTAATGGAGTTGACGTGGAATACGTGAACGCCCGCAGCGACGGAACCATCAAAAAGCGTGAAGTCGTCCACTACAAGATGCTGTATCGCAGTACCGGCAAGGCAAAAAAAGGTTCGTGTATGTTCATCTGCGACCGTCTGTACGATAAGGCAATCAATTTTCTACGAATGGAAATCCAGTTGCCGGATGAGCACGCCCCTATCGTAGAAATCAGCGCCTACTCTCCCCTCATTTCTAGCGCCATCGTTGGTCGCATCAAGATTAACCCCAAAAATATTCTGATTTTAAACGATGTAGATCGCTTTTTTGAGACAAATGTGGTCAGCATTGAAACTGATGAAGCGCGGCATTGCATCGCAAAGTATATAGAAAACTACAGGGTAAAAAATACCCTATTCGACGGGCAGGCGCTCATCGACGTAGGGATTTGCCCAGACTGGGCGAACGGATATGTGCTGTTGCGGCAGCATTTTTGCAAGATGGCGGCATTCAAAGCTCGGATCCAGGACTTTTTCCGGGATTACTTCGGCGACCGGTACGAAACCGCGACGGTCAAGGATATGTTTGGGAAGCGCCACAAGGTCAAGGATATCGAGGTTATCACAACTGATAATGCGATGAAATGGCTGAAATTTGATGTGTCGTACAAGGATTGGTGCGGCTGGGTGAAGCAGAGCAAAAATATGTTCGGTGTCGTCAAAACCGCGCACGCCAGCAAGCTCGGCGACGTCCAAAAAATGAGTTATCAGATGGTTAATTCGCTGAGTGAGGACATCATGGAAACCGTTGCAAGGAGAAGCGTGGAGTATATCTGCCGTCTCAAACAGGACGAAGCCTTCTTCCTCGATTTTCTCCGCAAAAACGCCAATTTTTCCAATGATTTTGAGGTGTTGATCGCGCTGTGTGAGCATAATCCGGCATTTGTACGCAGCGAGTATTTCCGGGACAGAAAAAACCAGATAATTCATGCCTATATTCGGAAGGTCAAGAGCGGAAAAATTGTGCAGAACGCGGACAATCTGGTCATTGTGGGATCGCCATATGCCATGTTGCTTTACGGCGCGACGGGAAAAGAGGTCGCAGTAGATGATGATGACACTTTTTCGGTGGAGCCAGGGACAATCCAGTGCTACACAAAGAGGTTTTCTCCCGGAGATTTCCTGGCGTTCTTCCGAAGCCCCTTCAACTCGAAGAACAATTTGACCTATCTCCATAACGTGTACGACGAGCGCTTGGAGAAATATTTTGATTTTAGCAATGAAATCGTCGCAGTGAACATGATTGGGACAGATTTTCAAGACCGTAATAACGGTTCGGATCAGGATTCCGATAGTGGCTACTGTACAAATCAGCCCGATGTTGTAGAGCACGCCCGACGCTGTTATCTGGAATACCCCACAATCGTTAATAATATACCGAAAGATAAGAATATCTATGACAACACCCCGGCGGAATTTGCCCGCATGGACAACACCCTCGCCGGAGCACAGCGGGATATTGGAGAATCCAGTAACCTCGCCCAGATCGCGCAGACATACGATTGTACATTCGACGACGAGAAATATAAGGATTATGTATGTATCCTCTCAGTATTGGCTCAAATCGCAATCGACAACGCAAAACGCCGCTTCGATATTGATGTCGGCGCCGAAATCCAGCGCATCAAGCGAGATATGGACATCACAACCAATAAATACCCGATTTTCTGGCGACTCATCAAGAAAGACTTCGACATGAACCGGGTAAATTTCGAGCTTCACTGTCCGATGAACTCCCTCTACAACGTGCGGATCCCGGAATTCAAGCCGGACTCCTCTCTCATCGCGACGAGTGAGTTTTTCCAGAAAGTCGCCCCTGAAAAATCATATGCAACCTGCAAAAAGGTAGAAGCCTTGATTGAGAAATTCTCTCTCCGACTCTACGAGTGCAACGTCAACGGGCATGACCACGAGGCTCATCTACTCCTCCGAAACGATTTTGAGGACCTGATCGCGGCAATCAAGTCGCAGTACATCTCTTCAAACTACATCGGTCTTTTCTCGTGGCTGATCGACCGCGCGTTCCTGATCACCCCGAAGGTGGCGGCACAAATCGGGTCGCTGGAAACCACATTGAACAAGAACCGGTCGCTGCTCCTGAAAGTGCTGTACGACGTGAACCCGAAGTCGCTCCTGAAATGCTTCTCGGCGAACCTCCCGGCAGCCTGACCCGGAAAATCCCCGGAAACCCATATGAAATATCGTTATTTTGTGAATTTTGCACAATTTTAGCTCGGAATTTTTGTTCAAAAATGACCCCGAAAATGGCATTTTTCAGAGGGGCAAAATTTTTTGACACCCCAAAAAGCCTTATTTTACAAGGCTTTCCCAGAACGGGTCTCGTCATACTAATGATAGAGAACGTGAGCGGTCAAGGTGTGCCGAGTTTTCCATGCGACGGTATGCACAGTAGGCACGCGGATAAAACCGGGACTCCTGCAAAAAGCTAATTGCGGGGACTCTTCCACGACTATCTATCGCCGCTGGATTGCCGATGCGGTTGACAAATATGGCGCCGCGGTTTCTTGGGGAGTTGAGCAACCTAAGTTACGCCTGGGGAGAGTAAGCCTTTGCTCGTAAGAAACCAGGAAGTTGCAGTTGGAATTTTAGCTGTGATGGCTCAAAGGCAAACAAAAAATCTTTCTCGGCGGGAGGTCTTCGGGTCTTCTGCCGGGTGATTCATGCGGGATAGAGCAGTTTGGAAGCTCGTCGGGTTCATGCCCCGGAGGTCGGAGGTTCAAATCCTTCTCCCGCTATTATGGTGTTCGTGGTGTAACTGGTAGCACATCAGCATTAAAAGGATGATCTTGCTGATGGTCTAGGTTCGATTCCTAGCGAACACCCTATAGTCACTTTAAATTACTTTTGGGGAGGTATACCGTAACTGGTAGCGGGGCAGCCTGTAAAGCTGTTGCCTTCGGGTTCTGGAAGTTCGAGTCTTTCTCTCCCCACTGTCACCCTCAAATTATCAGAATATTTTGAAATTTCAGCTATATAGATCGATCTAAGTAGTGGATCACTATATAGATCTAGATCTTCTAATTTAGTATATATCTTTCTAATTATAGATCTATACCCCCACTTTCTTCAGATCTTCTAGTTTATTCTTACTTCTAGATCTTGAGGAGTATTCATTCACTTCGTTCATTCATACTCCTTTCGGCGCCAGTGCCATCGAGACAAATCCCGTCGCGATATGAATTGGCATGGCACTGTCGTCGAAGAAACAATACTGAAATTTTCTCAATACAGAATCCTCCCGCCAGTGTCCCGGCACCAGAAAGTTCTTCCCTCTCTCTGCTTTCTTGTGCTGGGTTCGGCAGAAGGTGAAATCGCAGAATCATCCCCCCCCCATTCTATCTGCGACGTATTCTGTTGCGGGAATCGAATATGCTCGGTATCCGGCTGGATGAGGGCGCGGATTTGAAATCCGTTGGGCGTAACTGCCTTGTGGGTTCGAGTCCTACACCGAGCGCTTATGTTCCTGTTGCGACGTCTGCACGAAGACTGTTGTACTGGGAATCTTCGGAGATTCGTGTGTGTCGAAGAAGTGATTGGCAGTATTAAGAAACTGCCCTCCGGTTGGTAGTGGCGTGGCATTACCCTGATTTTTTCTGGGTGTTTCTCATCATGGAATGGCGACGAGCTGAGAACAACGCCCTCACTTTCGATAGCTTAACTGGTTAGAGCGCACGCAGATCTCGTTAGATGGTGGTTCGAGTCCACCTCGAAAGGTTGACCCATAGCTCAGACGGTTAGAGCGGCGGTCTTATAAACCGTGTGCCGGAGTTCAATTCTCCGTGGGTCTATCTTGTTTCATATTACTTACCTCCAAAACGGCGTGATGGAGTAACGGTATCTCAGGAGATTGCTAATCTCTCCATCGGGCAAACCGATGTCCACGTTCGAATCGTGGTCGCGCCGCTCATCTTCATTCTTCATATTTTTCCTTTCTAACTCCTCTGTGGAGGCGTCGCAGTGAGGTGGCTGCTCACATTTCCGGGTCATACCGGATGCGACGATTTATTTAGTGATGGCAGAAAGCTACAGAAATCATACGGGTTGGCACTACGTCCGGTTGGAGTCCGGCGCACTAAATTTTAATTTAAGCACTGGTTATCTATGGCTAACTAAATATAAACAAAAAGTAGGTGTTACCAATCGAAAAAATTACCAAGGCAGAAATGCAGTATCTTCGCGAGCATGGCGTCAGATTTGGGGAAAGCGGAATTTCTCATACAGTCGCGCGTCATCGCAGAACCTATTATGCAACGGAGTCTCGTCGAAACACAGAATTGCTGAAACGCTTCCGTGAATCCAATCTCCTGTTGACGGTCGAGTAGAAAGGCGGGGATACTATCAAATTTTACGATACGAACGCCCTTCTGGATTTACAGGAGCGGGTGTTAGAAGAACCTTTTCTCATCTCAGCAGTAACTCTGAGAGAACTTGAAGACATCAAGGTTTCCCGGAATAAGGATGACGATGTGAAATTCCGCGCGCGACGTATTCTGCATATCCTGGACGAACATCCGGATATATACGCGATGGCAGACATCACTACTGCCACATACAATGCCCTGCTGAACGCAAGATGCCAGACACACCGGATAATCTGATTTGTGTAAGTGCGGCTTATATTAAATCCACTTCCCATCCAGATCTGGAATTTGTCACTAACGATCTGGCGTGCAAGATGATTGCAAAAAATGTTTTCGGATTGCCAGTATCAAGTGTAGAGACGGTTTCAGATGATTATTCAGGTTATCGCGACATTGTCTTTTCTGATGAGGAAATGGCATATCTGTACGAGCATCCGGACGAGAACAATTCTTCTCTTCTGGAAAATGAGTATCTAATTGTGCGGAATGAAAGCGGCAAAGTAGCAGATATTCTGGTTTGGCGTAACGGTTCTCATCAGAGTTTGCGAATCCCGAAGGTGAAGTCGAATCACTTAGGCACAATCAAGCCATATCAGGCGACGTTTATCAGCGAATGGTCATGGACAGTTTATCCAACAACCAGATCACGATGATTAAGGGACCGGCTGGAACCGGAAAATCATTACTGGCTCTGGGCTATCTGATGTCTCTGCTGGAACGCGGAGAAATTGAGCGGATTATTGTGTTCTGTAATACCGTCGCGACGATAAATTCAGCAAAGATCGGATACCTGCCGGGCAACAGGGATGAAAAATTGCTCGATTCTTCTATAGGAAATATGCTCTCCGCAAAGCTTGGGGATTCATTCGGACTTGAACGATTAGTCATGCAGGAAAAAATCACGTTGCTGCCAATGTCTGATATCCGTGGGTTCGACACCTCCAATATGAAGGCTGGGATTTATATTACTGAAGCTCAAAACATGGATATATCGCTCATGAAACTTGCATTGCAGCGAATCGGAAACGATTCCATCTGCATTGTTGAAGGCGATTACAATACTCAGGTCGATTTGCTGCAGTATGCCGGGAGAAACAACGGTATGCGACGGATGTCGGAAGTCTTTAGAGGAAACGACATCTACGGAGAAATCGAGCTGAAAAATATTTACCGGAGCAAGATTGCACTCATCGCTGAGGAGATGTAATCGCGACGGAATTTAAAAGGAAAGAAGGAATCACTATTACAGGATTAGAAATTGCTATTCCACCGCAGCTTGAAAATATGCAACTTCCAGATCCGGGACTGGTAAACTTTTACCGGCTTGCGGAAAATCGGATTGTGTACCTTGACGCGGAAATTGATGAAAGCGTTTTGGAACTGCAGAAAATGATTTTCAGTTGGAATCTGGAAGACAAGGATATGGGGCTTCCGACGGAAAACCGTCAGCCTATCGTACTTATCATCGACAGTCCGGGCGGAATGCTTGATGAAACAATGTCCATTTGCTCCACGATCAAGCTCTCAAAAACGCCGATTTATACAGTAAATGTGGCACAGGCATATTCCGGCGCGGCGCTGATCTTCATGTCGGGTCATCGACGTTTCGTATTCCCATACGCCAAAACAATGATTCATTCGGGCGGAACAACGGGAATCGGCGGAACTTTTGAACAGACAGAGGCGGCGCAAAAACTGTATCGGAAACAAATCGCCGAAATGGGCGATTACATTCTGGCGAACTCGAAAATCGAACAGAAAGTATTCAAACGAAATCAGGCAAAAGACTGGTATTTCACTGCTCAGGAAGCCGTGGACTATGGTCTGGCTGACGAGGTCATCGCTGATCTCGACTCAATTCTGTAAGCAGGAGGAATAGTAGGAAATGGCTCAGTGCTTTTCATACAAAGAAACAAAAACCACCACTATGAAGGTCGCAGGAATCCTGGACGCCGACGCTATGGTAATTCATACCGATGACGGTGAACGCTCCATCAAAACGCTGCTCTCCGACTTCAATGGTGCCGAAATCGACTTTTCAATTAAGGTAAAGAGCGAGCGCGACCTTGACGAGCCTCTGGATTTCATTCCAGAAGACGCCGAGTAGGAAGTGGGTGGTTTCTATCGAATACAAACGATTTGAAGGGGAGTCCGACGAGGAACTGATCTACCGCATCACCGGCGAAAAAGAAAAAATCGGGTCGTGGCAGGATGTAGCAGATATTCTCAACAGGCTTCTCGGCACGGAATACACCGAATCAAAGTTTCGTAAACAGCGGCAGGCATTCGATCGGATGTTTGCATCGGTCAAGGCTGCCGAATCTGATTATGCGATGGAGATTCAAAATAAACTGCGGGAGTTGGCTCGCGAAAAAATCAAATACCAGGATGAACGTCGCGCATGGAACGCACAGAACTATGCTGCGGCGAGGATTGACGAAACGATGGAACGAATTGAGGCTGGACTGCGGGATGCGGGCAGAATCAATTTTCCGGAAGTTAAAGTCACTCAGAATGATGGTTCAAAAGAAATAGTCTGTCTTCTAGCGGATTTACATATCGGGCAATGCTTCTCTTCTGTTTTTGGAGAGTACGACGTTGATATTGCGGCAATCCGGCTGCTCGAATATTCGAGTAGGGTTAAGGAAATTGGCAAACGACACGGTGCTCGTGTGGTGCGGGTTGTTTCCGTCGGGGATCAGATTTCTGGCAATATCCACTCGGCAATCGTCGCTGCTAATCAGGAGAATGTGATCGAGCAGGTCAAAATTGCTTCCCGGTTGATCGCGTGGTTCTGCAATGAATTATATAAAACATTTGAAGAGGTTTATTTCTATGACGTCTTCGGCAACCATTCGCGAATCACTCCAAATAAAAAAGACGCTATCAAGGACGAGCGTCTGGACGATCTGGTTGGATGGTCGGCGTGTCAGATGTTGGCGCATTTGCCGAATTTTCATGACGAGCGGAAGGCGGCGCGGCTGGATTCAACTCTTGGAAAATTCCAGATCGGCAGAAAAACCTACTGCTTCATTCACGGAGATATGGATACGATTAGTCGCGACGGAATCAACCGTTTAAGTGCGGCGTGCAAAACAAAGCCGGATTACATTCTGCTTGGACACAACCATACGCCGGAAATGCACGAAATTGATGGGGTTCAGGTGTTCCAGTCTGGATCATTGCCCGGAAGCGGCGACGATTTCACAATGGCGCATCGACTCATTAGCAAACCATCTCAGACCGTATTGGTTTGCGGCGATGAAGGCGTGGAGTGCTGTTATAACATCGCTCTCGGAGGTGATGGTCATGAGTAATGCTGCGTCTGAATTTGATGCGCTGGTGGATTTCATCCGGAAGGAAACCGGCTGCCAGAAGAAAACCATTGAAAAAGTATTAAATGCTGAAACGCGATACCTGATTGAGATCGGGGTTTTTGTCGCAAAAGATAAAACAAATAAGGATTAAAGGAGATTTCACACAATGAACAGAGTAGAACTTTCTAACGTAGTAGCACAGGTAACAGGCAACACAAAGAAGAGCGTAGACGAGATTATTTCCACTGCGTTTGATGCCATCAAAGAGGCTGTAGCCAGAGGCGAGGATGTAACCATCGCAAAATTCGGTGTGTTCAAGCAGACCGTTCGCCCGGCAGGAACCTATCGCAATCCGAAGACCGGTGAGACGGTTAAGAAAGGCGAGATTAAAGGCGCTAAATTCAAGATTTCTTCCAGCTTCAAAAACACAGTGAAAGGCGAGTAATTATGATTAAAGAGTCTTATAAGAACGTCGATGAATTTGTTGGTGAGTTTTCAAAAGCCTACCAGTTCTATTCGGCGCTCGATGATGAGGCTTCTGTCGTTGCGGTACTGCCTGTCGATATTGCTCGGCAGGTGGTTCTCGCCATGATTTCTGACGGAGCCTATGATATGGATGGCATTTCATTCAGAGATGAGTACACGAGTAAACCGCTTGAGATCGCACTGATTACTTTGTATGACAATTGTGTTTCTGTCGAAAATGCCCGCGCACAGTCCGGTGATTACCTCTATTGTGGTCCAGATGTGGCGTATGTATATAAGGATTTCGCGGCGGGCTTCGAGAAGGCTAATTCAAAAGCCAATATGATCGAGGTGATCGGCTTCAACGGCGAGACCGAAAAAGGTAAGGAGCTTGGCAGCGACGTAACCGTTTACACGGCTAACGGCAAGGTTGTCGGCTTCTTGATGAAAAAGAATGTCGATGGCGGGATAATGTACTTCTCTTATATGAATGTCGATCAGGACAAGGTGTTTGAGATAGCAGAATATTTCGAAATTAATCTTAACAAGGAGCTTGAAAATGAGTGATTTGCTGAAATCCCTCGACTGGATGCAGCTCATTCAGACCATCTGGACGGTTGTTCTGGTTCCGATCTTCGGCTGGGCGGGCAAAGAGCTTCATGACTGGGCGAAGGCTCGGAAGATTGAAAAGTATACAGATATGCTCTACGCCGCCGTCGCGAAGGTTGTCAAGGAAATGTATCAGACCGTAGTGAATTCGATCAAGGGAACCGCAGACTGGACGCCGGAAAAACAAGCTGAAATTCTTGAAATCGCTAAGACCAAGATTATCGCGGCTATCACTTCTGATGGATATGATTTGCTGCGGGAGGCTAACCGAGATTTTGAGGACTGGCTGACGAGTCTGATCGAGGCAGAGCTGTATGATTTGAAATATGGGAAGTCCGATAAATAATTTTTCACGGTGGGGTCGATGGGAAAAGCTGTAAGAAAGCCTCGCCCGTCGCCTCCACACTGGTATTGGTTCGATGTAGACGGTTGTTGGGATTGCCGAAATCGCAATGGATGCGGAGGCTGTAAAAGGTTGAAGCGGCAGGCGGCTATGGAAAGAGAAAAACGAAATCGGGCAGGCAGGGTGAGTAAACTTCTCTGTGACGAATAACGTGATAAAACATGGGGAGTCCGAGTAGGCTTCCGACTCGCAGGAGGATATAGATCATCCATCTCTCTGCGACGAATAAAAGACATCGCCTACAGGGCATTGTGTGACCGCTCTCTTCGAGGGCGGCGCACAAATAAAAGCTGGTAGTTTATTGCTGCCGAAGTACCCGGCTAGTCAAACGGTAAGACAAGCGGTTTTGATCCGTTGATTGTCGGTTCGAATCCGGCGCTGGGTGTTACGCTTATTATCTAACGAGCGAAATTAAGAAATGTTCAAATGAATGAAACAAAGGAGAAGATAAATGAACGATCCTAAAACAATTACTATTTTCAGTCAGAAATTAGCCGGTTATCTTATGATGCATTCTTTCGTGTTGATTGGTATGCGTCCCAACAATAATAATGCCGGAAAAAATGTTTTCTTTTTCAATAATACGCCGGATTTGCGGATGGCGCTTGAAGAGTATAGAACTCTCAGAGCGTAAAGGTCAAATACGGTGGTTCATATGAATGATTCAAAGAAAACAAATGATAAAGTACGAAAAAAAGTGGGAACCATTGTCGATGAGGATGGAGTTATTCTTGGTGGAATATATGAAGGCGACAAAATTGTGGTTCCCAAACAGCAGGAATATCAAAATAGATATATAACAAATTTTCAAAAAAAGGAGGCATTCATCAAGGTGTTTACAAGTCCGATACCGATGTTATTCAAAGAATTGCCTACCAAAGAATTCGCTGTTGCTATGCTATCATGCCATTTATTTCATATAAAGATGGAGTGCCGAGATACAATAATAAGATTGTAGATGTAAAGACGCTCAGTGAGCAGCTGGGTGAAAATTACGATGTTTTCAGGAAAACCATTGCATCTCTTGTAAAAAAAGAGGTTCTTGGAAAAATTGAATTACAATCTGACACCTATCAAAACAAAACAAAGCAATGTATCTGTGTCAACCCTTTCATCTTTCTTCGCGGGCAAGATCTTGATAAAAAAATCCATGATAAATTTGTAAACAGTAAGTGGGCGACTATTGATAAAGAATAAGAAGCCCTCGTTTGAGAAATGATATTATATTTCAAGTGTTACATGTCATTTCATCTGGATTCATACATCCTGTTTGATCTCTAAAAGCGGAGCTATGAGTCCTATTTTTGATGGCAAAAATGAGAAGACAATTCGACTTCTTCTTGTTTTTGATAAATGTATGCTATCCCCTCTTTCGGGGAAAAAGGAGGTATCTCAATGAGTGATTGTAAAAAACACAAAATCAAAGACGTAAATGATTACAAACATCTGACGCCGGATACAAGCTGCACCTGTGAGGGCGCTGGCGGTTCTGATCGTGGCGAAGGCATGGGACCGGCAACTGATCCAGAGCTGGTTGCAAAACGCAAGTAATCTAAGGAGGGCACTGCTCTCCTCTGCGGGTATGGCGGAATTGGCAGACGCGCCGGACTCAAAATCCGGTGGTTGTACCGTGCAGGTTCAAGTCCTGTTGCCCGCATTATGCCGATATGGCGCAATGGCAGACGCATCCGGTTTAAGCCCGGATGGATTCGACCCATGAGAGTTTAAATCCTTCTATCGGCATGGATGATTGTGAACCACTCACAATTTTTTGATTGTTAAAAATATAACTATTTTATATGGAGATTTTGTCTCCGGGCGGTTATTCCGTCAAAAGGAGGAAGGTTTATGGCTATTAAAATGCCAAAAGAAATAAGTAAAATCCGCCCTCTTACCCTACCGAAGCTGCGAACTGAATATGAAACGGCGTTTGGCGAGCTGGTCAAGATCTTGAATAAGGAAAAGGTCTACTGCCCGTACTGTGATGACTTCATAGCGCGCACCAACTTCTACTCTTCCGACCGAACGGTTGATGGTCTGGAGCATTTTGGCTGCAAGAAATGTATTACCCAAATGGCTACCGACTACGATTCCAAGTCGAATACATATGTGGACAACCGGGATAAAGCGATTCATATGCTTCAGATGCTGGATCTGCCGTATATTGACGCCCTCTGGAAATCCACCGAGGAAGCGGTTGGTGCAGATACCCTTGTGTTCAGCCGGTATATGACCATGCTTAAATCGCTGGGGCATTATAAGGGTATGACCTATAAGGACAGCGAGTTCGGCGGCGGCAGCGATGTCGATGATGACGGGGTTACTTTGAATAAGAAAACCATCCAGGCTGCCAAAAAACGGTTTGGCTACGGCTACTCCAATGAAGATTATATGTTTTTGGAGAATGAGTATCAGGACTGGGCTACCCGGCATGAGTGTAATACCAAGGCGCAGGAAGAGGTTTTTGAGCGCTTGGCGTGCAAGAAACTGGAAATTTACAAGACAAGCCTGCGGGGCGGATCCACAAAAGATTTAGATGCGACGTATCAGAATTTGTTAAACACGGCAAATGTGGCGCCGCGGCAAACCAAGGGGGATGCTATTTCTGACACTCAGACGATGGGAACCCTGATTCAGAAGTGGGAAGAAACTCGCCCGTTGCCAGAGATTGACCCAGAATTACAGGACGTCGATAAGATCGGGTTATATATTGATGCATTTTTCCGTGGACACGCGGCAAAGATGCTGGGGCTGAAGAACAAATTTTCGGCAATTTATGAGCGGGTCATGTCTAAATATACGGTTAAGAAGCCAACCTACGATGAGGACTCCGACAGCGATGAGCTGTTTGAGAGGATCTTCGGATCGCAGGCTATGAAGGATTAGGCATGGCGGCGAAGAAGAAACAGACTTTGCAAGACGTCCAACGCAGCAAATCTGAACGAATCATGGAAGGTGTCGCTTACTGGGCGGCATTCTATCGAAAAAACCCGCAGCGTTTTGTTGCGGAGTATCTGAACATCAAATTAAAACTTTTTCAAAAAATTCTCATCTATATGATGATGGTATCAACGAATTTCATGTATATTGCCAGCCGCGGCTCTGGAAAAACCTGGTTGGTGTCCTTGTATTGTGTTGTTCGTTGTATACTTTTCCCGGGCACAAAAATCTGTATTGTCTCCGGCTACAAATCTCAGAGTTTGGAATGTATCCAAAAGATTGAAGAAGATTTCATGAAAAACTATTCCTGGGGTTCCATTAACCTATGCGCTGAAATATCAGATATTAGCACCAGCATTAATAACGCCCACTGCGAATTCAGAAACGGTAGCTGGGTAAAAATTGTTACCGCAAGTGACGCGGCACGACATAACCGAGCAAATATCGTTTGCGTGGATGAGTTCCGCATGGTCGATCTGAACATTCTCAATACGGTTATTCGAAAATTCTTAACCGCCCCGCGTTCTCCGGGGTATCTTTCCAAACCAGAATATGAGCATTTAGCCGAGAGAAACTGTGAATTATATATGTCCTCTGCGTGGTTTACATCGCACTGGTCCTATAAAAAATTGCAGACCTACTTCTCTCTGATGCTTAATGATAAGAAGAAGTATTTTTGTTGCGGACTGCCCTATCAGCTCGCCATCAAAGAAGGTCTACTCTTCCGCGAACAGGTTGAAGATGAAATGTCTGAGGCTGACTTTGACGCCACTTCCTTCTCGATGGAGATGGGTGCTTTGTGGCTGGGCGATTCGGATGATGCGTTCTTCAAATTTGATGACATTTCCCCGCGGCGGAAATTGAAACATTCTTACTTTCCTCTGGAAATCTATAAGGCACATCGCATTAAAATACCACCTCTCGCGCTGAACGAGCGGCGGATTCTTTCCGTGGACGTCGCGCTGATGGCTTCCAAAAAACATAACAATGATGCGGCGGCTCTCATCATCAACTCGGCGATTCCAACAGAACGTAGCGACTACATTTCCAATATCGTCTATATTGAGACTCATGAAGGCATGACGACGGATGAACTCGGCTTGCTGGTGATGCGCTTCTTTTATCAGTATAAGTGTACGGATTTGGTGTTGGATACCGGCGGTCAGGGTCTTGGTGTGTATGACTTCATCATCAAGAACCAATATGATCCTGAATACGATGTGACCTATGAGGCTCTGACCTGTTGCAACAATGAGGATATGGCAGATCGTTGCAAGGTGCGGAATGCCAAAAAGGCTATCTGTCTATCAAGGCGACGGCAGAATTTAACAGCAATGCGGCTATCGGTCTGCGTGCAGGATTCCAGAATGGTGTCATCAATCTGCTCATTCCAGATCTTGAAGCCGAGCAGGAAATTCAGAAGATTCGCGGGTTCGGTAAAATGTCTGAGCGCGAGAAGGCTCTTTTACAGGCTCCGTATACTCAGACATCTCTTCTGATTAATGAACTGATTTATTTGGACCATGAAATGAAGGGAAATACAGTCAAAATCAAGGAGCGTCCGGGCATGAGAAAAGACCGGTTCTCTTCTCTTGAGTACAATTTTCAGATATGTCAGGATTTATCCAGAAAACGCCGACCGCAAGAAAATACCGAATCACTCGTAAAGCGTCTGGCAATCAGACAACCAAAACGATTTTCTATGTTTGCAGAATAAGGAGGGATGCCGATGGCAGAACCGAAGCGGGCGCCTGGCGCGTCCCGAAACTCTTCTAAGTTGAGCGTGCAGGAACTTAGAGATTTTTATGATAAACACGAGCGTCGCACGGAGAACTTTGCGAAAGTTCAGAAGGTTGTGCAGATGTTGGATCTTACCAAGACCCAGTCTCGCACTTTCTCGACCTATTCGAAAGAGACCTTGCGAAATTATATGAAGAACCCGAAACAGAATGAAAGCAAGTTGCGAAATTTGAGTCGCTTTCTCTGGCGGGTTTCTCATTCTTACCGGCGTTTGCTCGCTTATAATGCACAGCAGGTAGATTTGACTGCTATAAGCGTAGCGCCGCTTATTGATCTGACACAGGATAATGACCCTAAAACCATATTAAAGGATTACTATGATACCTGTGTAGAGCTTGAAAAAATGAAACTGGCAACCGAAATTTATAAGTGTCTGATAATTGCCTGGCGTGAGGACGCTTTTTTCGGTTATGTCTATGAGGATGATTCCGGTTTCTTTATTTACCCGTTGGACGGCGATTACTGCAAAATTTCTTCAACCAATTATGACGGGACATGTAATTTTGCATATGATTTTTCATACTTCCGTCGCCACTCCGAAGAACTGGAATTCTGGGACTCGGAGTTTAATTCGAAGTATACGGCATACCAGGGAGATAATAACCTGCGTTGGCAGGAGCTTGACAGTAACCGAACAATCTGTCTAAAGGTTAATGACGATGATCCTACTCTTTGTCTCGCACCCTACTCTGGTTTGTTCGAGTCCATCATCGACAATGTAGATCTGCAGAGTATCCTGGCTGTAAAAAACCAGTTAAGCATCTATAAATTATTGGTTGCGCGTATGAATCATATGAGTGGAAGCAATGACCCGAATGAGTTTGAAGTTGATCCAGATACGGCGATGGATTATTATGAGCGATTGGCTGATTCTGTTCCAGATTGCGTCGGCACTGCTATCTCGCCACTTCCGATTGATGTCATCGAGTTCAAACCGATGGATACGTCGGACGTCGATATGATTACAACCTCGATGTCAAATCTGTTTAAACAGTCTGGTGGCTCAATGGTTCTAAACGATGAGCATACTGGCGCCACTATTTATCGAGCACACATCATCGCAGATATGATGAATGCTCTTAAACCTCTTCTTGGTCAAATCGAAAAGTGGACAAACCACTACCTTAAAAGCGTCTTGTCGAATCCGGCGCAAGTTTCCTATATATATACTTCTCCGTGGATGAAGAACGAAAAGAAAAAAGAGTTATTGGAATCGGCGCAGTATGGCGTTCCGGTCAAGATGGCTGTCGCGGCACTGGATGGTTTTAGTCCGTTGCAGGTTCTCTCGCTTCAGTTCCTTGAAAATAAAGTTCTCGATCTGCCGAGCAACTGGATTCCTTTGAATAGCTCTTACACTACGTCCGGCACAGATGAAGGCGGCGGGCAGGAAAAGGATGAGGGCGAGCTTGGAGACGAGGGAGAACAAACCAAAGAGAAGGAAAAGAACCAGATGTAATAAGGAGTAACGGAGAATGGCATTAAAAAAATTTATTAAAACATCTGATGTTGAAACCGCAAAAAATCTGAGGAATGCGGGGCTGTATGAGGTTTATGGCGGGAACGGGGAATTTGTCTTTGTGAACAGTGGTTCCATGAACTTTTCCGGAGTCGATACATCCAAAATCAGATATAGCGATATGCTTACATTTTAATCGTCCATTTCTGGGCGATTTTATTTTTTTTGGCACCTGTTGTTTGCACATAAATGAAAGGAGGGGAAATGGCTAAAAGATTACTGTACTTAGAAGATTTGTATGATTTTTATTCAAATACATATAAGCGCTCAACCCGCTTCAATGCCGACGATTCCGGTGATCCTATTGTGGTTCATGTTCACGGCAAGGTGAATTTTGAGAAATCAGATAAAAATACAGAAGGATTGCTTCCTGTTCATTTGCAGGCGTGTCATACGAATACAAATTTAAACGGGTCAAACATTTCTGATGCGGTAATGACTTCTGCTTTGCCGTCGTTTAGTAATCGCCCGATTCTGGGATATATTCATGAGGTTAATGGTCAATGGGAGTTCTACTCTCACAATATGCACGAAGATGAAAATGGCGAAGTCGTTTATGATGAGCACCCTATCGGAATCGTGCCTGAGTCCTGCAACGCACAGTTAGTATATGACGAAGATAAGAAGAAAACCTACTGTGAAGTGGACGGTTATATTTTCGAAGAGTATTCAAAAGCTGCCGAAATTTTGCAGCGCGAAGAGGAATGCTCTGTATCTGTCGAGTTGTCGATTAGGTCGCTTTCGTACAATGCCAAGGAAAAATACCTCGATATTGAAGATTTCTTCTTTAGTGGGGTAACGATTCTGGGTAAAACGCCTGATGGCGCAGTTGTGAACCCGGGAATGGCAAATTCGAATATTAAACTTGCTGATTTCAGCTCGCACAATAACAGCTTGTTTGAAAAATACGAATCAAAAATGGCTGAATTTCAGAACCGGCTCGAAGAGCTTGAAGCAGCCAATTTTAACAAGAAAGCAGACCCTATTCAGACATTATCAAAGAAAGGAGGAGATCGGGGCAATATGACAAAATTTGAAGAGTTGCTTGCCAAATATGGTAAGACTGCCGAAGACATTACCTTCGATTATGCCGAAATGTCAGACGAAGAGCTTGAGGCGAAATTTGCCGAGCTGTTTGCCGATGCTGGTACAAGTGAGCCGGTAGCAGACGACCCGCAGAAATTTGCGAAACTCGTTCGTACATATGAGATTTCCCACGAAGATATTAGATATGCGCTCTATCAGCTTTTAGAATCATTTGAGTCCAGTGACAACGAGTGGTATTTCATCAACTCTGTTTATGATGATCATTCACATATGAGAATTGGAATGGCGACAAGATCTACGGTCAGAACTATACAAAGGACGGTGACAACGTCGCGTTCGACGGAGAAAGATTTGCGCTACACCGCGAGCTTTTAACGGACAGCGAATTTGCCGAGCTTCAGTCTATGCGTTCCAACTACGCTTCTCTCAAAGATTTCAAAGAAAATGCAGAGAAAAATGAGCTTCATTCCAAGAAAGAAACTCTTCTGGCAGATGAAAAATATTCTATGCTGGCAGACAATGAACAGTTCCAGGCGCTCGTCGCAGATATGGACAAGTATGATCTGACCGAGCTGGAAAATCGTGCAAAAATCATCAAGTGTGATTATGCCGATTCCATTAATGCGTTCAGTTTAAATGAGCCGAAAAATAAACCGGCGGGCAAAGTTGGCTATTCTCTGGAAAAGCCGAAAAGCACTGATAAGTATTATAAAACTTTATTCAAGTAAAGATCCCGATGAGAAGGGCGCTTAGGCGCTCTTTTTTATTGCAAAAAACAAGGAGGAAAAACAATGGCTACAAGCTTTTTGAATTTTGATACCAAACATACGGTATGCGAAAGCACAAAACTCAAAGCCACAATTGCCGGTCATATCTGGAATATCAAGATGGCGGCAGATGCCGACAATGGCATCATCGTTGGCAAGGGCGATTATGAGGCTCCGGAGTATTACAAGGAGGCTGCGGCTTCTGCTACTTTCGCCGGAAAGATTATTGGCAAGAGTTCTGCTGGTAAATACCTGGTAGAGGTTACGGCTGTCGGTGCTGGCGACGCGCTGGTTCTGCAGGTCCCGCTGATCTACGAGACATATACCACTGCAATGCAGCATGAGTCAAACTTCTACAACAAGAAAGACGATATTGTTCGTGCTTACGAGCTGTATGTGGGCGATGTATTTGCCATTTCTGAGGAGGGCTTCACTGGCACACCGGAGGTTGGCAAGACCGTTTCTGTTGCCGCTAAGAAGCTGAAGATTGGCGAGTAATTACGAAAGGAGTAATCACGAAATGAAAATCGTATTTAGCAATGAGAACACACGCAAAGTGTTCGCAGACAGAGATATTCATGAGTTTTCTCAGTTGATGTATGAACTGCTAAAGGCGTTACCAGGGATGGTCACAGCAAAGAGCAGTGCAACGATGAGATTAGAAAAGTATTTTATGACGTGTTGCAGGTTGCGCCGGGCTGTTCCCGCAAAGAGCTGCGCCGTGCTATCCGTAGACATAAAACAGACGTCTTCGAGGTTATCGAGGAGACCGTAGAGAATCTGCTTGTTTCGGGCTGGGGCGAGAATCCGTTCTTCAATGAGTTCGTCGAGATTAAATCTATGGCTCTGGGCGATACCAACGAGTTCTATGTGCCGGACGAGTCTATCTTGACTGTTTCAGAAGTTTCTGGTAATCATCACGATCTGTTCCGTCAGAGACTTGGCGAAGGAAGAACTTTCGCTGTAAAGACTTCCTGGTATGGGGTTAAAATCTATGCGGAATATGAGCTTTTTATGGCTGGCAAGGTTGACTGGGCTAACTTCGTTCAGAAAATCTACGAAGCATTCGATAAAAAGGTCAATGACATGGTATATGCCGCTGTTATGGCAGCAGGCAACAAGGTTCTTCCGACCAGCCAGTTTACTAAGACCGGTTCTCTGAACAAGGACACTCTGCTTACTCTGGTTGAGGATGTCCAGGCTGCTAACGGCGCCGAGGCTGTTATCATGGGTACAAAAGCGGCTCTGTCAAAACTGACTGCTTTATCTGACGTTTCCTGGATTTCCGATTCCATGAAACAGGAAAGACACACTACTGGTCGTCTGGCTCTCTGGGAGGGTGTTCGTCTGGTAGAGATCCCGCAGTCTTTTGCGCCGAATGATACCATGACAAAGCTGGTTGACAACAACAAGCTTCTGATTATGCCGGTTGCTGATAATAAGTTCGTCAAGATCTATGATGAGGGTGATGCACAGGTTCGCGAGATTAACGACAGTGCAACTAACATGGATATGACGATCGAATATGAGTACCAGCAAAAAATGGGTGTCGCTACTATCATTGGTAGACGCTTTGGCATGTACACAATCGAGTAATCGAAATACAGAGGAGTGGGCGGTCAACACCGCCCTCTTCTATTATAAAGGAGATTTTTGGAAATGGCTGTTACAAAGAAAAATACTGCCGCAGTGGTGGCAGAAAAGATTGCTACTACAGGGGCAGTTGCTCCGGTTGCAGAGGAAAAACCGGCAAAAGTATATAAAGCGGATTCATTCATCCCGTGCCGTTCTCTCACTCGCGGCGAGTTGATTTATGTCAGCAAGAAAACCGACAATACGTATCGTTGGAATGATTTTGGCGACGTAACTGAGGTTGAATATCAGGATCTTATGGGGCTGAGAGCTTCAAATTCTGGCTTCCTGTTCAAGCCGCTTTTTGTCATCGAAGACGAAGAACTTCTGGCTGATGCACGTTGGAAAGATGTCGAAGCACTGTATGAGAAAATTCAGGCGAATGATGTCGAAACTGTTTTGAATCTTCCATCTGATCGTTTTGATTCCGTGTTTGCTGGGTTGCCGGTAGGCATTCAGAACGCTGTAAAATCCGAGATTGCAACTCGTATGGAAGCTGGTACTTTTGATTCCATTCAGAAGATTAAGACCGTAGATCGTGTTTGCGGGACTGACTTGATCTGTCTGCTCTAATAACGGAGGTGTCGCATGACAACTTCCTACAAAACTGTGTTCGAAAGGTTTTTAGGCAGCATTGACGATCCGATGCTGTTGCGCCTAGACTACAACTCGTTGCTTGAATTTATAAGGGATTGGCTGCACGCAGCGGCGTCGAACCCTCGTTTTCGCCATAAATTTAAAACCTTTTCTATGGACGATGAACTCATGACAATCACCTATGAACTCAATTTCCCGGTTGATGATGAAGCCGATGAGGGGTTTGTGGTTGGCGTCCTATCTCTTGGCATGGTGATCCGCTGGATGGAGCCGAAGGTTAAGAGTGCAAAACAGCTTTCTATTGCTGTCGGTGAGGGAAAAGAAAAGGTGCTCGTGAACAACTATAAACAGTCTGTTCAGGAGTTGGCGGCAATGAAATCCGAACTGAAACAACTGATTAGTGATTATGGCTATCTCCACAATTCCTATATCAGTAGAGGAGAAACCTGATGGATTATCGTTATGGAACCTTTTCCGATGAACAGATGCGACAGGCTGCGCTGTTAATGCACAACGAAATTCATCGTCTTCTTTTATATAAGGATTCCCAGATTACCGAACTGATTTTTGCGGACGACGAGGAATTCTTCGCTCATTTCGAACGGTTATTGTACCGCTTTGGTGGCATGAACTCTATGTTTAATGAACCACCGCTTATGATTGCATTTATGTCTTCTCTCGAAGCCGCCTATCTGGAATGCAAAAAGCCGGATTTTCAGTTTAAGAGATTTCGGAAATTGATTCTGGACTGTCATGGCTATTTGAGGACAATGTTTGGGGAGGTGCGTTGATGCCATCGCTAGAAGCTTGCCGGGCGCTGTCATCTTTAAGCGGAACTACCGTTGGACAGGCGCTCAAAATTCAGTCTGATATGCTGATGGAATCCGAATGGGATACTGGTATTGGTTCAAAAGTGTGTTACCTCTACGACTACTTTCATGACGACCAGCCGGAAAAGAAGTGCCATATGAGTTACTTCCAGACCTCAAAAACCCGGATTGATGCTCGATTTATTGTGTCGCGTGATCAGTCTTATGACAAGGATCAGGTCGAATATTATCTGATGTTCCGCCCGTCGCAGAAAATTGAGTTTGAACCGGAAGATGATCTGTATTACTACGAGACCGATTATCGACTACGTTACATGGCAGATTTTCCAATTGGTCTGTATGTGGATATTCCTGATAATAAGGATGTATACCGACGCTGGCTTGTTCTGGGGCAGGAAATCAGCAATCAGTTTACCAAATATCTGATTCTTCCATGCAATTATCGCTTCATGTGGATCGAACAGGATGGCAACCGCCGAATTAAACGAAAAATGTGGGGCGTTTTGCGTGATCAAAGTTCTTACAATAGCGGTATCTGGCGCGACTATCTGTTTGCATCGGTTGAAAATCAGGAAAAACTCTGTCTGCCAATGAATTCAATTTCGGAAAAGGTTTTCTATACCCATGAAGACACGGGAAAAAATATGCGTATGATTGTCGGTACTCCTACGAAACACCCGAGTACCTGGATTGTCAGTAAGGTAGAAAATGCCAAGCCATTCGGCATACAGAAGCTTACTCTTTATCAAGATCTTTTCAATCCGGCGACCGATTATGTAGATCTGAAAACCGGCGAAATGTTTGCCGATTACCACGATGCATCGGTAGATCCAGAGGATGTTCCAGATCTTGTGATGGGAGAAATCTGCAAGATCACGGCGAGCACCAATGTTATTAAAATCGGCGGAAGCTATCGTCTCATCACCGCTACGTTTTATGACGCACACAATGAAGATACAACGGATAAGCATTCGTTGACATTGGAAAATTGGACGGCTGAGATTTCGCAGGGTACTTCCTGGGTCGAATGCGATACAGACTTGCTCATTACAAAAATACCAGATAATACATCGAATAAAATTCGGGTCAAGTTTTTAGGCGATCGAAGTTACATCGGTCAAAAGTTGAAATTGACCTGTAAAGATAAAAATACCGTGGGGGAAATTCTGTTTGAAATTATTGTATAGGAGGAGCTATGGAATTAAGCACAAAAAATGAGCTGTTGCAGAAACTCCGTTCCTATGCGACGGCTCCAGACGAGCACGGTATTCTTTGGAAAGAAAAAATCAAAAATAATCTCATGAATTGCCCTGAACTGCTATTTGCCTTAAACAATCCGGATTACGAAGATCAGCTTTTTGATGAACAAGGCAATATTATGTGGGACGGGGAATGGGACAGATATTTTGGTCCTTCATCCAGTATTCGCCCTTTCATCTTTTATCCGGCAACACAAACCGAGGTCCGTCATTACCTTTCTTACACCGTTTCTTTCGATTCGATTCCGAGTAAAAATAGGATTGAAAAGTATGCTGAAATTACTTTTAAAATTTATGTGGACGGACGCGATGGTTATGTTGGAGATGTCGGCGTTCCGCGTCACGATCTGATTGCTTCGATTATCCGCGAGCGATTCAACTGGTCTAATATCTTTGGCGTTCGCTGTAATCTTATCTCCTGTAAAGAAGGTTTATCCGATAACTTCTACATCACAAGCACTCTGGTTTTTCAGACGATTGCTTTTAACTCCATCGTAAACACTGTCAACGGCGAAACGCGGATCATTACTCACGACGCCTGGAAGGAGTGATTCAGATGGGTGATGCACTGGAATTTGATGAACTTCAAGCATATTTTGGCGAAGATTACGTCGTGACAGATAAAATTCGGGTTCACTCTCCTACCCTAGGCGACGTTATCAAATATGGGGAGCGGCGGTATTACTCGCTCCTCTATCTTCTGACAGCGATTCCGAGTGATATGAAAAGCTACCTTTTCGATGCCGGGATTGACTATGAAGAAATATCTGATTTCGATCTCTTCTGCTCACTGACGCGGGGATTGCCGCCTGAACGCACTTCTATTTTTCTGGACGGTGTAGATTTCTCTCACATGGAACTGTGTCAGTTTGAAAATGGCGAACGCGCGCTGGCAGATCCCGAAACCGGGACTGTTATCGACAAATTTGTTTATCTGAAAATCGTGACATTTCTCAGAAAAATTCATGGCTTAAAGCCGAAGGTCGAACACGCGGCGAATAAAACCACCAAGCGAATTCTAATTGAATTGGATCGCCAGAAGCATAAGAAAAAATCCAAAGAAGAATACACATCACAACTGAAACCCTTGATTTCTGCCATGATGCGGTATCCGGGGTTTAAGTATAAAAGCGCCGAGCTACGCGAATGCAGTCTATATGAATTTATGGACACTGTTCGGGGCGCACACATTTATGTTCAGTCTACCGCACTTCTGAAAGGAATGTATAGCGGCATGATTGACACAAGCAAAATCAATAAAAAACAATTCGACTGGGCTAGGGACTCCAACGAATAGGGGGTCCTTTTTTCGTGTCGAAAATAATCCAAAGGAGGAAAGAAAATGGCTGTTTTTGACATCAACAACTTTGCCATTGACCATGTACTGAGAGGTTTGATGGTTTCTCAGGCTGATGGTTCTGTTATGTGGTCTATCAACCAGATCACCGAGCCGTCTTTGAACCTGACTTCTGAGACATCTGAGGTTACTGACGTAATCGGTTCTACCATGCAACATTCAACCGTGCGAAGAAAGCCGAGTTTATCGCCAATAACTCTCTGTTTGATCTGGGACTGCTTGCAGCTCAGGGCGGTACAGAAAAGGTTGTTGCTACGGCGGAGTCCAAGATTGCCGCTCCGGTATTTGAGACCTTAACTGTTCCGTCAACCGTAACCAATCCGGTTGCTCTGAAACATACTCCGCTCTCAACACCGGCTGAGATCTATCGCTTGAAGGGCGACGGTACTCTGGGAGAGAAACTGCTTTACAGCGCTACAACCGGTGCTGGCAAGTTTACATACGACGAGAGTTCTCATAGCATCACATTCCCGACCGGTTCTGTTGCTGGTTCTCAGTATTTTGTTGTATATGACTATGAGACAGAAAGAGCGGTTTCTGTAAGCGGCGATGCTATCAACTTCCCGAAAGCTGGTAAGTTCATTATGGAGGTTCTGGGAACTGATGTTTGTGATCAGTCTACATTGATCCATGCTTATGTCATTTTTCCGAATGCAAAGCTGGATGCCAACGTAGATATATCCTTCGCGACCGATGGCAACCATCCGTTCACTATTCAGGCACAGCAGGCTTACTGCGATAAGGAGAAGAGACTGTTCCAGATCGTTGTTCCGGACGAAGAGTAAGGGGGATTTCCCCTCTCTTCTTTTATAGGAGGCAATTATGAATCTGAATAGAAAATGCTTTTTCTGTGGCACAAGATACCACTACTGCCCGTCTTGCCCGGATGATGAATTGAAGCCGGTCTGGCACGTTCTGTTCTGTAAGGAAACTTGCAAGCAGATGGACAAGATCTTGTCTGACCACACTTTCAAAAAGATCGCGGATGCCGAAGCCTATGCGGCTCTGTCTGCTTTGACCTACGATCTTGATAAAATTGACAACCCGGATAATGTCCGGCACATCAAGGAGATTCTTGCGTCACATAAGACGAAAAAAACACCTCAGAAGACTCCGGATGCGACTGCGTCCGAGAAGCAATAGTGGATGAAAATTTTTTAGGACATATCTACTATCACACAATTTGGCGGATATGTCCTTTTTTTACTAGGGAGCGAAATGGAAAATAAAATCAAATCAAAATTAAGAAATGTTGAATATAACGCGAGCGAAGCTATTCGAATTCTTGATCCGTTTCAAGCGGCGCTGTATTGGAACCATGATGTTGAGCCGCTGGACATTTACCCCAGCCGGGACTTCAAAACTCAGAAGGCGTTGATCGTATTTGTGTTCCGTCGCAGCGAGACAAAAGAGGTCTTCGATCTCTGGTGTAAAAGGGAATTAAAATAGCATGGCGCAGCGAAGTAAATATAACGTAAGTAAAAATACTGCCAGCCGAACATATGAGGGGATCGTGTTTGATTCTGCAATGGAAATGCACTATTACCGCGATATCGTAATCCCGGGACTGAAATCCGGGGAGATTGTTTCGGTGGAAATGCAGAAGCCGTTCGAGTTGCAGCCCAAATTTATCTACAATGGGAAAACCATCCGTAAGGTTGAATATGTTGCCGACTTTGTGTTGGCATTCAAAGATGGAACGTCGCAGGTGGTCGATGTTAAGGGGATGGCTGATGCGGTTGCTTTATTAAAGAGAAAAATGTTTTGGTATCGCTATCCAGATCTGGATTATGTGTGGATGACCGAATCGAAAATAGATGGCGGCTGGCTGCCGTATGAGAATGTTCAGGCGGCGCGGAAAGCCAGAAGGAAGGAAAGGAATTTGAAATGACAGTTTTAGATTTTGTATCAAATTATGAGCAGTTGACCAACCCGGAACTCAAAGAAAAATTTCTAAGCAGCAATTTAAAGGTAAAGTCCTACCTGCCGGTCACGCAGAAGATTTTCCTGGCTGAAACGATTTGTAAGCATTCTATGTGGGATAAGGATGAAAAGTGTATTGAAATTAATTCCCCGGTAAGATCCATCCTGACCGCCCGTGCTATCATCTCGGCTTATACCGATTTAACTGGCACGACCGAGTCTTGGTGCGACGAATATGATGCGCTCTCCCGCTCTGGGCTGATGCGCGCGATCATGAGCCAGATTCCAGAACTTGAACTAGCTGAATTTCATTCTATCGTAAACATGACCTGTTGCGACACCATTACCAACTTCACCGAGCCGCATAATTTTATTTCACACAAAATCAGCGAGCTAAAAGAAACTTTCGTAAGGGTGTTTGAGCCGTTGGTATCCGCCGTAAAGACGTATATTGAAAAGGCTGACACATCAGAAGATAATACCGATACCACTGACGTCGCAGAGTAAATATTAGGTTCCGGAGCGGTCAAATGCTCCGGGATCATTTCAAGGAGGCATATGGGAAAACTCAAAATCAATAAAAGTGCTTTGAACCGTGCCATTGACTCTGCCGCCGATAAAGCGACACAGAAACTTATCTCCGCCGGGGATAAAGCACAAAAGGAGATACGAAAAAAATACACAGAGAACTGGTTTCTAAATAAATCGGATACGATGAGTTCCGCCTTACGGTACAAACATCGAATTCGAAAGCACCATGACAAGACGGTGATTTCATTCAATTCTTATGTTGATATGGGAAGTTTTTCCGCGAACGTCCTCGCAAACGACCGTTCTATTTATGAATGGAAAGAACGATATGGGGCGGGCATTGACCCGCCTGCATATCTTCTGGACTTACAATGGAATCAGGGAATTCACGGTCTTCCGGCGGTTTGGACAAGACCGAATTATCGTTTTGGACAAATGGCAAACGGCGTTCAGAAATACTGGTATAATCCTTATTTTAATCAGGGTGTCCCAATGAGCGCCTATGTTCGTTCTGGTTTCGCAAGTGAGTGGGAAAATACAGTTCTATCTTATTTATAAAAGGAGGGAAGCATGGCAAATCAGGTTGCCAGTTTGACGGCTACAATAACCGTCGATAAGGGAAATCTGCAGAAGGAGGTTTTGCAGGAGTTTTCAAGCGCTCAACAGACCCTCGATGGTAAAAATCTTAAAGTCAAGATTATTGGTGATACATCAGAAATCGAAAAGGCAATTAAAAAGCTTGAAAACCTGAGAAAAAGTGGTGTCAAGGTTAAATTTGACACCTCTTCCGGCGGAAATTCTGGCGGTAAATCATCGAATAATGCCTCACCCGGAAATTCAAAAATTTCCAAAGAACTTCGCGACAATCTTGCCAAAGAACTTCGTCTTACTAAAGAAATAGCGTCCGTAAAGGAAAAAATGGCGAAGACGAATGATTCAAATGTGATTGCGGCAAATGAGAAGCGAATCGAGCAGCTTGAAAGAGAACGTATTGGAGTTCAAAAGCTTATTGCTAAAACTAACGAACAGTACGATGCTCAAGCTAGGATAGCGAAGCTTAACTCTGTTGCCGAGACCAGTCAATCCAAGTTAAAAACCGTCTATACTGAACGGGCAGGTAAGTTATATAGTGAAGCCCAGGCTTTACAGGAAAAATATAAAAATATTCCAGAAGGAAGTCGCACTTCAAACTATTCGGCAAATCTTACGGCAATAAATGGGCTTGTCGCGAATTTAGAGAAAATCCAAGGTATTGAAATCATTTCTAATGCAGAGATGTCGAAGGTTAGACAATTTGCGGTCGAGCTTCAGAAGGTGAAGAAAAACCTTCCCGATTCGAAGGGTTCAAAAGCCGTTTCTCGTATAAACCTTATCGACTCCATCTCAGAGTACCAAAGCAAAAACACCCGTCTTACTGCGGATTTTCAAAAGAAATTGGATGACCTAAAAGCGTCTATCCGTTCTCTCGGCGCCGATGCCGATGTCTCACAACTTGCCAGTGAATTCGGCAATCTGAAAGTTAAAATTCATGAAGCTGGTCTGGAAGGACGCTCTTTCGCCGATGTTATGAAGGAGAAAATTTGGTCGCAGTTTTCCGGGCAGCTTGCCAATCTCTTCTCGTTCCAGCAGATGTTTCAGTATATGCGCGAAGGCATTGATGTAGTTCATGACTTGGACAATGCTTATGTTGAAATGCTGAAAGTTTCCAATGATGCTTTAAGTTCATTGCAGCAGTATAAACTTGAAAGCTTCTCTCGTGCCGATGAAGTTGGTACAACTGGCGAAAAGTTGATGAATTCTACGGCGGATTGGATGCGAATTGGTGAGAGCCTAGAAAAAGCCGCCGCTTCTGCAAAGACCACGAATAAATTATTGAATGTGTCTGAGTTCACAGATGTCAACGAAGCCACCGAAGCGATGGTTTCTATGTCACAGGCATATGATACTCTGAGCAAAGATGATATTGTTGATAAACTGAATAATGTTGGTAACAACTTCTCTATCTCGACTCAGGGGTTGGCTGAGGGTCTACAGAGATCGGCAAGCGCATTGAAAACCGCAGGAAATGATATGGACTCTGCCATCGCTCTGATGACTGCCGGTAATGCCGTTGTACAGGATCCTACATCTGTCGGTGCAGGTTTGAGAACAATCGCGCTTCGTTTAACCGGAACAAAAGAGGGCGCACAGTCTTTACAAGATTCCGGCGAAGATATTGATGGTATGATCACTACAGTCTCCAAACTGCGGGATACTATCAAATCTGCGACGGCTGTGGCTTCCAATGGCTTTAAAGGTTTCGATATTTTCGATAAGAACGGAAACTATAAATCTACCTATGAGAATTTATTGGGGATTTCACAGGTATACAAAGAAATTGTTGAGACTGACGCTAAAACCGGAAGTAATAATAAGAACTTGCTTCTTGAAACAATAGCAGGTGAACTTTTGCCTGGAGGATGCGAAAGCATTTCTCATAGAACATATTTAACTGCAAGGGCAGCCTAAAATTTCATGCCACAATATAGGGGAAACCACTATATGAAGGATTAAAAAGTTGAAAATGTAACAATGGCTTGTTTGCAACGAAGCACCCTAACGTATCCCGTGGACCACACGGTACTTTAGCCGAGGGTGAACGCTCAACGATCATCCCCACGTCGGGATCTGGAAATGTCCTCGGACTATCAAATAAGGGTGGAAATCCCGAATATCCAGATCATTAGGAGTACGACCCAACCGCAAATGGGGTCGGTGAAAACCCGTTAAATGGAAAAGGTATGAGTCCTAACGTAAAGTCGAGGATTTAAAACATGATCTGTGCTCTGTCGAAAGATGGAGAAATAAATATTATGTAATCTCATTTAAGGAGTGCATGAGAAATACTTGGACCTGTGATGAACTAATTTTTATCCGAAACAATTATAAAACCATGAGTGATAGTGAAATTTCTGCTCATTTAAAAACGCATAGTGAAACATCAGTTGCTACAAAGCGTAAGCGAATGGGGTTATGCCGCGAAAAATTAAAGCATAGCTTTTCAGATGTTTTGCTTGCATTTTCTAAAACCAATTATGAGCTGTTGTCAGATTCAAGCGATTTTAAAGATACGGCTACGAATTCATTAAAATACATCTGTCCCAAGCATAGAGATAAGGGTGTTCAAATAATTAGCTTAGGACATCTTGAAAATGGACGCGGGTGTTATTGGTGTGGTCGAGAAAAAACAGAATCGGCGCGAAAAACTGGCTTGACTTTAGAAAAAATCGAAGCCGATAAAGCACTTTGTGAACAAAAAAATTTTCAATACATAGAAACGACTCGATTAAATGGGAAAATCACTATCACCTTTATCTGTAATTTACATCCTAACGCTGGTATTCAATATATGCGGCGTAGTAATATGGTCAGAAATATTGATGCTGGATGTAAGCATTGTCTTGAAAAGACGAAATATCGGTTTTCAAAGGGCGAACGTCGTATCGAAGACTATTTGAAAAAGAAGGGGTATGATTATATAATGCAGTATGCTTTTGATGACTGCAGAGATAAAATTCCTCTTCCTTTTGATTTCTATATTACATCAAAAAATATTCTAGTGGAATATGATGGAGAGCATCATTTTAGACCGGTGAATTTCAATGGTATTTCAGATGAGGAGGCGCTTGCCAATCATCAGAACACATTGAAACATGATGCCATGAAAAATGATTACTGTTCCAAAAACCAGCTTCCTCTAATCAGAATCCCTTACACAGATTATAATAACATTGAAAGTATATTAGACAAACAGATTACATAATAAATTGGCGAGAGCTTGCGACTCTTGTTTAATTGAACAGAAAAATCGTGCAAATATCGCTGCTTCTATCTTGGAAAATCCGTCGCTGTTGGAAAAGGCTTATAAATCTTCCAAATATGACTCAAAAGATTCCGCGCAGCAAGAGCTTGACCGTTACCTTGATAGTATTGACGGTCGGCTTACCAAACTTCAAAACCATGCTGATAAATTTTGGAATGCGTTTCTTAATACTGGCTCTGTGAAAAATGGTATCTCACTGATTGATGGCTTTGTTAATCGTGTGACGACGTTAGTTTCAAAATTTGGTGCTCTTCCGACAATTCTCGGTTCAATGGGTGCAGCATTAACTCTTCAAGACGTAGGTAGGGCAAAAAGTTGTCCCTCAGAATATGCCTACATAGTATAGTCTTCGGTGCGAAGTGCCGTTCTTTATATTATCCTCCGTGAGATACACGGTTGAATTTGCAGATATGGCAACCCTCTGCATATGGTTGCTTCTTTTAGTGTTTAGAGAACTTGGATGCGTGTAAACCTCCGGCTACTCTCCCATTCCGGCGACGGGGTGCGGATCGTGACAATGCCGAAACTCACGCTACGAGCAGACGACAGCGCAGAAATGCACAAGTCTTTTAAGGCGGAAACTCTTTGAGTGCTAGTCTCATCGACTGCCAGGGCAAGCGGCAGCGGGTGAAATTCCCGATGCTGTAATGAACAGTCAGGACTTTGCCGAGCATAGCGGTTAGTAAACACAGCAGGGATTTGCCTCTGTCTTCTATGTGGTTTGACCCCAGCCGTAGGGGTTGCAAAAGCGGCGAAAGAACATTTGTTCTGAAAAATACGTTGATTTCTCTGACAATTTGATGTATGATCTTATATATCAAAAAAACGGAGGAATTTTATTATGAGTACAAAAGGCAACGATTCGACGCGCGGAACCTTTTCTTCGGAATTAGTAAAGGTCCCTGTTAGAAATCACGGAGAGAAGAGTGATCGGCGCAAAACGAATGGAGGTGCAGGAAAATCGAACAGTTCACAGAATTAATATCAAATCTGCCAACGCTTTTTCAGTATATTGTTCCCGGAAGTGTCGCCGTTGTTATTTTTCGTCGGGTACGAAGTCATGTGATGCCAGAGAGCAATGTCCTGATTCCGGGATGCTTGGTAAGTTATTTGCTTATTGCGATGGTTAGAGTTATGTATATCATCTTAGGCATTGAGTTTAGAAATGGCTCTGCGGCAGCATCACTCACTGCAACATTAATTGGAATCATCATGACCATTGCTATTATTGCCATATTGGAATCTGGACGCTTTAATCACGCGTTTGCCAAGATAACAAAGGGGACTCTGCACGAAGATGCCTTAAAAGACAATCTCGATTATGAAAATGGTACTACTCTTCGGGTTTATTTGAACAATGAAGATTACTACCTGGTAGGTGCATTTTGTTATAAAGAGGATATTGGAGACGACCGCTGGCTGGTTCTCGCCGCATATACAAAGTTCATCTGCGACGATGCCGGAGACGCTAATGTATACAATGGGGCGGATTATGAGGGCAAGGCTTTTGAGCGAATTATGGTCAGAATGTCAGACGTCAAACATATAGAAATTTTCTAATGGAGGTGTTTATGAAAAATCGACCTATTCCAGATAACCGAATAGTTCTCGTCAAGGCGCAGGATTTACCGGAATTCATCAGTTCCTTCAATGAGAACAAAATTTCTAAGGAACTTTTGGCATCTTGCCGGAAAGCCGGAAAATTGTTTAGACATAATAAATAAAATCGTCGAAATAAAACACGGGAGGACGGTTCTCCACTCTCCCGCTTTTCTTTACACATCCAGCAACATTTCGCCAAGCTCTTTGAAAGCATCATACGAAACCCAGTTCGGGTAATCTCTATACTTTTCCTCGAAAACACTCTGGACTCTTTTCAAATATTCCCCGGAGCTTTCGTGCGCGGCGGCAAATTCGGCTATGCAATCCTGAACCTTTTTACTGTGAAGCCGTGAATTGTTTGCAACAAGAATAACCGCATTTTGAATATGCGGGTGTGCTATGGTTTCATACAGCGTGATCCAATCGTCCGCGTCACCAGTCAGATTCGTGGCTCTTTCATAAAGATCGCCCAGCTCCGCTATCGACTTATAGCAGGATTCATAAATGGTGCAAGAATTGTAATGTGCATAAAATTCTCCCCATTGCCGGTAGCCCAGATTCGTGCATAGCTCATCAATGTTATGTGAACTATGCTCAATTTCACTGAGGTCTAGCATCGTCCCGATGAGATCTATATCTTTGCAATGATATAATTCGTGCTTGATAACCGATTCGGCAAATCGGGTGTTGTCGGGGTTGTCCTTATACAAAAACAAGGGAATCGCCTGATAAAATAAAATGTCGTATCCGGGTGGATCGTAGCTTACCCGCTTGACCTCACCGAAACGCGGCTCATTATGTATCGCGACGTCCCTGATATGGTTCTGATCGGCGCCGATTTCGGCACAATACTCTTCGATTTTTCTTTTAAAATCAAGGCAAAATTCGGCATCCGACGGAAAGCCGCAAAGCTCGCCGATGGATTTCGCGCCTTTTTGGATTGTGATATTCATTGTTCCTCCGTGTCTCTTATTACGCCCAAGGGATGAAACTCATTATCTTGTCTATAATCTCTGGTCTGGTGGCGATGTTTTTGATTATCTCGAATGCGATCGTGCTAAGGGTGGCAATCGACATTGATCCGATTTTCGCGGCGCCTTTCTTGGTTGCCTCCCAGATTTTCGGTTCGCGGACTCTATTCAGAAATTCGAAGCCGTCCCATGTTATATCGTCAACATATCCAACTGCAATATATCTCTGACTATTAAGACTAACGCCAGTTAAATGAATATACCCTGCTTCGTACAGCTTTTCTATGGTATATTTAACTTCTTCTTCCGTATACTTTGGCAATTCCTGTGCGAGTGCTCCTATGCCTATCTTTTTATGTGTCATATCTGTCGTACCTTTTGCGTATGATAGATTTTCTTCTAAGTACAGCAATAAATCTCTTATACAATCGGCATTTAACGTCATAATTGTTCTCCTTTCGAAAGTAGGTGTAAAATGGAAACTAAAACTGAAAATAAAATCATAAAAGCCTGTCAAAAATATGATGACTGCTCCCATCCGACTAATGGTAAGCCAACGGATGAAGATCTTGAATATATCAGCTATTTTTGTTTCGAGCTGGCAAAAAGCATCATTGAAGAAACTAGCGATTGGTTTGCCAAACGGCTTGCACAGGTGCTTCTTGGCTTCATTGATTGCGAAGTTTAAAAGTCGCTCCCGCAATCCTCGCAATGCCATTGCTTCATCGCCTTCCTCATACCCAGCGGTCCAAACAGCGCCACACCGCCAGCTTTTGTGACTGCCGAAATCTTCTTAATTCTGGGTGAACCGCAGATCGGGCAGCGAGGAGTGTACTTTGCCCGGCGATCCCATTCGATTTGCTGCTTTCTTAGGTATTCTTCGTGTTCTTTGGCATTTTTTTCTTTGAGTTTTTTATCATCCTCAATCCACTTCTGCTCCTTTTCGAGCCGGTGCTGGTAAGCTTCTTCGGAAAAATCCGGATCTGTCTCTCGCAGGAACGGGATGAAAGACTCCTCTTCTATTTTTCGGCGCTCTTCATAGGTGAGTTTGAACCACTCATCGTTTTGAAGACCATAGTCTTTGTCGCTCCATTCCGTCGGAGTATCCTTTACAGTTCTCGTTTTACAATAATAGCATTTTCCAAAAAGCGTGCTCTTTCTTCCTCCACATCTAATACAATACATAGTGCTACCTCCCCATTTGTCTTTAAACACATTTTATCATTGTTAAAATATATTTACAAGTTGTATGTTGTTTTCAAACGACAGCATATTTTCTGATAAGTTCGATATTCAAATCTCGGAATGATAAATTCACAGCGGGTGGCGTATCCATTGGAGATTGGAAAACTATTCTGAAAAACAGTTTCGATGCGGGTGCAAATGAGAAGGGTGTCTCAAATAAAATTGGCACTTTCTTCTCTTCTATCGGTTCCGGCTATAAAGATACCCGGAAAAATGAACTCGTCTCCGTTTTCCAGAAATTACAGGAAGGCGCGAAAAATGCGGGCGAAAGCCTGACCTCTTATATTGATAAACAGGGCAAGGTTGATGCACAGATCCGCGAATTTGTTCACAACACCGATGAGGCTGGACAATCGGCGGAGAATTTTGGCGCACAGTTGGAGTCTACTGTCGGCATAGGTACACAGCTCGGCGGCGTCATGAAGTCTCTTGGCGCGGCGGCTCTGAATATGGGCGTTTCTTTCTTGGCAGGCATGGCGATCAGTGCTGTCATCAAAGCGTATGATAATTATGTAAACCGCGTCAAATACGCTAAAGAAGCCTTGCAAAATTCTCTGGACGCATACGATAGCGCAGGGAACGAGGTTAAGGATCTGACTCAGCAGCTTAAAGAGTGTGAAGCTCAGATGCGCGAGCTAGAAGGTACGAATGGCATTACCATTGTCAGCGATGAACAATATCAGCGTTTGAAGGAGACGAAAGCTGAACTGGAAGCCCAGCTTAAAATCAAGCAGGCAGAACAACAGATTGCGGCAATGCAGGCTGCCAACGACGCCCGCGATCTGTATAGACAGGGTTTTGATTCTGGAGTAGATGATTCAACGGGTGGTGCTTCCGCTCATAGAGATCCATATGCTCAGGATCATGGTCCAGCAGCTAACGAAAGACAGAGTCCAGACAAGGCTCTGAATGAAGCGATTGCAGATTATAACGAGAAAGCGTCGGCAAAGAAAGATGTTGACGCAGACCTCCTCAAAGTCTCTGATGAGATGAATAAGATGACTGATAAGCAGTCGTCCGCATATGGTAAGCTTGTTGAGCAGTACAATGATTTGATGGATCAGTCGAAGGAGTATTCGAGCCAACTTGCTGATTCGGCTCAGAATATACAGGGATTATACAGCGCTGTTGAACAAGTTATAAACGGCTACGATGTCTACATGGCTGCCGGAGGACAGTTGCTTCCCTATGAGCAAATTATTTATAATAGCTTAAAGAAAAGTTCAGATGGTTTCTTAGATTTTGCAGATTCATTAGGAGTTGCGACCGATGCCGAGGAAGAGAATGCCCTCGCGGCGGTGGGACTTGCGCGGTCGTATACAATGTCCTCTAGTGATATGGACACGCTCAAACTGAGGTTGATGAGGTCTGCTCTTCCTATGAATCTCTAAACGCGGCTCTGACGGCTCAGACCACTGGCAAATCTGTTACGCTGACGGATGATCTGAAACAGTATGCGAATTGCCTGGAATACACCAATGGCGTAATGCAACTTAATACGGAGCGGGTACGTGAACTTGCCAAGCGAAAGCCGATGATAAGCTGGCAACCATCGCGGCGTATGAAGAGCAGGAACGCTACCAGTACAGTCAGAATAGTGTCACCATTGAAAAGTACATCGCGGCTCTGGGCGATAAAAAACAAGCGATCGTAGATGGTATTACAGTCACCAAGGACACGATTGATGCTCTTCGTCGCGATAATGAGCAGATTGCGCTTAATGCCAAAAACTATGAACTTCTCTCCTCTCAGATTCGACAGGCAACCGGTGACTACCAAGCATGGCTCGCAGGTCAAAATGCGCCGACACAGGGAACGATGTTTACCGATGCTGGAAACGCGATTAAAGCGGTCATGGAAGGTTTGGCAAACGGTAAGGTTGGTACAGAGAAATTCAAATCTGCGGTTGGATTTATTGTCCCGGACGATATTGACTCCGAGGACAAAGCCGCAGTTAAAAAATATGTTGAAAAGCTGAAACGATATCTAGCAGATAACGGTAGCGGTGTTTCAAACTTTATCAATGATGCGGTAAAGAAAGGGTTGATGACCGGAAGTGCCGCAAAGGGCGCGGATATTGTTGAAGGTACAAGAATTCAGGATTTCGTTGATAAGTTGGGGCTGACCGAAGAGGTTGTCCGGGCAATTTTCGGCGAGCTGGAAACCTACGGCTCAAAATTTGATTGGTCCTTGGAAGGATTAGAAGATCTGGACGACGCCCTGTTCGAGGCGCGCACTCAGTATGATAACCTGCGGAATGATTTGGAAAAGCAGGGAATCAAAGTTGACGTAGACGACACTGATGTTAAGAACGCGGAAACGGCGCTGAAAAAACTGAGTCAGTACGGAAATGTTGACCTGACAAATCGACCGCAAATTTCTGCAGATAAGATGCAGGCGGCTGGCTACACTGATTTCAAGGATGGCGACGTAGCGACCACCTACACCGCCAGCGATTTTGTATGGCGTGGTGGCAAGGACGATGGCAGTTATGTCATGGTTCACTACACTCCTATCATGCCAAACGGCGAAGTATTGTCTCCAGAAGCTTTACATGAGTATTTGAATGAGACGCTTGCTAAGTCGGAAGATATGCTGACAGCCGATAAGATCGAAAACGGCGGCAAAGGTATTCTCATGAAAGTCGATACTGGGCTTACTCATGAGGAATCCGCGAACTACCGGGATAACGGCGTGGCATCCGACGCGATAGAGAACATGATCGCACAGGCTGATACATGGGATGAAAAGGTCCATAATTATCAGGCGACGTTCTACCAACTCATCGATCAGGACTTGAAGAGAATTTCTGCGGAATTTGGCGAAGCCAGCGACCAAATGCAGACATTGAGCCAGCAGCGCTATGAAATGTTTAATCAGACATATTCCGATACTGATTTCCAGCAGTTGAAGCAGGAATACGAACTGGCGCAGAAATATGCCGATCTGAAAGTGCAGGCTCGTGATATAAGCGTTCGAAATACCGACGGAAAGAGTTGGGCTGCCCTGCAAGACGTTCAACAGCAAATGTATGATATTGCCGATGAACTTTCAAAGACTTACGGGCTTGACATTAATGCTGACGGCGCAGAACAGGTTATTGGCGACTTAAAAGAGCAGATGCTTTCTCTGTCCGGTCTGAGTAGTATCAATATTGACATCATAGACGAGCAGGCGAAGAAGGAACTCCAAGATTTGCAGTCGCAGTTAGATCGGGTCAATGAACGACTGAGTCATGAAAATATAAAGGGTTCCAACTATTATTATAAACTGCTTGACGACAAGAGTAATTTAGAAGAACAGGTCAAGAATAAGCAAGACGAAATTGACATGATTGCCACGCTGAAAGTTACTCTGGATGAAAGCGTACAGGATGCTCAGGATAAAAAGGACGAGCTGACTTCCGACAAGGAGTTCAACCTTACGGCGAATACGTCGCAGGCGGAAGCCGCGTTGAAGCGTGTTAAAGCACTCCTCGACGGCATCATGACCCAACAATCTGTCACGATGGCAAATATCGGTCTGACTTCTGGCGGAACCGAACCGAAACCAGCCAAGGCGGCTGGAGATCCATACGTCCCGAAAACTGAAACAGCGCTTATTGGCGAGCTGGGACCAGAGATTGTTGTTGACCCGAAAAACGGCTCTTGGCGTACATACGGCGATAACGGTGCTGAGTTTGCTACTCTTCCGAAAGGTGCTATTGTCTTCGATGCTAAAAAGTCGAAAGCTCTGTTGGAACGCGGCTTTGTCAATGGTCGCGGTACAGCTTATGCGGCGGGTACGGCTTATCCGGGTGGTGGTATTGTAAGTGGACATACTGAAGGTATTACCACATACGGTAAAGACAGTATTTCCGAATACAATAAACAGCTTGCCAAGAACGCGAAAGCTACCAAGGATTCTGCCAAGGCGGCGAAGGATGCGGCAAAAGCCGAATCTAATTTAACCGACTGGATTGAGCGTCGGATCAAATTGCTTGATGAACAGAAATCCCGGATGTCAAACATCTCCTCTAACACCTTTACTCAGTATTTCGGTTTACCAGCCGATCAGTTGCAGGAAATTAGCGATTTATTCGCGACGGATCCTACCTCTGACACTTACTGGCAAGGCATGGTTAAGTTGGGCGAGCTTGCGACCTCTACTGGAAAATCGGTGCAGGAATTATATGATATTATTCAAAGTGGAGCTTTCGAACAATCGCGTGAAAATGCCATCTTAACATCGCTGGATATTCAGAAAGAAAAATTAGCCACACTCAAGGACGGATTACAGACTTATAAGGATACCTATGAGAGTTTCGCGGCAAAATTACCAGACGGCTACCGAGATAAAATCGAGCATGGCGCTAATTCTGTTGAAGCGTTTGCCAAAGAAACCGGCGGCAAAGATTCGAAATCGGGCAGCGACACCCTCTCACAAAGTATTCAGGACGCGATTACTTGGTACGACAAATACCAGGGTGCCATCGCTGATGCCGAGGATGCCGAGCGTGAGTATTATAAAACCGTTGAAGAGCTTCATAACAACCGGCTGACCGCTCTTGCGAAAGAAGCCGCACAGCTTGAAAATAATAACAGCCTCGTCCAGAAAAGCATCGATCTGGCAAAGGCTTCCGGACATGTTGTTGGCGCATCCTCTTATAAGAAGCTGATCTCTAACACTTCCGGTCAAATTTCAAATAAGCGTAGCGAAATTTCTGAACGTGAAAGCGAACTAGAAGATCTTGTTGCCAAAGCCAAAGAGCAAGGTAAGGACATTACTGGAACCGAGGAATATCAGAGTTTAAAAGAAAATATTTCCAAGGCAAAGGGCGAGCTTATCGATCTGAAAAAGTCACAAGCTGAATACAACAAGCAGTTGAAAGAAATGCCGATAACCAATATGTCCACGGTTATCGGTATGTACAAGGATATTTCGACTGCGATTCAGAACTGGGGCGCAGAATTGGAGGCTTCCGGCACAACTTTAAGCGCCGACTATTACCAAGAGCTTATCAAGAATGGTTCTACCATCATCGACCAGTATAAAGAGCAGTCCCGCGTCATTCAAGACGTCATGGACAGTTATCAAGTCGGCTCTGACAACTGGAATGAATTGTACGGTCAGCTTCAAAGTGTCAATTCAGAAATGTCGAGTATGGTGCAGAATCTTAAAAAGTGGAATGAGGAAATGCTCAAGATCCCACTGGATAAGATAAATACCTACTCTTCTGATTTAAACACGGTTAAAGAAGCACTGACAGATTTACAGAAGGACTATACGACTGTTATCAGTGCGGCGACGACGGCGATCGAAGACCAGACTAAGGCTATTCAGGATCAACAAAAGGAGTTTCAGAAGTCTATTGAAAAGCAGAAAGAGGCTATCCAAGACAAAATTGATCTGCTGGACAAACAGAATACAAAACTCCAGTTGCAGCAAGAGCTTGAACAGGCTGTTTATAATTTACACGTTGCTACCACACAGAAAACCGAGGCGGTAATACGAAACGGTCAGAAAGTGTATGAGGCAAATGCGGATAAGATTCGCAACGCCCAGAAATCGGTGCAGGATGCGACGTTTAATATTACAAAGAACAACTTGCAGGAACAGCTCGATGCGTTGAACGATCAACTCGACGATTACAACGATAAGGTTGAAGAACAGATTGATGCCCTTGACAAAATCAAGGAAAAGTGGTCTGAGATCGCGGAAAATGTTCAGAAGGCGCAGGATGCTGCGGTTGCCAATCAGTATCTCGGCGACGGCTGGAAGGATAAGATTCTTTCCGGCAAGGACGATGATATTTACACCTCATTCAAGCAACTGTACGAGAAAAATGCCGATCAGATTCAGGCATATGAGAAACAGATTGATTCTACTGAAAAAATCTATAATCTCCTGAATGAATATATTACGGCGTATAAATCCGGACAGATCAGCTTTGAGGCGGCTCAGGCAGGTGTGCAAGGACTCCTCGCGCAACTCAACCAGAACATGACCGCAGTCGGCAATCTGGATAATGTATTGAAATATATGCAAACGACGACCGGCGCGGTTGGGGCGACTGCAGAACAGGTGCTTGCCGGTATCCAGGCTGACCTTTCAAAATCTGCTGACAGCCTCCTCTCTTCTTTGACTCAGTATCAGAAAAACGCTGGACTAATCTCAGAATATACTTCTAGTTGGCAACAGCTTACGGATAATGTTTCCGAGATGTTGAAAGTCTTGAAGCAGGTTCGGAATAATCTGAAAAATATCAAGCGTAAGAGCGACGATGAGGACGAGGAAGAGGAGTTTGACGAAGAGGAAACGACTAGCAAACCGAGCAGTTCGTCTTCAAACTCTTCCGGCGGCAGTTCATCTTCCAGCTCTTCATCTTCTTCAAAGCCGAGTGGTCCCGCATCCGATCCGGATTTAAAAAATCGCAAGCACAACGAAGCCACAGGTCCCGCAAAAGAGATCGAGGATAAGAAAAAGAAGTATCACAGTGGATTGGAAGTCGGCACAGTTGGTGAATCCGGCGGTGCTTCCGATACTGACGCGAAACTTAAATTGCTTGGTCTGCGACGTCTTGAGCCAGATGAGGTCCCGGCACTTCTACAGATTGGCGAGCAGGTTATCAATGAGCCTCAGCGTGAAATGGTTCTGTCCAATATGAAATCAGCATTTGATGCTGGCGCGCAACGGGCTATTCGAAACACGTCTCAAAATGTAGTTGTCACGATCGATAAGATTGTCATGCCGGATGTTACTGATGCGGACGGTTTTGCACGGGATTTATACAAGAACATCGAGTCTTCGTTCTCTCAGCAATTTTCAAAAACTAGATAGTTTCATGGCGGCTCTGCTCATCACGGGGTCGCCATATTTCTTTGGAGGTATCATGGAAAACCAAACAATCATAAATAAACTTGTCGCAACGATACTCTCCTACGCGCAGAAATTGATTGACAAGGCAGCATTTGACCGCACATTTCGAGCGCGAATCACAAGCATTATCAGCGACGGAAAGTATCAAATAGAATGGAAAGGCGCGAAATATACCGTCAAGAGTTCGCAGACTCATGCTGTCGGCGACTGGGTATGGATCTGCGCGCCGATGAATAAATGGGAGGAATTATTTATTCTTTCCGCATAATCAGAAGGAGAAAATATGTCTATTTATCATAACGGGCAGAAAATCGCTGGCTATACAAGTGGACGAAATTCTGCAATTTTAAGCAATGTTACTCTCCTGCCGGGGGAATTTAAAACGCAGGAAGATGGAACATATATGTGTACACTTGATAATACTCTGGTTTTAGATGAAAGTATCGTGGATGTATATTTTGCATCAAGTAGTCAAAAGGCTGGAAGCAAAGCTAATATCTGGGTGTCTTCTGCTGCTGGCAAGATTTATTTTCATGCGAAAAAGGTTCCAACACAAGGGTTGGTTGCAGAAACTATCCGTATCGTAAACCCATCTCAGGACGATTCATATAACGCAGATCAAAGTGCTGCTATTACTGGATTACAACAGCCAGCCTTTGAAGATTATAATGGAATTTATCCTACTACTACAGATACGAATCATACAGATGTAGATACTTCTAAATTACCAAATTATACAGAAACCCCTGAAAATGATGAACCTCTCAATTATATTATTCCCTCTCTTGGAAAAGTAAAATCAAAAAATCCATTGGCAACTGTACTTGAAGGTGTCAAAGGAGCATTGAGTTGGAGCGCATTTTTGATTAGTAATTTGAAAGCTAATGTGACAAAATTACAGACTGATTTGACCAAGTTACAGGCTGATTTAACTTCCCATATTTCAGATTATGAGAACAAACTTTCAAAAGTTAATAAAACCACGGACTATATTAAATCTTCATATAAAAAACGTACTGATGGTAGCGTGAGTAATGGACATGGATTTAATGAATTTATTGTACAAGGACAATACAATGTTGCAAGTAATGCTGGAACAGGTCAAGGCAATCCTCATGACGGTTATTGTTACGGCATATTACTCGTTTTTGTTAATACAGGAGATAAATATAATGGGCGAGATAACTGGCTATGGCAAATTTTTCTTCAAACGGATACGACTATTTTGCAAAGAACCAAGATTAATGATGCGGCGTGGTCTACATGGAAACAGATTGATTAATTTTAAACAGATTTATATTCCTTCCAATTTTGCCACTTCTCAATTGAACCTCCAAGCAAGGTCGAAACTCCGGCTCTTAAATAAAAATGTCCACTATTACTATATGAAAATGCCATTTGAACAACTGTATCGTAACCGCCAGCAATTACCAGCATTTGTCCATATGATAGATCTGAATTTGGAAAATTAGTATAATCACTAGATGCGTTTAACCTATAAAATCCGCTTTTGACAACATTATTAAGATCAGTTCCTTTTGGTATAATAGCCTTTATATTACTCATGTTCTCATAATCTGAATTTTACACACAAAATATTATAAAAAGGAGGTGTTAAATTGGTAGCACAAATACATCCTATTGAGCCTTTTGACGCCTCTAAGGGGGCGACAATAAATTTCACTTGGAATGGCAACCAGATTAGATATGTTCATTGTATCATTAAAGAAAACGATAGCGGCGAAACCGTATATGATGAAACTGTCGAAAACATGAAGCAACAGTATAATGTGCCAAGCGACTCTACTCTTTTGAACGGAAAGTATTATGTTGCTTACATTACTGTACTCGATGTAGATCATATCGAATCCGAGCAGCAGGCAATTGGAACGCCATTCTACTGTTTCTCTACGCCAAATTTTTCCTTGTCGGTTCAGGAAAACGCCATCGTGCGAGCGTCTGCTTATTCCGTTTCTGCCATATACTCGCAAACTGAGGATGAGCCACTAGACTCATATCGTATTATGTTATACGATCACGCAAAAAAAGTCCTCCAGGATTCCGGTTCGATCTACGACACAACATCGCTACAATATATCGTATCCGGATTGGAAAATGCCAAGCAATATTATGTTCGATCCATCGGCGTTACGTTGCATGGCATGAACATTGATACCGGATTTATTCCCTTTTCTGTATCTTATAACCAAGCCCAAGTCTTCTCTCCGCTTGAATCCAATAATATGCCCGATATCGGTGCAATAGAAATCAAATCAAACATTATCTCCACACAGGCGACATCGGAAAAGCCCGTTGATTTTCTGGATGGAGAGCGAGTCGATCTACGCGACAACTCTATCGCATACGATGTTGGTTTTGAAATTGAAGGCGATCATTCTTCTATCTATCTTTTTGAAAAACCAAATTTAAACACGTCGCTGGTAAGATTTTTTGGGGAACAGACAGAAGCCATGATTGTATATCGCGAGGGCGCATTTTCCGACTCTGATGGCAAGAAGGCTTATTTTGAACTCCGAGTAAAGGCGGGCGGCAGGTTTTACGTGCTTATGAGTAACTATGTGGACATCCCCAGCGACGATCAGCAATTTTCTCTGTTGGTCAATCGCGAAGGGAATTTATATGAAGTGAAAGCTGTATTGGTTAAGAAAAGAGGTACCGCATGATTCTGGGAAGATCCTTTGCCGGGGAGCCATCAACTCTCTCATCGACGCTCCCTGCTGCCGACACAATCGAACGGTTGACACTGGAAAATGCGATTTATGACGAGACATACGTTTCCGTCGCAATAACCAAGCCTGATAATTTTGACGGTTCTATTCCTAGCATTTGGACTTTTGATACCCGTCTGCACGCTGTTTTTGCTGGCGATCTTTATGGCGGCAATGTAAGCTTCACAGAGTCTATTGTCGAATCAGTTCGTATTAAAAAAAGAACCAAAAAAGACAACCGCTTCCAAACCATTTATGAAAAGAAAATTAAGACCAATGAGGATTTTGAAATTCACATCACTGACTATTTGGAGCCTGTCGGCGAAGTGGAATATGCTTACGTCCCGGTTATTTCCGGCGGTGAGAGCAAATATATCATAAGTAGTGTTTGTTCTTCTTTTGACAAATACTTTATGTGTGAGCGCGATGTTTCCTACCCGCTCATGATGGATATGGATTTCTCCCGAACCTTAAACCAGCAAGTCGGTACGGTGGAAACTTGGGGGCGGCAGCGTCCGGTCATCATTAAGAATGGAAACCTTAAATACTATTCTGGCGACATCGAATGTACTTTTGCCGATATATCGAAGTGCATGATTGACTGGGATAATGCCTGGAATTACCGAAATACCATTAATAATTTCTTAACAAATGGAAAGCCAAAGGTTTTCAAAGACTTTGAGGGTAATATTTATATGATTGCGGTCACTTCCAGTCCTTCGGAGTCGCATGATTATTGGAACCATGTCACAACGAAATTTTCGGTAACAGAATGCGGCGATGCCTATGCAACCGGCGATCTGTATGACAATGGTTTTATCGACGTGGATGTAGATCGGTAGGTGAAACATGGCATATACAGCAACTCAAGCCGATCTTAACATCTTGCGTCAGGGTGAGCAGGAAGTTTTTCTCAAGGTCGAGCTTTTAAACAGTAATTTTAAGGTTATTGACTCTCTGACCGGAAACATCAAGAGCGATACTTACTCTGTGGATTCCGAAAGTATCCAACGTCGCAGCTACAAAGCGGATATTGTGGTTACTGACGACAGCTTTCAGATTGGGCGCGACAAAAAAATATGGCTGGATAAGCGTATTCGTGTTTTCTATGGCGTTTACTCTTTGCGCGAGCGGCAGATCTTATGGTATCGGCTCGGAGTCTTCGCCTACACGACACTCAACTATTCCTACAGTGCTTCTGAACGGCTGCTCTCTGTTACCTGCCTGATTTGATGGCTCTGTATGACGGCACTTTGAACGGGGAACTGAGCGGCTACGGTTCTTCTCATGTGGGTGATACAACTCAAAATATCACGGCTCATGGTTTGTTGATTCCTGCGGGCGAAGACATGAGGCAAAGTATCATCGCGACGTTAAAGGATGCTGGAATCACGCGATATGTCATCGAAGACATGAACTATGTGATTCCGTATGATTTGGAATTTGACACCGGTGTGACCTACGCAGACGTTTGGACAAAAATCCGCGATCTGTATGATTCATGGGAGTTTTTCTTTGACGTAGATGGAACTTTTGTTTGGCGTAAGGTCCCCACTTGTTTAGAAGATCCTATTGTTCTCGACAATGAGCTGATGCGGAGCATTGTGACAGAAACCGAGTCTACTAACGTTGATTTTACCAGTATATACAATGTAACCGAAGTTTGGGGCAAGGTTTTGGAGTTAAGTAACAGCGACCGCTACGCCGAAATGTCTACCTACGCAGACAATGTTTACCATATCACACTGGCAAATCTTGAAAAATGGAGCGACATTGATAATCTCACACAGATCGGTATTAAAATCTGCTCTGATAATCTAGCGAATCCCCAGTTTTCGGTCAATGACTGCTCTCCTATTCCGATTTATGATGGAAACCAAAAACCGCTTACTGCCGGGGTGTTAAAGGCAGACACGATTTATGTTTTCCGGTATCGACGGCTCAATGCGCTGGATTGCCGAGACGTTGGAGGCAGGGCTGTTTCTGCTTGGACAATATCAGTGCCACGGTGTCTATGAGGAGAAATCCGCGGACTGCCCGTATAGCACAACGAATCTGGGATATATCATCAAAAGATCTGTAGACTATTCTAACCTCAGCGACGATGCAGCGTGCTACAACCAGGCTGAATATCTGACCTATAAGAGCACCGCCATGCTCGACACAATTAGTTTGAAAACTTTGGTTATTCCCTGGCTGGATGTAAACATGAAAGTCGAATATGTGCCGTATAGCCTTGAAGATAAAAACATGGATATGCGTCGTGTGGAATCAAAGAAAAAGTATCAGTATATAGTAAAATCCTTTAGCTGGTCAACCGGCGACGGGACAATGAGTTTGGTCCTCTACCGTTTTTCAGAGGACTTTTCTTTTGTTTATAACAAGAAAAATAACACTACAACAAGATAGGAGGAATCATGTCTCTTAATCAAGAACAAGGGATTTATGAAGAATATCCTCGTTCGCAATTTCCGGGCAAAGTAGATAACTGGGCGAATAAGCAGGACATCCCGGTTACTATGCAGCCGATCGTAGCCCAGTATCAAGAAGCTTGGGACAATATGGACATCGCGACAATTGAAACTTTGCGATCGAAATACCCACAAATTATGCCATGTCTGTTTACTGCCGATGACATAAACAAGATTTCCGACGGACTTAAAGCAACCCAACAATTCTTCAAAGATGATGTTGAAACTTATTTGAAGAAAATTGCTCAATATAAGGTAGGAATTGTGGATGAGCCGTCCAGCGAAGGTGAAAAGAAAACTTCTACATATTCTGCCGAGAAAATTGAACAACTAACCGGCATTACTGTCGGAGAAAACATTATTATTCCGACCTCTGATTGGCAAACGGTTGAGCGCGAAGATGGCTTTAAATATAAATGGACTTATTCGAATGACAAGGTTCTGCAAACAGATCGGGTCATGGCATGGTTCGACAATGCTTCTATGATTCCAGCATCTAAGGCAAGCGTTTCTATTGATGATAATAGTGACGAGCATACCATTTCATTTATCTCTGTCAAAATCCCCAAAAAGGATTTGAATATTAGGTTACTTAAAATTTATCGTGAATAAGAAAGGAGGGTGAAATGTTTGAGGTTTTGGTTCAGAATGATAATACCGTCGCGGTAGTCAAGCGTCAACGAATTATGCAAAATTCTAAACTGCTTGATGTTTTGCAAATTATTATCCCGCGACTGTACGACGAACTTGATATGTCTCGATACGTCGCACGGCTAGAATACCTAACACCTATCAGCCATAATCACGGATTTGTTGAATTGGAAATTGCAGACGCGGAATATAAAACCGATTATATTCTGTATAAACTGAAAATCGACACCAATCTCACATCGGAAGTCGGAAATGTTGAATTTGCGATGACATTCATAGATGTCGATATGGATGAAGATGGCACTGTAGAAACAATCGTTCGAAAAACGGATACGTTCATTATGCCAATTATTCCAGTTTCAAATTGGTTTGTCGCATCCAATTCGGCTTTAACGGCATTAGATCAACGTATTGCTGCGACTCAACAGGTAGTTAAAGCTATGGCAGATCTTCAAAATAGTTTAGTACAAGACAAACTAGACGACATCGTTTTAGACACAGATTCCAGCACTATTTATGGAACGTCTGGTGGGGTTAAGAAGGGAACCGGCATCAAAGTCAGTGACCTTGGCGATGCGATTGCCAATGACACAGCCGATGGCATGGTTCTTGTCAATACTTATGAGGAGGACGGCGAATAATGGCTTCTGCAAAAAATACACACAGAGCCAAATTCTCCTATGTTAAACGCAGTGATATTGAGCGGCTGATTGCAGCCGGGCAGATCGATGCAAATGACATCGTTTATACAAATGACACTCATGAGAATATTTTTATTGGCTCTGATTTATCCATTCATCCAATTCAATCTAAAATCTATCGGTTCTCAGATATTTCCACAGCAGAATCAGAATTGAATATTGCGACGGATACCTATGAGGGGCAGATTGTTGCCATTTTAACCAATGATACATATGTTGCGTATATTGTCAACAAGCGCGGCGATGCATATTATGTTTCAAAACTTGATGAGGGCAATGCCGATGTTAATTACGATGCGTTAGGTAATCGCCCTATTTACAATTTAGTTGGCACGCTAGATAAGTTTGTTATCGTCTCGGAATTATCCGACGGTGTATACAAAATTCGAGGGCAATATAAGATTTGTCTGGGCGACGCAACAGTTTATTCGTCTGCTAATGATAATTTCTTTTTGGTAGGGCATTCGGATGGCGTGGCAACGATTCGCAAAATCACTTCTTCTGACATCTTTGATTACACGGTTATGGATAATGCCATCGCTTCTGAATCTAGCATTCCAACAAAGAAATGGCTCGCAGAGCAAAAATATGCAACCGAATCTTATGTGGACGCAAAGCTCGCGGCGATGAACTTCATAACAAAAGAAGAAGTCTCCGATTATGTTGCCGATGCGATTTCAAAAAATCTGGAATCACTCATAGATCAACAGATTGAAACTAAGCTAAATGAACGTCTCACTTCTGCTGAGGCTTCAGATATTACTAATTTATTTTAAATTTTCCAAAGGAGGAAATATTTATGGCAAACACAACAAAAATCACCCTTATTACTCTTGAAAACCAGCGGTTATATGATGGTTTGATTAAAAAGTATATCGGTACACAAATTTCCAATGCTACAAAAAGTTCTTTGAAATCCGTGTCTATCAACGGTAATACATTAAAATTCTATACGGAAGCCAAGCCATCAGCCGAGAGTGTTGCAGCATTTACCATTGAGTTACCAGAAACCGATCTCAGCGACTTTATGCATCTGATTAAAAATGCAACCGCTGGTGATGTTATTATCGCTAATGCCAATGGTTCTGTTGCTGATGGTGGCGTTAAACTGGCTGATCTGGCTAAGTCTGCTGATGTAACCAAAGAAATTGGGGACGCTAAGACAGAGTTGAACAAAAAGGTAGAAGCCAACACTACTGCTATTGCTAAACTGAATGGCGCAGAGGATGCGGAAGGTTCCGTAGCAAAGGCTGTTAAGGATGCAAAAGACGCATTACAGACGCAGATTACAGCTAATAAAAAGGTGTTGGATAAACTTGATGGCGCTGATACCGTTAATGGTTCTGTAAAGAAACAGGTTAAAGATGCCAAGGCTGCTGTTGAGGCAAAGATTGGCAATCTTGAAGGTTTAACAACTACTGCAAAAAATGATCTTGTAGGCGCAGTAAACGAAAACAAGGCTGCAATTGATTCTGCAAAAACCGCTGGTGAAATCACAGTTGATACTGCCACAACTACTGAGGGTATGGCTAAGTCTTATACAATCAAACAGGGTGGCAAGGCTGTAGCAACCATTGATATTCCGAAAGATATGGTTGTTAAATCTGGTGTGGTTCAGGAAAATCCAAAAGGTCAGGAAGCAGGTACATATTTAGTTCTTACTCTGGCTAATGCTACAGAAGACACCATTTATATTAATGTTGGTAAACTGGTAGATATTTATTCTGTAAAAGCTAACGCAACTCAGATTCAGCTTGCTATTGATTCTTCTACAAGAGAAATCAGCGCAACTATCGTAGCTGGTTCTGTAGGCACTGCTGAGTTAGCTGATGGTGCTGTTGTAACAGCTAAAATTGCTGATGGTAATGTAACCAAAGCTAAATTAGCAAAGACTGTTCAGGATTCTCTGAATAAAGCTGACAGTGCTCTTCAGGAGGCTGATGTTGCCACTCTGAGAACTGATGTTGCAGCAAACAAGGCTTCTCTGGCTGAAGGTGGTGCTACCGCTAATGCTATCAAAGCTAATAAAGAAGCTGCCGCTAAAGCACAGGGCGATGCAAATGCATTGGCTACCAGAGTTAAAAACCTTGAATCCGTAGAGTATGTAGAGGCTACAGAAGCAGAGATTAAGGCAATGTTCCCGACTGCTTAATTTAAGTGAATTTTATTTTTAATTAGGTCTGTGAGGATGAAATATTCCTCATGGACTTTTTAAAATTATGGAGGTATTAAATGAAGCTGATTAATTTTATTAGTCCTGGGAAATTGAAGCTTTTTCTCGCAGAATGTAAAAAAATATTTGCTCCTATTTCTCATATTCACAAAACTTCTGATATTGAGAATTTAGATGAGAATTTAAATAACAAATATGATAAAACGGCTGTTCAAACACAAGGTACTGTTCTTGCTGCACCATCGTATAAGGACGGCATTGCAGATTTTAGAAAACTAACAAAAGAAGATATTGGTCTTGGGGACGTAGCTCAAATTGTTCATCTTACTAAAGCGGAATATAAGGAATTAGAAAAAAAAGGTCAATTGAATCCAGATATAGATTATGCTACCACCGATGAATCAGATAATATTACCGATTCTTCCGTACAACTTTGGAATACTTCATCTTCTCTCGCGCAACAAGGTAAATATCTCTCCTATTCGGATCAGAATGGTGGTAAATACTTATCTCTTATGAATAGCAGTGATAATACCGCTGTAGCTCACGCAAAACTTATGGATGGGGAATCTGGTGAGGGAATGGATGTAGACGCGGATAAAGTAAAAACTGTGGACTCAAAAGGGATTCTTGTTGAAGCATTAGGTGAAACCACGGCACAGGCTTTGATTGATGAAGTTGCAAAAAGAGTGATAGATCTTACTGGTAGAATGTCTACTACTGAAAATGGACTGCAAAGTGCTAATGATGCCATTACTTCGTTAAATAGCGACTTGCCCGGAAGAGCAAAAATAGCAAACATTTCTTCGCTTGCCAGCATCGGCGATATATTTAAAACATATAGCAAAAATGGCAGTATCCCTGTGATTGGAATTATAAACTGGGATACAACTCTAGCTCCGGATCGAAATGTTACTATTGCCTTTATTTGGAATTATCTGATAGTGGCAATCAGTTCTAGTGGATGTATTTATACCGCTAGTCCAAATGCAGCCACGTGGCAAAAGAGAAACTAAAAACCATTTTCACGGGGCGCGAAAATGATGGGATATATCTAAAATTGCTATTTTATTGTATAAAATAAGAAGCTGCCGAATATTATTTCAAACAGCTTCTTACCATTATTATCTCTTAACGAATATTCCTTTTATGTTTACTTTTTCTCGTTCTTCTAGTTCAAATTTTTTTACAAATTGCAAATCTTCCTGCCATTTGCTAATTGCAACTTCATATTTTGATTGAGTTTTTCTGGTTTGGATGAGCCAGTTTAAGAAGCTAATCAGGTCATGTATTTCAACTGTTTTGTTTTGCAAAGCGGTTCCTAAAATCTGTTGTCTTTCTTCGGCTGGTAAGTTCAACTCCATTCCCACCGAGTATCCCATTGCATTCAAAACAGATTGACTTTTATAACAGAATGCTTCGCCGTTTTTTTGTTGCTTATATCGCTCTCATTATATACGGCGCATAGTGGCGTTCCGTGTTTGAGCATTTCCTTATAATCCTCATTGAAGCAATAATATCTGTTACATTCTGAGCAATATCCAACATATATCTCATATTCGATCTGTTTGTTATCGTCGCTGAGAAGATAAACAATACCTCTTAGCGGTTCGATATAATGGTCGTGGCAAATCATAGAACGTGCGGTTACAATCACATCGGTGTGACTAATCACTTTTTTATTTAGTTCAGAAATAAATTTGTCATTCTCCTCGTCAACTCTATGCGAGTCGATTGTTTGAGCTAGGACAACGGCTTTCTTATCGCACTTCACATCGTCTCTATTTTTATATGCATCTCTGAAGCAAGTTCCTAGTCCACCTTCGCGATTTCTGATATACAGGTCTGTGCCGCTATATGTTACCGGTTTTCCGGATGCCGACCATACCACTTCCATATCATTTGAGATATTCTCCTGAAGATCAGACTTGTTTTTAAGTCCACCGTTTATATGTAAGAACACTTCTGTCCGTTCATAAAATGTATGGTATTTAACAGTTTCATTATCATCGAATTTTTCCCATCGCAATAATCTTTGTCTTGTTGCGGTAAGCAGCTTATCGATCCAGATTCTATATCTACTATCACTAAGCGGCAGGTCTTGAATCAAGCCATCATCCATCCACGATCGACTTAGTTCTTTTTCAAATATCTTTTCGAAAATACCGTTGCAATCTGATGCTAATAAAAATTCTGTTGGCGAAACAGAGATCATATCACTAAAATAATATGTACGAGCATATGGATATATTTCCTTTTTGTAGCCTTCTTTATATTCTTGTGTAATCGTTATGGACGTTTTTAAATATAAGTTATATATCCAGCGGTCTTCGCCAGTTCTCTTCTTGGATAAAATATAAGAAGAACCTTGTAGAGTTGGTATTACATAGTCGTCTATAGTTTCTATCTTTTTATATTCGGCTATTTCTGTGGAAAAGTTAATACTATCTACTCTTCCGTCGTCGCTAAAAGTCAGAAAAGGGTTTTCTAAATATGACGAAGACATTAACTTGGCATATTTTTCTACAGTCTTTTGTGGCTCTCTGAAAAATTCTCGGCTTGAACATTCTAATGAAACAGCAAAGTATTCTATTGCATTTTCAATCGGTAAAATTGTATTGAATGACTGCGACAAATCATATGCCTCTTCATTTTGTTCCGCAATTTCTAGTAGTATCTGTAAAAAATTTACATTCTTCTCTATACACTTTAACAATATATTTCCAATTAAGTGATTTTTTTTATGGTAATTGGTGTATTTATTCAGTTTTTTTTCAATTAATGGACACATCTTTCCGTTATGCTTCTGTCCACACGCGAGACAAGCTCTGTTTGTGTAGGAAATGTTTTGTTTAGCCATATTCAATCCCCCTAATCATTTGATATCAACAACTTTATTTTACATTTAGACATATGGAATATCAAGCGCTTTGTTCCTAACTCTTGAAACAAATCCTCTACTCTCCCGTTATAGGAAGACACAAGGATTTCATAATAAATTTCTGAGCGGATAAAGAATGACCTTTGTCTGCTTTTTTATTACCTAAAACCTTATTAAATTCAACACAAGGAGGACTTTAAATGATAGGATCTACAAATTTAAGCGGTGGTGGCGGTGTCGGCTCCGATGAATTGACTGCTACCGCCGCGAATGTACTCGAAGAAACTACATATGTCGGCGCGGATACTGATGACGAGCTGGCAGAAGGTACAATGCAACATCTCACCAACCGCGCTACGATTACTCATACAGCAGAAAACGCCACGAAAGTAATCGAGGGTGATGCAGCTTTTACATCTATTAACAGCGATGGAACGGCGCGTGCAGAAATTAGATATAATGGCACTGAAGGATTTATTACTCCTAATACATTATTCGCCGTACCACAGGGAGATATGGCTACTGCTGGTGGATTGACTGCCGAGAAATTATTAGAAGGACAAAGTGCATTTGGAATCGCTGGTGCTGCCACTTCTGATGCGACTGCGATAGCAAATCAAATTTCAAGTGGAAAAATTGCTTATGTCAAAGGTTCTAAGATTACAGGTACTCTTGCAGAACGTGGACAAGCTCAATTTGGTAGATTTGGACAGGGCAATGGATATGTAGCCATCAATGCACTTCCAGAGGGCATTTATCGGTCAAATGGAGCTGCTTGGGCACCAGAGGCACGTATCGCAACCTCAACATTAGCAAGCGGAATTGGGCTTAATGCCAGTGTTATTAAGAAGGGTGTTTCCATATTGGGTATTACGGGAAGTTATGAGGGTTATTATTCTGGTAATGGAACTATATATAATCGTGGTTCTTGGGGCAGTGGATATAACATTGGATGGTTTACTTCGTATGTTCAGGGTATTAATGACTCTGGTGGAGTTTCAATTACGCAACAACAAACTTCTATTGCTATTACTACAAAAAATAAATACAGACAATCAACTGAAGCAGTTGATATTGGAAAAAAAAAAATTAATCGTGGGAAATCCATGGAATAACTTAACTGTCATCATGTTCTCGAAGAGAAACGTTAATTGCACATTAGAAGCTAAAATATATAACAGCTCTGGAAGTATAATTGCTCAATCTGGTCAAGTTGCTGATGGCACAGAAAAAACTATCTCAATAAACCTTTCTAATATAAACACAAGTTTTTATATTCGTCTGGAAAATAAATATGTTAGTAGTTCTTCTTACTACTATAGTGAAGATTTTACAATATTAAAAATACAACTATCTTAATTAGTTGAAAGATATACTTGAAATATAGATACAACTATCTTAATTAGTTGAAAGATATACTTGAAATATAGATACAGATTTTATACTACTTCCAAAAACATTACCAACAGATATATAAATCCAATAAATTTCCAGAAAAAGAAGATATATCACAAATACAAACACCATTTCCTGATATAACCTCAGAATTGCCCCAGTATGCTTCGGCTTTATATGATGATATATATACTTCATTATTTTAGTAGAAACTCCACCGCCGATTCTAGCCCACATTTCGACATTACCATATATTTTTAAGTAATTCCAACCAGAAAGATTTTGAATATTATTAAATCGTATTATAATATCTCCCTTATATAACTTAGAACCTTGTATAGAGGAACCAAAAGAAACAGAACCATAAGCAGTGTGGTTGCTCATTATACTAATCCCCGATTGTCCACCACCATAAGAACCATTATTGAATAGATAAAGTGGGTTGCTTACATATCCTTCAAAACTTCCCATAATACCCATTATCTAAATAGCACATTCAGGAACATATGTTCTGTAAAATTCTTGACAACTTAACTAGCCTGTATTATGATATATTTAAAATCATAACGCAGGAGGATCGAATAACGTATGAGAACATCGCACCAAATAAAGAATTGTTCTAAATGCGGTCAAGTATATATAAATTCTACGGGACAGAACCTTTGTCCAAATTGCAGAATAAAATATTATCAACCAAATTACAACAGACACCCCATCAAACGCACAGAATTAGTCCTAGAACGCGGCAAAATACTCTCATTGAATATTTTTACGTCTAACGAATAAATCCCTCAAATAAGGCATTCTGAGAGCTTACCATGTCACTACCCTGTCTATGATTGCCCTTTGTTCGGTTGATGTCTTTCTGAGATATATTCTGGTTGTATCAATGTTTTCATGCCCCATCAAATCCGCAAGTAAAGCTAAATCATTATGTTTATCCAAAAAATTCTTAGCATATCTGTGCCGGAATGAATGCGGATATACTACTTTGGTTGACACTTTTGATTTTTCAGCATATCTTTTAATCTGCTGTGCCAATCCACGCGTTGTAATTTGATTCCCAAAACGGTTCAGAAAAATAAAGCCACTCCTTCTTCCTGTCTTTTCAATCCATATCAATGCTTCTTTTTGAAGTTTTGCTGGAATAAAAATTCTGCGGAGTTTGCCACCTTTGGTATATAAATCCACATATCCCATCTCGACATTCTCGCCCTTAAACCTAACAAGTTCACTAACACGCGCACCTGTCGCAGCCATGAACCAAATCGCAAAATACCATTGTTTGTTCTCCATTTTCTTAAATTTGCGTTTTAAATAGATATAATCAGCGTTACTGATTACATTCTCAAGAAATGTCTTGCGCTGGATTCGAACGGTCTTTAATCTGAGCTTTTCTTTTCCAAGATACTGTAAATACTTATTGATTCCCAAAATTCTGACGTTGACAGTGCTGGGCGCATAATGCTCCATTAAATACTCTTTGTATGATAAAAGATTGGTCTTATTTACTTCTGGATAATGTCTATCAAAATAATTTGCCGTCCAAACATAGTTCTGGATTGTGCTGTCGGTTAAATTTTCTCTTCTTAAAAATGTCTCGTATTTCATAAATGATATTCTCCTTTTTCTTCCGTATATCATTTATGTTCTCTTATTCTCATTGCAATGTAGGCGAATCGCGCCAGAAAGGAAACCATATGAAAATTTATGTTAATGAACGATATGAAATTGTGGATGTAAATACCACAACTGATGAAACCCTGAAAGAATACGAAATTTCCGATGAACAGTTTAAAGGAAAATGCATCGGATTTATTCGCGGCTATAAATATGAACCAGTTTGGAAAATTGCCATTGATCCTGAGACGAACCTGCCACAGGTCGATGAAGAAGGTAATCAGGTTTATGAACTGGATGAAGATGGAAACAAAATCAACGCTGGATGGAGTTTGTATCCGTACTGGGATTATAACCAGCTCTGTCAGATGCAGCTTGAATACGAAAATAAACAACTTGTGCTGGCTATGGCAAATATGATTGGAGGCGTTGCAAATGATTAATGATATGCAAAAAAAGATTCTGGTAAAAGCAATCGAAATCGGTGTGGAAAGTGGTGAGAATGCGCTGGAAATTTTGAAGTCTTATCCAAACCTATCCATCGCAGAGAAACAGGAAATTGGCAAAGAAGTTGGCATTGAATACTCTCCTACTCTTGCGGAGGCTCTGACGGAGAAAATCGCGGAATTATCTAGTGCTTGCAATAAAGCCATTGAGGACGGTGTAACAATTCAAATTAACGGAGTAGATGAGCATTTTTCTTATGGTATCGCATCTGGAGATCAGAGTAACATTGATTCCTTGTTTCTAATGGCAAAAACGAGCGGCTTGTCTCAGCCATATCACTGCTCTGGCGGTGGCTCTTGTAAGCTGTATACCCCGGAGCAGATGTCGGCTATTTACGTTGCAGAAAAGATGAATACGACAGCGCAGACTACTTACTTCAATCAGTTAAAGGAAATGATTACTGATACCTATAAATCTGAGAACGATGTCGATGTTGTTCTTGGTATTACATGGGGAACGCCTCTGAGCGGCAAATATCTCGATAACTACAATTTGATCATGGCACAGAGTAACCTTATCGTAAAGGCGGTGACGAAAAATGAGTCAAAGGATGCAGAAAACACTGAAGTTACTGCTTAAATATGGTTTCTTATACTGTGTAGGTGGGAGTATTTATTATGGCATAGAAATCTTGTGGCGCGGTTTCAGCCATTGGACGATGTTTTGTCTGGCTGGAATGTGTTTTATTTTTGCTGGACTTTTGAATGAGATTGAATCCTGGGAAACACCGTTCTGGCGGCAGGTTCTGCAGGCTTGGGCTTTTGCGCTCGCGGGGGAATTCGTCTGCGGCTGCGTCGTCAACCTCTGGCTTGGATGGGACATCTGGGACTACACCGGACTTCCATTCAATCTGTTGGGGCAGATCTGCTTGCCATATGCGCTGCTCTGGTTTCCGCTGGTAGTCATCGCGATTATTCTGGATGATTACCTGCGATTTTGGTTTTTCGGGGAGGAACAGCCCCATTATAAGATGTTCTAAGGAGAAAAGATGAATACATACTATTCTGTTCTTGCCGCGATTGATGCGGTAATTAATATTGCCCTGGCAGAGGTCGGCTATCTGGAAAAGGCTTCCGGCGTCGATCTATACGACAAAACTGCCAATGCGGGCGACAAAAACTACACGAAATATGGATATGAAATGAATAAGCTGTATCCGGCAGTCATGGATTATCCGGCATATTGGTGCGATTGCTTTGTGGATTGGTGCTTTTATAAGGCTTTCGGCGTCTGCAATGCCAAAAAAGTGCTTGGCGGGGATTTCGACGACTACACCGTAGCATCGGCTCAGTTGTTCAAAAATAAGGGTGCTTGGCACACGTCGCGACCACAAAGAGGCGACCAGGTGTTCTTCACCAACGGCACACGGATCTGTCACACTGGGCTTGTCTACGCCGTGGACTCAAAATATGTCTACACCATCGAAGGAAATACCTCTGACGGATCTGCGGTGATTCGTAATGGCGGCGCCGTTTGCAAGAAAAAATACGCACTTTCAAACCATCGTATTGTAGGCTACGGTAGACCGTTCTATAGCCTTGCCGTCGCAGAAGGCAGTCAGTTGTCTACCTTCGACATTAAAACCGGCGCAGGCGGCGTCCTGGTGCGTGTAGATGGAGGGTTAAACATTCGCTCATTTCCAGTTTCAGGTTCGGTTGTCGGGACCTTGAGCAATGGCACGGCGGTGTATCCGACCAAGAAAACCTTTGCTTCTAACGGCGATCCGTGGTATTATCTGCCAGACAAAGGTTGGATTTCAGCCAAATACCTTGACGGCGGCTGGGTCTACGAGTCTTCGATTGCATCAGCGCGGAAATGGTGGTACATCCATAAGGGCTATTCCTGCACAACGAATGGGATTGAGGTAATCGGCGGACAGATTTACGCGTTCGACAGCGACGGCTATATGTACGAGAACGAATCTGTTCTTGCATATGCCGACGGCGGCGGCGTTATAAAACTGAAAGCTTGAGGTGATTAAATGGATGCAATACGTGAGTTGTTAGAATTTGATTTTGTGACGTGGGTACTCGGCGCCTTCATCGTGATGTCGGGAGTAACTGCGGCAGTAAATATCATCGGGAAGTTTTCGGAGATTGTTGGTAGACCGTTTAAATGGTGGTCTGCCAGAAACAAGGATCATGATTCGTTGGGGCAGACGATAAGTGCTCTGGCGGCGTTGCAGGCGCTTCATGAGAAAGACGCGGCGGAGAATAGAGAACGCGACGAAGAATTGCAGAAGCAGGTTGCGGCGTTGATGAAAGAAGTACGAGAATATACTGCTACAACAAAACAAGATCTGAACCGATTTGCAGAAAACCGGATGCATGATCGTCAGCAAAGCCTTGAAATTCAGAAAAGCTTAACCGGCTCCATCGACTCTCTGATGACCGGCGTCCGGGAATTGCTGGGGCACGAAATCGATCAGTGTTATGAACGATATGTCAATCTTGGCGGCGTGCCGGAATCTGAGGCGGCAGAATTTGACAGTATTTATGAGGCATACCGGGAACTGCGCGGAAATCACGGCAGAGAAATTAAATACGGATATGTTAAGAAAAACTTACCGATCCTGCCGGTATCGACGAAATTGCGGGAAGAATAAATTTTAAGGGATAGTTGGCTGCGGCTAGCTATCCCATTTTTTACACCCAAAAAAGGCGCAACATGAGGCTTAATATGGCTCAATTATTGCGCTTGTTTTCTGATTTATTCATTTTTTTTTGATTGTTTCTACATAAGGCTTTTCAATTTTCATGTACCAATCATGTACCATCTGGTGTATTCTAGTGTAGATTTATAACGATTTACGTGAACCCATGCTATTCCTCTCAGCCCCTTGTATATCAAGGGATTCAAGAGATTTATATGACATTTTGGCAACCATCACAAAACCCCGGTTGAAAAATTATGAGTTTTTTACAAAACCGCAGGCTTCGTTAGAACAAAGAAGCTTATTTCCCTTTTCGAGCATAATATGTCCACATTTCGGACACATTTCTTTTGACGGTTTCTGCCAGGTCATAAAATCGCAGTCCGGGTTATTTTCGCAGCCGTAATATCTTCTGCCCTTTTTCGATTTACGGATGACAATCTCACCACCGCATTTCGGGCACTTCACGCCGATCTTTTCCAGGTACGGCTTCGTGTTTTTACAGTCTGGGAATCCCGGGCAGGCAAGGAATTTGCCGTGCGGGCCATACTTAATTACCATGTTGCGCCCGCACTGGTCACAGATCACATCCGTCACCTCGTCAGCAATCTTGACGCTCTCAAGCGTCTTCTCCGCTTCTTTAACCGCCTTGTCAAGATCCGGATAAAAGTTTTCGATAACGGTCTTCCAGCCGATCGTGCCGTCCCCGATGCTGTCGAGCAGGTACTCCATATTTGCCGTAAACTGCAAATCGACGATGGATGGGAACGCCTTCTTCATCATCCGGTTGACTACCTCGCCAAGCTCCGTCACATAGAGGTTCTTATTTTCCTTCGCTACATAGCGGCGCGCGATGATTGTCGTGATGGTCGGTGCATAGGTACTTGGCCGTCCGATGCCCTGCTCTTCCAGCGCCTTGACGAGCGACGCCTCTGTATAATGTGCCGGTGGTTGTGTAAAATGCTGTGCCGGTTCTAACTGGTTTAAATCCAGCTTCATGCCTGCTTCCAGCGACTCGTTCAGAACGCCGTCGGTCTCCTTATCCTCGTCCTGTGAATAGACGGACATGAAGCCGTCAAATTTGATTTTGGACGCCGAAAGGGTGAAAAGCTCCTCTCCGGCTGCTACCTTGACGGAGGTTGTCTCGTAAACCGCCGGGCGCATCCGGCTCGCCGTGAAGCGCTTCCAGATAAGCTGGTACAGACGGAACTGGTCTCTGGAAAGCTGTTCTTTTACCTGTACCGGCGTCAGTGTAATGTCGGTCGGACGGATCGCCTCGTGTGCGTCCTGGATCTTGGCGTCTGATTTTGCCGCCGCCGGCGCCTCGGACACGTAACTTGCCCCAAACTGGTCGCCGATATAGCTTCTCGCCGCCGCATCTGCCTCTGCCGCGATGCGGGTGGAATCGGTACGCAGGTAGGTGATCAGACCGATTGTGCCGCGTCCCTTGATATCCACGCCCTCATAGAGCTGCTGGGCAAGGCGCATCGTCTTCTGCGTTGAGAAATTCAGCGTCTTGGATGCCTCCTGCTGCAGCGTACTGGTCGTAAACGGGATCGGCGCCTTCTTCACGCGTTCGCCCAGCTTCACATCGCGCACTTCGTACTCACAGCCCTCCAGACGCTTCATAAGCGCCTCCACTTCCTCTTTGCTGTGAATTGCCTTCCTGCCGTCCTTATCGCCGTAATAATGGGCGGTCAGCTTCTTTCTGGAGCCATGTACGTGGAGCTGTGCATCCAGCGTCCAGTATTCTTCCGGTATAAACGCATTGATCTCTTCCTCACGGTCGCAGATCATACGCAGCGCGACCGACTGCACACGACCGGCGCTGAGTCCTCTCTTGACCTTCGCCCAGAGAAGCGGCTGATGAGGTAACCCACCATACGGTCAAGCATACGTCTCGCCTGCTGTGCATCCACCAGATTTTCATCGATGGCACGCGGCTCTTTTAAAGATGCCTTGACGGCGTTTTTTGTAATCTCATTGAAACTGATACGGTAAACCTTTTTATCTTTCTGTTCATCCAGCTTTAATGCTTTCATCAGGTGCCAGGAGATCGCCTCTCCCTCGCGGTCCGGGTCAGTTGCGAGATAAATCTTATCCGCTTTTTTAACCTCTTTACGAAGACGCGCCAACACATCGCCCTTTCCCCGGATGGTGATATACTTCGGCTCATATCCATGCTCTACGTCCACTCCCAGCGTGCTCTTAGGGAGGTCGCGCACATGACCGCCGGAGGCGTCCACCTCATAGTTGGAACCCAAAAATTTTTTAATTGTCTTGACTTTCGCCGGAGACTCTACAATAACCAGATTTTTTGCCATAACAGACCTCTATACAATCTTCCTAACGTAATATTGATTCATTGGCTGCAGGATCAATCCCTGCATTTCCAGATTCAAAAGCGCAGTCATGCATTCCCCTGCTGTCACCCCACAGCTTTTCATGACCGCTTCCAGATGTTTCGGTTGTGAATCTAGGCAACTATACACCATTTTTTCCGACTTGGCAAGTGCATTTACTGATTTTATTGTTTTTTTACAAGAATTTTTACATTTTATATGGAAGAAATCCAACACATCCTCCGGTTTCGTCACGATCCCCGCTCCCTGTGCAATCAGCCGGTTGCAGCCCTCACTGAGCGGATCGATGCGCCGTCCCGGCAGCGCAAATACCTCTTTTCCCTGCTCCAGCGCCAGATCCGCCGTAATCAGGGAGCCGCTTCTTTTTCGTGCTTCCACGACCAGCACCAGGTCGGAAAGTCCGCTGATGATCCGGTTCCGGATTGGAAAATGGGATGCCGTCGGCGGTACACCCGGTCCATATTCTGACAATATGCCGCCTTGTTCACGGATGCGCGCATGCAGCCGGATGCCGGATGGCGGATAACAGGTGTCAATCCCACAGCCCATCACGGCATACGTCAGTCCGCCGCCATCCATCGCGCCCTTATGCCCCGCCTGATCGATCCCCAGCGCCATGCCGCTCACTACCTGCACGCCATTTTCTGCCAGAATCCGGCCGAAATACTCTGCCTCCTGTCGTCCATACGGCGTACAGCTGCGCGCCCCGATGACTGCCGCGGATGGTTTCGCATCTTCTGGAAGCGTTCCACGCACAAACAGCCACATCGGTTTATCATAGATATGCATCAGGCGCTTCGGATATGCCGCCTCACCGCACAGAATGAAACGTACCCCCTGTTTCTCCAGCCTATCGTATTCTTCCACGCGCTGTTTGAAGAGCAAAACCGCTTCCTCCAGCCCCTTTTTCACAGCCTTTCCGAGAAAGGAACATATAAACGGATCCAGTTTCTTCCTATTATATAAAACCCGCTCATAGATTCTCTCAAAACTGCCGCAGGATTCATATAATTTAGCCGCCGTCACCGCGCCGATTCCATCCACCCGCGATAGCCAGTAGGCATGGATGCGCTCACGGTCGGAATACTGCATATTTTCTGTCAGAGGCACTTTTTTATGTGGCGGTTCCTGTGTTTTTCCATATAGTTCCTGCATAGAAAGCTGAGCATTCTGTACATTGCTCTCTTCTTTTCCTATTTCCATATCTTTCCCCCTATATATGTCAGATCGGCTGCCTTTTACCTTATAACAATTACAACCCTTGTTAAACTTTTTATTCTTTCAATCTTTTAGACATGCTTCTTTTCAGAGACTCCCCCAATATTTTTTTTCAAAACTCCGGAATCCTATCGCCTCCGCCAACTGCGTCCGCCCGATCTCCGCCTGTCCATCCAGATCGGCAAGTGTGCGCGCTACTTTTAAAATCTTTCCGTGTCCCCTGGCACTGATTCCCTGCTGCCGTTCGACCTTTTCCAAAAATACCGCATCTTCCCCGGATAGACAGCAATACTCTTCGATCTGGCGGCGGGTCATCTGGCTGTTGTAGGAGATAGATTCGTCTGCAAACCTCTTTTCCTGTCGAGCGCGCGCCTCCATGACGCGGGCGCGCATGACAGCGGAGGAATTCCTCTGCTCTGTCTGTGGAAAACTCCCCTCATCTATGCTCTTCTCTGCAGCCATCATCCCCAAATCCTGCCGCGGTACTTCCACCCCAATATCGATCCGATCTAAAAATGGTCCCGAAACGCGGTTCAGATACCGGCGAATCTGGGTTGGAGTACAACGGCATTTTCCCAAATCTGGGAAAAAACCGCATTTGCAGGGATTCATCGCCGCCGCAATCATCGTTTTTGCCGGAAATACAACCGTCTGGTTGAGACGGGAAACCGTGATGCTTCCTTCCTCCATCGGCTGACGCAGCAGATCCAAAATTTTCGGCTGAAACTCCGTTAACTCATCTAAAAAGAGAGTTCCATAACTAGCGAGTGAGATCTCCCCGGGCTTCGGATTTCGTCCTCCGCCCGCCATCGCCTGGGCGGTCGTGCTGTGATGCGGGCTGCGGAACGGACGCTGCAAAACCAGCGGTGTGTCTGGCTTCAGGAGACCGCAGATACTGTATATCTTCGAAACTTCAATGCTTTCCTCCAGCGTAAGCGGCGGCAAAATTGTCGGAATACGCCGAGCTGCCATCGTTTTTCCCGTTCCAGCCGGTCCGATATAGAGAATGTTGTGACGCCCCGCTGCTGCCGCCTCGGTTGCCTGCCGCACCAGCGGAAGTCCGACGATCTCATCAAAATCGACGTCAAATTCTTCCTGTCCCGCCTGAAACAGATCTGGTGTGAACCATTGTCCGTGAATCTGTTCCGGATGCTGCAGGCAAGCCGTCAGCGCTTTCACATCCCGGACTCCGACGATCTCGATTCCATCCACAGCCCGTCCCTCCTGTACATTCTCTTCGGATAGAAAAACCCGTTTCATTCCGCAGCGGCGCGCTTCATAGACCATCGAGAGAACACCGGTCAACGGCTTGATGCTGCCGTCCAAACCCAGTTCACCCATAAACGCCCATTGGTCCCAATCCGGTGCAGAATTGTTCTCCTCATCTTCCACCCCATCCATTTCCGGGCAGGTTTCATCCGTCTTTCTTATTTTTGCCTTTTCACCCTGTTCCCACAAGCACCTCAAAATTCCTGCCGCGATCGCCAGATCACACCCCGTTCCCTCTTTCCGCACCCCGGCTGGCGATAAATTGACCGTGATCCGCTTAGGCGGCAGGCAAAACCCCGCATTCCGAAGTGCGGTCCGAACGCGCTCCTGCGCCTCCCGCACCTCCTCCGCCAGGTAGCCCACCATGACAAAACTCGGCAATCCGTTGCTCACATCAACCTCCACCGTGATCCGGTAGCCATCGATGCCGCGGGTGCTGAAACTGTTTATTTTACTGAACATATATTTCCCCCTATTATTGATTTTTTACCTTGCCTTGTATTTTTCATATCATACAGGCTTAAAATTTGAATGTTTTTAACGATATACTGAGATAAAAGAGATTCTACTTGAATTTGATTTGAAATTAAAATAAATAGATTTGAATCATGAAATCAGATTTACCAGACCTAAAATAGATATTCACTCTTTCATTATATATAGACCTGCGGCAGAATGCAAGCCAAAACAGCTTAGAACTATGACACTAATTAATTGACATTGTGCGCACACAAAAACAAAACGCTGCAGCAAAATGCTAACATATAACATTCTGCTGCAGCGTTTTGTTTTTAATCTATCTCTTTAAATAAAATCTTCTCCCAGCTTCTCTGCCGCCGCGCGTGCAATCTGCTCCGGCGTGATCGGAAGCTCATAAAATCGTTTTCCGACTGCATTGTACACTGCATCGGCAATTGCCGGAAGCGGCGTGTTGATAACGATCTCACCGATCGACTTCGCTCCGAACGGACCAGATGGCTCATAACTGCTCTCAAATTCGACGTTTAAATGTCCATAGTCAATCCGGGTCGGAATCTTATACTGCATCAGGGAATTTTCACGCACACCCCCCTGTGCATTGCGGGTAATATTTTCCGTCAGCGCCATGCCGATTCCCTGCATCAGACCGCCCTCAACCTGCAGGCGGGACAGATTCGGATTGATCGGTGTACCGCAGTCTACCGCTGCCGCATAATTAATAACGCTGGTTTCGCCTGTCTCCATATCAATCTCAAGCTCAACCGCACCTGCCATAAACGGAGGCGGGGAAATGTGGGCGGTTCTCGACTCGGTTACCTCCAGCGGAATTTCATGCCCGTACATGGACGCCGTTGCGATATCAGCCAGAGCGATCTTCTTCGTCTCATCCCCGGCTTTTTCGGTTGTGAATACCTCTTTTCCGTCAAATTCCACTGCATCCGCCGGGACGCCCAGAAGTTCTGCACCCAGTTTACAGATCTGCTCACGCAGGCGCAACGCACACCGTTCGGTCGCTTTTCCGGTCAGATAGGTCGTACTCGATGCATAAGAACCTGAGTCATACGGGGATGAATCCGTGTCCGCGCCCAGCACCGTGATCGCGTCGATTGGGCATTCCAGCACTTCCGCCGCAATCTGCGCCAGAATCGTGTCACAGCCGGTTCCCATATCTGCCGCTCCGAGCGACAATGTATAGAACCCTTCGTCGTTGACTTTGAGACGGCACTTCCGACATCCATCGCCGTGATTGCCGATCCCTGCATCGCCATACCCATGCCGACGCTGCGGACCTTGCCATTGCCCATGTCACGCACCGGATATTTGTCTTCCCAGCCGATCATCTCACGCACTTTTTTTACACAGCGGTCGAGTGCGCAGCTTGTATTAACCTGATTATAATATGCTGGCATCAGATCGCCCTCTTTAACCATGTTTTTCAGGCGGATCTCAAAGCGATCCATCTGAATCTGGTCTGCCAGCTCATTGACCGCCGACTCGATCGCGAAAAGTCCCTGTGTCGCACCATAGCCACGGTACGCGCCTGCCGACATGATATTCGTATAGACAACATCGCTGATAAAGCGGAATGCTTCAACACTTCCATACAACGGGATCGATTTGTGTCCTGACAGTCCAACGGTTGTCGGTCCATGCTCGCCGTAAGCACCGGTATTGGACAATGTGTAAAGATCGATGCCGCGGATCGTGCCGTCCTTCATCGCGCCCAGACGCACATGCATCTCCATCTCATGGCGCGGCGAAGACGCCGTCTGTGCCTCCATCCGGCTATAAATCAGCTTCGACGGTTTTTTCGTCATCCAGGTAACGAATGCCGGATAGACTTCACAGACCGCCGTCTGCTTCGCACCAAACCCCCCGCCGATTCTCGGCTTGCTCACGCGCACCATCGACTTCGGGATATGAAGCGCATTTGCCACGATTCTGCGGCAGTGGAACACGATCTGCGTGGAACTTAAAATATTTAATCTTCCGTAGGTATCGATCGAACAATAGGTACGGAATGTCTCCATCATCGTCTGCTGGCACGGCTTTGTGTGGTATACATGATCAATCACGATGTCGCAGTCCTTTAAAACCGCCTCGACATCCCCGTTGCCGCACTCATCGTGCGCGCAGAGGTTGCGCTTGTTGTCTGCGCCGACCGGAGCAAGACTCTCCCAGTTGTCCTCTGGGTGAACCAGGATCGGGTTGTCCTTTGACGTATGGAAATCCAGAACCGGCTCTAAGACTTCATACTGTACCTTGATCAGGCGGAGTGCTTTATCGACACATTTTTCATCTTTTCCTGCTACAATCGCCACGATATCGCCCTGAAAACGGACATGGCGGTCGATCAGGAGACGGTCATACGGGCTCGCCTCCGGGTATGTCTGCCCCGCCTGTGTGTAGCGCTTTGCATCCTGCGGCACATCCTCCCAGGTATAAATTGCCTCGATGCCCGGAACTTTCATTGCGATCGCGGTGTTGATCGTTTTTACCATCGCATTCGCATACGGGGAACGCAGAAGTTTGACGATCAGGCAGTCCTGCGGCGCCAGATCATCCACGTAAACCGGCTGTCCGGTTACCAGCTGCATCGCATCTTTTTTTCGTACAGAAGTATTGACTACTCTCATTCTGCCGCCTCCTTCTGTTTTTCTCTCTTCCAGTCTAAAAATGCCAGAATGCCGCGAAGCTGTCCTTCATAACCGGAACAGCGGCACAGGTTTCCTGCCAGATATTCGCGGATTTCATTCTCCTCCGGGAACTCTTTTTCCCGGAACAGCGCCAGCGCATTCATGATAAAGCCCGGATTACAGAAGCCGCACTGTTCGGCTCCCTGATCGGCAATGAATGCGCCAAATTCTTTTGCCTCCTCCTGGAGTCCTTCCAGCGTCGTCACGCTGTGACCGTCCGCCCGCGCCGCCAGCACGGAACAGGAAAGCACTGGTTTTTCATCCAGAAATACGGTACAGAGTCCGCAGTTTGCCGTCTCGCAGCCGCGCTTGACACTGTAACAGCCCTGACTGCGTACCAGATCAATCAGAAGCGTATCCGGTTCAATCTCCGGGGAAATCTTCGTTCCATTTAGAGTAATCGTTATCTGCATCATATGTGAATCTCCTAATATTCATACTGTTATACGATCATTTTATTGTCCTATTTCGTTTAGCACTTTTCCAGCACACGCACCGCCCGCTTTATCAGAACACCGGTTAAATGTTTCCGGTATTCAGCGCTGCCGCGCATATTTGAAGACGTCTGAACCTGATCACGGATCCACTTTGCAAGACAGACTGCTTTCTTCCCGGTCTGCGTCTTGTCCTGCTTTTCTCTGGTATCGGCATCCGCATCTGCTTTTGTTTCAGCCTTTTGCTTTTCCTCTATAAGCGCCTGTATTGTCTCCGCTGATGCCTCGAACAACACAGCACGCCCCGGACGCGCACCGATGCTAAAACGATATGCTCCATCCGCCCGTTTCGCCGCTGCACAGGTCAGCACTGGAAAATCAGTCTGCGTATTCCGCACGGACTGGTAGTGATATACGGCTTTGTCTTTATGGACAATTAATTTGACTAAAATGTCCCGGCCGCCGATCTGTTTTGCAAATTCCACCAACGGCATCCGTCCAGCTTTGTAAAGTTCCACTTCGGTGTCCATCGCCAGGAACATCGTCAGGACATCTGAAAATCCAAATCTGCCATAGATACTGCCTCCGACTGTCGCCAGGTTCCGAAGCTGCACGCCGACGATATGGCGCACCGACTCGCGCATGGCACCGTCTGTGTATGCCGCCAATCCCGGATGTTCTTCCAGCTGGCGCAGGGTAACCATCGCGCCAATCTCAAACGCATCCTCTGTCTCCTCTATCTGATCCAGCCCCAGCCCTGAAATATCAATCGCGGTTCCTACATTGCCCCGGCTCATCTTCAGCCAGATCATACCGCCTATCACCCGGTTCGCTTTTTTCTGATTCAGCTCCCAGGCTTCCTCCAGGCTTTCTACCCGTTTATATTCTCGAATCGTCATCATAGGTTTTTCCTCTTTTTCATCTATTTCTTAAATAACAAAATTATCCTTCTTTTATTATAGCATAAAACATGGTATAATTCCGTTGTTATTTTTAAAATACAACGAGACCCCTTTTTCCAGAAAAGATTAGGAGGATTTGACAAAAACTATGAAACCATCCATCCGTACCTACCTCTGCAACGACGAAAACCATCGTTTCTTTGGCGAAGGTCCTCGTCAGCTTCTTCATGCCATCGATGAAACCGGATCGCTCCGCTCCGCCGCTCTGTCCATGAATATGGCGTATACAAAAGCACTTCGGATTATCCGCTCCGCCGAAGCCACGCTTGGATTTCCACTGACCGTCCGCACCACCGGCGGAAAAGGCGGCGGAGGCAGCCAGATGACGGCGGAGGCGAGGGAGTTTCTAGCTAAGTATGAGGCATATCGGGATGCATGTACGGAGAGTGGGAAACAGTTATATGAAGAATTTTTTTGCAGGCGGAAATCTGTTTTTTTCTCTTCTGGAACACAAACGTCCTCTTTCACTTGTTTGCAAAATTCAAACGATGTCCGGATCGCCTGCATCATCATGGCCTCCGGTCTTGGAAAACGTTTCGGCTCGAACAAGCTCATGGCTTCGTTCCACGGTGCTCCGCTCATCCACTCGGTTCTGAATGTGATCGGTTCTGTTCCGCTCTTTGCCGATCGTCTCGTTGTGACGCGCTCCCGGGAGGTTCACGATTACTGTCAGTCCCTGGGAATTCCGGTGCTGATTCATACACTTCCCAATCGGAACGAGGCGCTCTGCCTGGGACTTACACACATGTTAAAAAGGCACCCGGATTTATCAGGCTGTCTCTTTGCACTCGGCGATCAGCCGCTTCTGCGTCCACGGACACTGGAACGGATATGCCGGCGCTATCTCGAATGCAAAATATCACCAGGTCACTCTGAATCTGTTTTCCCAGATTCTGATTTTTCCATTTTGAAATCAAAATTGCCTCAGAATTCAGGAATTGCAGAAAAATCACCGATTGTACAGCTCTGCAGCATCCAAATGACGGCTTCTCCCGAACCTTCCGTCTCAACCACCGTCGGAAGCCCGATTCTCTTCGACCGGGCATATTTTGACGAACTGCTCCATCTGCCGGAAAAAGCTGGCGGAAGCCATGTTCTCCGCCAGCATCCAGACGTTGTCCAGTATGTGACTGCCGAAGTGCCGGAGGAATTGATGGATGTAGACACGCCGGAGGAGCTCAAACGCCTGGAGAATCTGGTAACAATCGAATAAAACTATAAGGACTGACATCACACATGCAGCATGATGCCAGTCCCTTTTTATCAATCTACGTATCACTTTCAGCCATACATTCCATATTTTATAGATGGATCTTATATTTTTATGTACCTATGACCTTTTTCTAATCTTCCTATTTCTTACGCCTCATCCTTCGGCAGCAGCACATTCAGGATAATCGCCATGAAAGCTGCCGGAACGATACCAGATCCGCCGAATACAAGCTGAATTGCTTCCGGCATCTTGGAAAGGATGGTTGCATGTGCACCCATGCCGTAACCAACACCCAGTGCAACAGAGACGATGGTCAGGTTGCGTGAAGTCATCTTCTCTTTCGTGATAAGCTGAATACCGCTAACTACGATCGAAGAGAACATCATAACCGCTGCGCCTCCCAGTACCGACTGCGGCATGATCGAAACGATCGCACCCAGCTTCGGAATCAGACCGCACAGAATCAGGAATACCGCGCCGGTTGCAAGTGCCATGCGGTTGACTACCTTTGTCATTGTAACCAGACCTACGTTCTGGCTGAACGAAGTGTTCGGAAGAACACCGAACAGCGCCGCAATACTGGAACCAAGTCCATCGCAGATAACGCCGCCGGAAAGCTCTTTATCGGTCGCCTCACGGTCCATACCGCCCTCAACGACACCGGAAATATCTCCGACCGTCTCAACAGCGGTTACAATAAACATGATAAGAACCGGCAAAATTGCGCGCATATCAAAGACAATTTTAACCGGGACGATCGGCGGAATGCTGATCCAGCTCGCCTGTGCTACCTTATCCCAGTTTAATACCCATGCTTTGGTATATTCGGTTCCGTCCGCTGCAATGCCCGTGTGCGGAAGCACCAGACCCATGATGAATGCTACAGCATAACCGGCAATAATTCCGACCAGAATCGAGGAGGAACTTAAATATCCCTTCGTTCCGTGCTTCACTGCCAGAATCACAATCAGGACAAAAATAGCAAGCAGCATATTTTCCATGGAACCAAAGTCCTGCGCCGAGCTGCCGCCGCCGAAGGAATTGACGCCGACCCCGATCAATGACAGACCAATCGAAAGAACGACCGTACCTGTTACGACCGACGGGAAAAATCGGCGAAGCGGCTTTAAGAAGCATCCAAGCACACTCTCGAACAGACCGCCGATGATCGAAGCACCCATAATGGCGCCGTACGCTAAAATACCGCCGCCCATCGTAGCCGCCACGCTGTTGAATACACCGATGAAACCAGAGCTGGTTCCCATGATAATCGGAACCTTGCCGCCGACCGGACCAACCGAAAATAACTGCAGCAGCGTGATCAGTCCCGCCACCAACATCGCATTCTGCAGAAGCTCGATCTGCAGCTGTGCCAGATCGTTTCCGCCCGTGATACCACAGGCGCCTGTGATGATCAGAAGTGGTGTCAGGTTACCGACAAACATCGCAAGCACGTGCTGCAGTCCCAGCGGAATCGCCTGTTTCAACGGCATCTTCGCCTCAAACTCATAGGCAGGTCCCGTAAATTTCTTTTCATTTTCCATAGATTTTCTCTCCCTGTACCCAATTTAAAACTACCTTTTTACACAGTTTCCAAAACATTCTCAATTATAAAAAAAAGCATATGAACTGTAAAGATTGTTTTTTCATTTGTATATTATTTTTCATTAAGTAAGTTATAAGTATTACTTATAATTTACTTACCCAGTCCACAATATCACCAAATACCTCTTCCCGGTTGATCTCATGAAACAGTTCATGCCTTGCCCCCGGATAAAGTTGCATCGCCACATTGGTACATCCGGTTTCTTGCAGATCTTCCATCGCGCGCCGCACACCGCGTCCGCCTTCTCCGACCGGGTCCTCCTCTCCCGATATCAGCAGAATCGGCAGATTTTTCGGAATTCCATCAAAGCCTCTCTTCCGCTTCAAATCCAGCATGACCTGGAAAAAATCGACGAATGCCCCATCGGTAAATAAAAACTGACAGTATGGATCCGCCTCGTATTTTTCATCCTCCTCCGTCACGCGCGACAGCCATTGATGTTCCGTTTTTCCTTTTTCAAAATAGCGGTTATAGCTTCCAAGAACCAGCTGGTGCAGCCGCTCATTTCGTCCATTTCTTCCTTCCAGCCACGCTGCCGCTGCCACGACGGTTCCGCCCAGCCACAAAAGTGGTTCCGGCTGGCTTCCGGTTCCCATGAAAATTGCGCCGTCCAGCCATTCTCCATAATGCGTGATAAAACGGCGTCCAAAAAACGAACCCATGCTGTGCCCCAGAAGAATATGCGGAATGCCCTGAAACTTGTGTTTCGCAAAACGTGCCACCTGCGCCATCGCACCGTTCACGCGGCGGACACCATTTTTCTCCGCGAACTCGCCCAATTCCCCTGGTTTTGCTGTCCGTCCATGTCCCGGATGATCGTGCCCGATGACCGCAATCCCCGCCCGGTTCATCGCCTGTGCAAATTCTTCGTATCTGCCAATGTGCTCGATCATACCGTGCGCCACCTGAATGACCGCCCACGGTGTTTCCTCCGGCTCCCAGCAGATGCCATGGATTCTGCCGCTCCCATCCTGAAATGGAATATAAAAATCTTTGCCCTGTGCCATCCTGATTTCCCCGCTTTCTAAATGCTATATCGAATTATCTCTCTCAACATTGCCTGAAATATTTTTTATTTTCCTGTTTTATTGAAGCATATAATTTTCAGATCCTTTTCATATACAGGATACCACAAAAACACTCTATTATACAATTTTCCCCCCTAAAAAAGAATGTGCCTTGTTGTGTAATAGGGAATTCCCTATTACACAACAAAAGCTCCATCTTTCGACGGAGCTTCTGCAGTCATACGTTTTATATATCGTATGTCATATATTCATGAATCAGTGATTCATTAGTTGTTTGTATACAGAGTAACGAGCTTGTTCAGGTACTGGTATCTAGCCTTTGCCTCTTCCTCGTTCTTTGCATCCAGCGCGCCGGCTCTATCCGGATTCTTCAGAGCCAGAGATGCGTAACGAACCTCACCCTTTAAGAATGCCTGGTAGTCACCTGTCGGTGCCTTGCTGTCCAGAGTGAACTTCTTGTCCTCTGCAGCCGGATTGTAACGGAAGTTGTGCCAGTAACCGCACTCTACCGCCAGTTTCTCCTCGGTCTGAGCCTTGTCCATACCTTTCTTGATACCGTGGTTGATACACGGAGCATAAGCAATGACTAAGGACGGACCCGGATATGCCTCTGCCTCAGCGATTGCCTTAACAGTCTGAGCATAATCAGCACCCATGGAGATCTGGGCAACGTATACATAGCCGTAGCTCATAGCGATGGAAGCAAGATCTTTCTTCTTCACATCTTTACCACCTGCTGCAAACTGTGCAACTGCACCGGTCGGAGTTGCCTTAGAGGACTGTCCGCCTGTGTTGGAGTAAACCTCGGTATCATATACCATGATGTTGATATCCTTGCCGGAAGCAAGTACGTGGTCAACACCGCCGAAACCGATATCGTAAGCCCAACCGTCGCCACCGAATACCCACTGGGATTTCTTAGCGAGGAAGTCTTTGTTCTTCACAATATCCTTGCAGTTCGGGCAGTCGATGCCGTCCAGAGCCTCTACCAGCTTGTCGGTAGCTGCGCCGTTCAATGCACCGATTCCGTAAGTATCCAGCCACTCTTTGCAAGCTGCTTTCACTTCATCGGTCGCCTGTTCTGCCGCCATCACAGCCTCAACCTTACCCTTTAAGCCGTCACGGATTGCGTTCTGAGCCAGAAGCATACCATAACCGAACTCTGCGTTGTCCTCGAACAGGGAGTTGTCCCAAGCCGGACCCTTGCCAGCCTTGTTCATGGTGTAAGGTGTGGACGGTGAAGAGTTGCCCCAGATAGAGGAGCATCCGGTTGCGTTGGCAATGTACATACGATCGCCGAACAGCTGAGTAATCAGTTTTGCGTACGGAGTCTCGCCGCATCCTGCACAAGCGCCGGAGAACTCAAGTAACGGCTGTTTGAACTGGCTTCCCTTAACGGTTGTCTCTTTATATTTATCAATGACATCCTGTTTGATCGGAAGTGTCTGACCGTAGTCATAACCCTTCTGAGCCTCCAGATTCTTGTCAAGACTTACCATCGTAAGTGCTTTCTCACCCTTCTTGCCCGGGCAGACATTTGCACAGGAACCACATCCGGTACAATCCAGGGAAGAAATAGTCATCACGAACTTGTACTGCGGCATACCTGTAAGCGGCAGTGTCTTTGTTCCTTCTGGAGCGGCAGCAGCCTCTTCCTCGGTCATCGCGATCGGGCGGATAACTGCGTGCGGGCACACATAAGAACAGAAGTTACACTGGATACAGTTGTCCGGATTCCAAACCGGTACATTGACTGCGATACCACGTTTCTCGTATGCAGCGGAACCAGACGGAGTTGTACCATCTACATAATCGGTAAATGCAGATACCGGCAGGTTGTTACCCTCCTGAGCATTGACAGCAGCCTGAACGGTGTTGACAAACTTAACAACGTCTGCTCTTCCCTCGGTTGCGTGAGTCATCTCAAGTCCCTCGTCCTCGCCGTTCTTCCAGCTTTCCGGAACCTGAATCTCTACAACGTTCTGAGCGCCTGCATCGATAGCAGCCCAGTTTTTCTTAACAACATCTTCGCCCTTACGACCGTAGGTTGCCTTTGCAGCAGCCTTCATCAGTTCGATCGCTCTCTCCTCCGGAATAATATTTGCCAGCTTGAAGAATGCGGACTGAAGGATGGTATTGATACGGGTCGGACCCATACCGGTCTCGATACCCAGTTTAACACCGTCGATGGTGTAGAATTTAATCTTGTGGTCAGCGATGAACTTCTTAACCTGTCCCGGTAAGTGCTGCTCCAGCTCTTCCATGTTCCACGGGCAGTTTAACAGGAATGTACCGCCGTCAACCAGTTCCTGAACCATGTTGTACTTACGGATGTAAGCCGGGTTGTGACAGGCAACGAAGTTTGCCTTGTGGATCAGGTAGGTGGATTTGATCGGTTTATGACCGAAACGAAGGTGGGACATTGTAACACCACCAGATTTCTTGGAGTCATAATCGAAGTAAGCCTGTGCGTACATATCGGTATTATCGCCGATGATCTTGATAGAGTTCTTGTTTGCACCTACAGTACCGTCGGCACCAAGACCCCAGAACTTACAGTTTACAGTTCCTTCCGGAGTGGTAACAAGCGGTGCGCCAAGCTCCAGGGAAAGGTTGGTAACATCATCTACGATACCGATGGTGAACTGCTTCTTGGTTGTGTTCTCATATACAGCTACGATCTGAGCCGGTGTGGTATCCTTGGAACCAAGTCCGTAACGACCTGTGAAGATCGGAGTCTGATCGAATTTTGTACCCTTTAATGCTGCTACTACATCAAGGTAAAGCGGCTCGCCAAGGGAACCTGGCTCTTTGGTGCGGTCTAATACGGAAATCTGCTTAACTGTATCCGGAATAGCGTCTACCAGTGCACTGGCTACGAACGGACGGTACAGGCGAACCTTTACAACGCCGACTTTCTTTCCAGCTGCTACGAGGTAATCGATCGTCTCCTCGATGGTATCGTTGACAGAACCCATTGCGATGATAACGTGCTCTGCATCCGGAGCGCCATAGTAGTTGAACAGCTTGTAGTCTGTGCCAATCTTCTCATTGACCTTGTCCATGTATTCCTGAACAATCGCCGGAAGTGCATCGTAGTACGGGTTGCAAGCCTCTCTTACCTGGAAGAAGATATCCGGGTTCTGAGCAGAACCGCGCTGACACGGGTGGTTCGGGTTCAGTGCATTCTTACGGAATGCATCGATTGCATCCATATCTGCCATATCTTTCAGATCTTCATAATCCCAGGTCTCGATCTTCTGAATCTCATGGGATGTACGGAAACCATCAAAGAAGTTAATGAATGGAATCTTGCCCTTGATGGATGCCAGATGTGCAACCGGGGTTAAATCCATAACTTCCTGTACACTGGATTCACACAGCATCGCGCAGCCTGTCTGACGGCACGCATAAATATCAGAATGGTCACCAAAGATGGATAACGCATGGCTGGCCAGTGCACGAGCAGAAACATTAAATACGCCCGGGAGCTGCTCACCTGCAATTTTGTATAAGTTCGGGATCATCAGAAGCAGACCCTGGGAAGCGGTGTAGGTGGTTGTCAGCGCACCTGCTGCCAGAGATCCGTGTACTGCACCTGCTGCACCTGCCTCAGACTGCATCTCTGTAATCTGAACTGTGTGGCCGAAAATATTGGTTCTTCCGTCTGTTGCCCATTCATCGGTAGCCTCAGCCATCGGAGAAGAAGGGGTAATCGGATAGATAGCTGCCACGTCGGTGTATGCGTAAGAAGCATGCGCTGCTGCGTGGTTTCCATCCATGGTTTTCATCTTTCTTGCCATAATGAATATTCCTCCTATTGATAGTGAATGTATTCAGTAATAAATCTCCCCAAATAGATTGTCCTGGAAATTTACCTGATAATATTATAACAAATTCTCGTCAAAATGCAAATAAATTTGATTTATATCCGGTATTATTTTTCGAACAATTACAAAAAAGCTGTCTACTGTTTTTTCAGATAGTCGGTAAAATCACAAAATATGGAAAAAAACACCGCCAGACGAAGAAAGACTCTCCATCCAGCGGTGCTTTTCATTCAAATGCCGCTTGAATGCCCTTTTATCATTCATTTTTGCAATCTATCTTACAGCACTTTCTATATTTCACCTTAGTTTTGCCTTGGTTTTAATTGCTTCCAGGTCCATTTGCTTCCACAACCGGGTTCGTTTCCTCTGGCTCTGGAGTTGTCTCCTGTGGTCCTTCGTTGGATGCCGCCGCTGTCGTGGTCGGAGCTTTTGTCTCGCCGTCAGGGCTGGACGGTGCCGCTGTGGTTGTCTCATGTGCCGCTGTGCTCTCATTAGCTGCATTTGTCTCAGCTGCGGTGCTCTCTGCTGCCGCCGTTGTCTCCGTTGCGTTGGTCGCTACAGTAGCGGAACTGTTACGTTTGATTTGCGCTGCCTTTCCACGATAGCTGCTATTGTGAAAAAATTCACGACTCACTTCTTTATCATTCTCATAGGTAACCAGATCCGTGGACCAGCGGCTGCCCGGAGTCGCTGCCTTTGTCTGCACTTCCTGACCCGGCTGCAGGGAACCATCCTCGGTATAAACCGCAGACGGCGGATCAATCTCGCCTGTCTTCTCAGAAGACATACGAATCTTGACACCCTCTTTCAGAATCGGAACTCCATACAGTGCGATCGTCAGTTTTCGATCAGATGCGCTGAAGCTTGCCTTGATAGCCAGCGGATATTCCGAGTTGTTGACGAACTTGAAGTCCGGTCCGCCGTAGCTGACTGCCGCATCCTCGCCCGGTGTAACGTAGGACGGCTCGTAGCTGTGTGCGTGGCGCTCCGTACTTTTAAGCCCCGCAAATACAACCGCGTTATATAAGGTCGAAGATACCTGGCAGACGCCGCCGCCTGGCTCCTGGACAACCTCGCCATTTAAGTATGCGGTTGCCGGCTTGTAGCCTTTTTCTTCGGTTCTCGCACCGGTCGTATTGTTAAAGGAAAATTCCTGTCCTGGTTTGACAATCGTTCCGTTTAACGCTGCGACCGCCAGACGGATATTCTCGTTTCGGTTGCTGTTGGAGGTCGTCGTGGTTGTGTAGGTGGACATTGTCTTGTACTTATCCTGTACCGACGAATCCGCTGCGACTTCCTTCGTCTCTGCGGTCAGAACGGCATCAAACTCTTTCTTGTCAATCGCATCGACCATCGCCTGTGCCAGCTTGTCCTGATCGATGACAAGTCCCTTGGTGCCCTCGCTGAACTCAAACTTGCCCGTTTCCTTATTGTAACCGGAGATACCGCCGCTCTTGGCTGCCATGTTCCAGTTTCCGGCAATCAGTGCTGCCTCTGCCTTGGCATCCTCGATCATATTTTCCGTGTTGACTTCATATGTCTCACCCGGTTTCAGATCACTTGCATAGATCTCCTCGAGAAGCTGATCAACTTTATCCGCCATCAGATTGGTGACGTCGGCCTCTTTGTCCTCGTATTTGACCTTCATCTTCCAGTCAAATGAATCAAGGATCGCCTTGCGCGCCTCCTCCTGCGTCATTCCGTAAATATTGACGCCGTTGACGGTCACCGCTCCATCTGCCACGGTACTCTCCTGTACGGCATCCGATTCGGTCGCCCCGCCTGCCGCGCTGCCCCCACCGCACCCGCGGGAGGCAATCGCCGCTATCAGGATAACCGCCAGGACACCGATCACGATCAAAAGGATCTGTGTAATATCCAGACGGTTTCTTCTCTTCTTTTTATAACGCCCGGAAGTATGCCCACTCCGACCGGCTGCCGCCCGGTTCATCGCAGTATCCCGGCGTCCCGTGCTTGTGTGCGCGGCTGTACTTTTTGTATGGCTGGATGTTTCGGACGACGAACGATGCCCGGTACTACTATGTCCGGCACGGCTGTACGAACTCAGCGTTCCACCCTCCAATCCTCTATGTTCAAAATTCCTTCCTCCTGAAGAATTTCTGTTGTACTCACTCATTTTCCATCACCTGTCCGTCTTTTCCATGAAATTTTATTATATGTGTTTATTTGAAAATATCCCTGCTACAGTATAGCACAATTCCAGGAAAATAAAATAACATAATTCTTAAAATAACTTATAAATTTTTTTGATCCCCACAACCGTTTCCTGGTACAAATTTCCACAGCCGCTCTGTTTTTTGTATAACGCTTCTTCTTTCAAATATATCTGATGTAAACAATCATTTTTGTTCCCATTTACACACTGGCAAACTGCAGCGGGTATCTGCCGCATACTTGACTTTTCCATCTAATGCGGGTAGTCTTACAGCAGAAGGAGGTCTGCATCTATGCAGTTAATTGATTTACACGTTCATTCTACTGCTTCGGACGGCACACTCACGCCCACCGAAGTGACAAAGCTGGCGCTCCAATGCGGTCTGACCGCCTATGCGCTGACAGATCATGATACAGTTGACGGCGTTGCGGAAGCCATGCAGGCAGCCGAGAACACCTCCCTGACTGTCATTCCCGGTGCCGAATTTTCCAGTCCTTATGAAGGAAAAGAAATCCATATTCTGGGGCTCTATCTGAACCCGCACTGCCCGGAACTTTTATCTGCACTGCGGCAGGTCCGCGAGATCCGCAACCGGCGCAATGAAGAGCTTCTCGCTTTATTTCAGGCAGATGGATTTCCCATTAAATATGAAGATTTAATTCACGGAAATGAACACACTGTCATCACCCGTGCCCATTTTGCACGCGCACTGCTTGAAAAAGGCTGTGTCACTTCGGTCAGCCAGGCATTTGATAAATACCTCGGGGACGGCAAAAAATATTACCGCCCGAAGCAGATGATTGAGCCGGAGGAAGCGATCCGCCTGATCCGTGTAGCTGGCGGTTTACCAGCGCTCGCACATCCTCTCCAGTATAAACTTGGCTGGAAAAAGACCGAGCAGCTTCTCTCCTATTTAAAAGAAGCCGGAATGATGGGCATCGAGGTTTATTATTCCTCACACTCTCAATCCGACAGTCTTCATTTACGTGAAATAGCTTCCCGTCTCGGTCTGGTTTCCACCGGCGGTTCCGATTTTCACGGTGCCAACAAACCAGATATCCATCTTGGAAGCGGCTACGGCGGTCTGCGGGTTTCTGCACTGTTGCTGGACAACATAAAAGCCCGGTTACAGCAGAAAAACAGCTAAAATGCTGATTTACCCGCTCACGCTTCTATCGGTTCCGTATGTTCAGGCATTTACAATCTATATGAAAACTTCTTCATGAACCTGCTGAACAGACGTCTGTTTATATGTTTACATATGATAGAGCGCCTGCTCAATCCCTTCTTCCGAGACGGACTCCGCCAGTACGGCTTTCATTCCCGCCGCGCTGGCGGTTTTTTCTGTCTTTTCTCCGATACAGACGGCTGTAAATCCGTTCAATGTCTCCTTATCCGGCTGTAAAATATCCAGGAATCCCTGTACCGTCGATCCGCTCGTAAACGTGACCGCATCGATCGCGCCCTCTTTTAGGAGTTCACGGATGCGCTCTGCAAGAGGCGATTCCTCCGGCGTGATCGTATCGTAAAGTGTCACATCCATATAGGATATTCCGGCAGCTTCAAATGCCTGCGTCAGTTCCGGCGAACCATGTCTGGCGCGCAGGATGCATACGCGTTCGTTCTGCTTCACCTGTTTTGCCAGCCCTTTTCCGAGATCTGCCGCATAAAAGCGCTCCGGAATATAATCTGGGTAAATGCCGTGTTCCCGACAGACGGACGCGGTTCCCTCGCCGATCACAGCAAAACGCAGATGGGAAAGGCTCCTGAAATCTTTCTGCATCTGGTTCAAAAGCGCAAAGAAATATTGCGCCCCTGCCGGACTCGTGAGCACCAGCCAGTGATACGATTCCAGATTACGAACCAGTTCATACAGTTTTTCTTTATCCACTGTGCCAGCATCCGCTTTTTCTGATTTTTTCCAGACCGGTTTTAACTCAATCGTCGGAAATTCCAGCACCTCCGCTCCGGCATCGCGCAGATGTTCCGCCAGCTTCTGGCTGCGCTCCTTCGGGCGGGTAATCACGATCCGTTTTCCTGCCAACGGCTTTTCTTCTCTCCATGCACACGTATCAGCAAGCGCACAGACCTCCCCGATCACAAGGATGGCAGGCGCCTTGACGCCCTGACGCACACCTTCTTCCGGAAGTGTCTGCAGGGTTGCGCGGATCATTCTCTGGGACGCAAGGGTTCCGTTCATCAGAAATGCCGCCGGCGTCTCCGGTTTCATTCCCGCACTCAGAAGCCCTTCACAGATCCTCGGCGCATTCGCAACACTCATCAGAAAAATTAAGGTGCCGCCGACCCGAGCAAGTGCCTCAAAATCCAGAGCCGGCATGCCCTCCATACGATGTCCGGTAATTACATGAAACGATCCCGCCAATCCTCGGTGCGTCACCGGGATGCCAAAATATGCCGGAACTGCCAGGCTGGAGCTGATACCCGGAACCACCTCAAACGGGATCTGATGTTTCTTTAAAAATTCAGCTTCTTCGCCGCCGCGTCCAAAGACGAACGGATCCCCGCCCTTGAGGCGCACGATCGTTCCGCCCTTTTTCGCTTCCTCTAATAAAATTTCTAAGATTTCTTCCTGCTTCTTCGAATGGCGTCCACTCCGTTTACCAACGTCAATTTTCCGCGTGTGCTCCGGAATCCAGCCCAGTACCGCGTCGCCTGCCAAAGCGTCGTAGACGACGGCATCCGCCTGCTCCAGAAGTTCTCTGCCGCGCAGGGTAAAAAGCCCTGCATCGCCAGGGCCCGAGCCGATAAGGTAGACTTTCCCCAGCGGAGACAGTGCAGGCTTTCCCGATAACTGTTCCGCCAATTTTCTTCCAAGCTCCGCTGCTTTCTCTGCATCGCCCTCAATGGAACCAATACGGACTTCTCCCGTTTCTTCCTTATAATAAAGACCTCGCAGCTTGATTTTTCCATTTTCAAGCACCGCCGAAGCTGCCGTCGGCGACGAACATCCGCCTCCAAGCGTGGCGACAAAGCCCTGTTCTGCCCTGGTTAAAACCGCAGACTCCTCAGAGTGAACCATTTTCACAAAAGGGATCTCCCGGTCACGCCGTCCCTGGATTGCCAGAATGCCCTGTCCTGCTGACGGGATCATTTCCTCCACAGAAAAATAATGGCTGATGCGATCTGCAAATCCCAGGCGAATCAGCCCCGCCGCTGCCAGAATCAGCGCATCATATTCGCCAGAATCAAGTTTTCGCAAACGCGTGTTCAGGTTGCCGCGGATCCCCCTAAATTCTGCATCCGGGAATAATCTCTGCCCCTGTAGGACGCGGCGGCGGCTGGAAGTTCCGATTACCGGGTGTGCCGGAAGCTCGGATAAGCCTTCACGCAGAACCAGCACATCGCGGCAATCTTCGCGCTCTAAAAGCGCCAGCACCGGCAGCTCCTCCGGCGGACAGAGCGGCATATCTTTTAAGGAATGAACTGTCAGCTCGCACCGCCCTTCATAAAGCGCCTGATCCAGCTCTTTTACAAACAATCCCCTGCCGCCAACCGCATCAAGTGGACGGTCAAGCACCTTGTCTCCCGTCGTTTTCATCGTGATCAATTCAAATCCTGTCTCCGGACAGACATTCTGCATCGCTGCGATCGCCATCTTTGACTGAACAACTGCCAGCGCACTGTCGCGGCTGCCTACGCGGATCCTATTTTTATCTGTCAATTTTTAATCTCCTCTATAAAATATATTAAGTATCTTCTACCTCTGCCTCCGCCAGCACGCGGCGTACTTCTTTTGCCACACGATGCGTCAATCCCGGATCCGCTCCGCCAGAAATCAATCCGGCTGTCAGTTCTCTGCCCTGGGCGATCGCCGGGAAATAAAACTCTGACTGACTTTTATCGGAAGCCATATTAAACCAGACGGAATGGCTCGACGCATCCTCCTTGATCCGTGCATCCGTCCCCGTCTGTCCGGTCGCTGCCAGCGCCATAAAAAAGTTTTTTTCCTGCCAGATCGTATCTCGAACTTCCTCATAGGTTTGTTCAATCAGACGGATTTTCCGTGAATCCGCCAGCTTCCGTATCTCTTCCGAAGTGTTCGGTGCAATCACCGTGATTGCTGCGCCAAATTTTTCCAGCACGCCGACCCGCCTCGATGCCACACTTCCAGCTCCCACAACCAGCACCTGCCGATCTGTCATATCTATAAAAATCGGAAAATAGGACATTTCTCTTCTCCCACTATTTTCGTTTGGTAACTGTTCAGTGCCTTCACAGTCACGCGCAATAAATCCGCAGACCTACTGAACAGTTACTTCGTTTGTTTCTATACCGCCGGAATTGAGTTCATCTCTTCAAAACCGTATTTCCGTATTATTATAAGGTTTCACGTTTTATAAATCAAGCATGAGGCAGACCTATTTTTCATTTTAGAACCTCTTTTGTTTCTGTTCACGGGTAGGCACTTTTGGAACCGAAAGTGCCGTAAGAAAACGTGGTGGCAGCAGGAATTTGCCGTATTGAAATGCGAAGCCACGGCAAATTCCGTTACTTTTTACGTATGCGTGTACAGTAACCCTCTTTTATTAATACCCGTATACGTAAAAGTAATCCTTGTTTTGTCTTGCCAGAACGATGCAGATTTTGTATACTTATAACACATTTAAATTCAATACAATGAGTATAAAAAGATTGACTAATACCAATAAAGGAGTTACAACGATGGAAGAATTTTACAAAGCAATCGAAGACAAGATCAAAGCTTCCGGCTATCCGGGCGAGGTAAACGGCGAGGATATCTACAACGACATCTGCGATCAGATGGAGGAAAAAGAAAATGGAACCTATCTGTTTCTCTCCAAAAAAGACAATGGCGTCGTATTTGAATACAAGGTAGACATTCTGGATGAGTCCTTCAATCTCTCCTATGTTCATATTACCGCAAATAACGACACGTTTCATATTGATTTTGACAATTAATAGACAATCTTTTCTTGGACATCCCTGTATTTTTGACATACAGGGATATTTTTTTAAGGATTTTTTTGGAAAATGTGAGCATTGCGCCCTTTATAGAGGTCTGTTATAATTATCATTGTTAAAAGATTGACGAAATTATAAACTGCACACAGGGTTGTGTGCCAATCCATGAAGGAGGGCTAAATATGAAAATCCAGAATATTTCCGATGTAAACACATTTTTTAAAGTAATTGATTCCTGCAAAGGAACCGTCGAGCTGGTTTCCCCGGAGCGACCGCATCAACCTGAAATCCAAGCTGTCCCAGTATCTGTCGATGGCAAATATTTTTTCCAATGGCTATATCAAAGAGCTGGAGCTGGTTGCTTATGAGAAAGAGGACTTAGACCGACTGATTAAATTTATGTATCAGGGGGAGTAAGCTCTCTTCTGAGGTGTACACGGTATGTACCTTGCCGTTGTATAAAAAAATGTTTGAATGATACGATAGAAACTGTATAAAAAAGCTTCCTGGCTGCATGGCAGATTGGCTCTGCTGCACAGGAAGCTTTTTTCCGTTTTATGAATCTAAGTCAAACCGTTTCTCATACTTCACGCAGTAAACACGCAAACCTTCTAAACAGCTACGCTTCTATCCGCGCCAGCTCTTGAAAGACTTTTTCAATTTCTTCCCGCGACGCCCGGAATGTTCCCTGCACCATCTGGGTGCTCCCGCCGCCGCGTCCCTGCAGACGGGCGTTTAATTCTTTTCCGAATGCACGCATATCACGGCCGAGGCTTCCGGCTGTGTAGTTATAACCTGACGCATCATCGCCAGAGCACACCAGCACGGTCTCTCCTTTTTCCTGTTCCAATAGCAGATTTGCAAACTGACGCACCAGAACTGGCGTCATGCCCTGCTCAAATACAGTCAGCGCTTTCTGCCCCTGCGGATAGACGTCTGCCTGCATGGTGAGAATGCGCTGCCAGAGGCGGTTGATCTCACCGTCCTTGCGCCCGCTCTCCTCTTTCAGATGGCTGACCGCCTCCGCCGCCTTCTCCGGTTTTGCAGAAAGCAGGTTAGAGATCGTCTGCATCTGCTCCGTCTTCGCCTCAAAATTCTCCAGCGCACGGTCACCACAGAGCATGGAGAAACGCACGCCGCCCTTGTAATTCATCAGGGAAAGCACCTTGATCACGCCGATCTCTCCCGTGTAATCCACGTGTGTGCCGCAGCAGGCACAGATATCCGCCCCCGGAATCTCTACGATGCGAACCTGACCGGTCAGCTCTTTCTTGCTGCGGTAATCGATGGTTTTCAATTCCTCCTCACCCGGATATGTCACCTGTACCGGAAGATTCGCCCAGACAACCGCATTTGCCTTCTTCTCGATTTCCTTTAACTGTTCCCAGTTAAGCGGACCATTCAGATCGACCGTCACTTCATCGTGTCCCATATGAAATCCGACATTATCATATCCGTATGCGGCATGAATCAGCCCCGATATGATATGTTCTCCCGTATGTTGCTGCATGTTGGAAAAACGCTGTTCCCAGTCGATGGCCGCGTGAACGGTGCTTCCCACCTCCAGCGACGCGTCCGTCTCATGAACAACCACGCCATGTTTCTCCTCCACATGTGTCACGTGCACTTCCCCGATCCGTCCGGTGTCCGACGGCTGTCCGCCGCCCTCCGGGTAAAATCCGGTCTGGGAAAGTTCCACCTCAAATCCGTGCTTTGCCGGACGGCAGGCGGTGACGATGGCATCAAATTCTTTTACATACGGTGTCTGATAATATAACGGTTCCATTTTCATTCCTCTTTTCATTTCGTTGTACAATGTTCTGTGACAAATCGTTATGGATAAACATCCATGTCGATCCGCCCGGTTATCTCGATTATTTCAACAAAAAATTTATAGTAAAATATTTCCGTCCTAATTTTCCTGATTTATGGAAACTGTGGCAAGCTGCCCCTCATATGATGAAGTGTATAGAAAATCTCGGAGGACATAACCATGAGTGATTTAGCGGCTACCAACTGCGGTTGCGGATGTGATAACAACGGAGGAAGCTGCGGCTGTAATTGTGGCTGTGGATGCGGCGGTTTCGGCAACAACAACTGTCTCTTCCTGATTCTGATTCTGCTGTGCTGCGGCGGATGTGGCGGCGGATGCTTTGATCACGGATGCGGCGGCAACAACTGCGACTGCCTGATCTGGATCCTGCTTCTGTGCTGCTGCTGTGGCGGCGGTGGCTTTGGCTGCTGATAAACATCCGCCCATATCCCGCATATCTTTTGAGAATGCATCCATGTACATTTTAATACCCCAGATTTAACACCATCACATCTTATTTGCGCGTCAACTGATAAATCAATGCATTGCAGATCGCGGCGGCTACATTGCTGCCGCCCTTTCTGCCTCTTGCCACAATATAAGGAGTGTCCGGCAGGGATATAATCAATTCCTTGGACGGCACGACATTGACAAAGCCGACCGGCACGCCGATGATGAGCTTCGGGTGAATTTTTCCCTCCTGAATCAACTCGTACAGACGCACCAGCGCGGTCGGTGCATTCCCAACTGCAAAAATACAGTCTTTTCCCATTTCTGCCGCCTTGTCCATGCTGGCAACCGCACGGGTGGTCCCGGACGCTGCCGCTTTCTTCGCGACATCCTCGTCCGCCATAAAACAGTAGACCTCACCGCCCAGCGACGCAAGCGCGCGCTTGTTGATGCCGGATTTTCCCATATTCGTATCAGTCACGATGCACGCCCCATTTTTCAGGGCTTCCAACGCCCTATCGACTGCGCCCGCTGAAAATACAAGCGAATCTGCGTACTCAAAGTCGGCTGTCGTGTGAATCACGCGTTTCACAATTGGTGCTTCTTTCTCCGGAAATGTCCGTTCCCCCAGCTCCTCGGTGATAATCTCAAAACTTCTCGCCTCGATCTCCGACGGCAATACCTGACTGAGTTCTTTCATTTTTTCATCCATCTATCTACACTCCCTTTTCCAGAATCCGGTAAATTGCTTCCATATCCAAGTACTTCCGCATCGTGTCTGCCAGCCGGTTGTACTGCTCTTCCCGGTATTTCTCATAATCAAACGATAATCCGCCGACTTCCGGCTCCATTCCTTTTTCTTTCATCAGCGCACAGACAATCGTCTTCGCCACCTCTGCCTTGTCAAAAATGCCGTGGACATAAGTGCCGTAGAGGTTGTCCCGGCAGCAGCCATCCTGTTTTTCAGTGTGGTTTCCCGCCTGTTCTTCCCTAAGTTTCAATAAACTATGATTTACGGCTTTTTCCTGCTCCTTGATCACGTTCTTAACAATATTACCGCCGACAGATGATGTCTCTCCCATATGTATTTCATATCCTTCCGCCTCCATCCCCGAAAGCCCGGAAAAGATACCGCTGACCGTCCCGAAACATCCCTTGACCTGCGTCCTGGTCTTTTCTTCCTGAAACTGTGTCTGTAACGGCAGAAGTCCCATACCGGAGATCGTACGCCCAGGCACACCCGCCTCGGTTCCTTCCTGATCTGACAGCGTCTGTCCCATCATCTGATAGCCGCCGCAGATGCCCCAGATCGGCGTTCCTCCGGCTGCTTTCTTTAAAACTGCCGCTTCCAGACCATTCTGCCGCATCCAGAGCAGATCCTCGATCGTATTCTTCGTTCCCGGAAGAACAATCAGATCCGGTCGTCCCAGCTCAGACAGGCGGCTCACATAACGCACCGAAACGCCGGGGATCGGGTCAAAGACGTTCAGATCAGTGAAATTGGATAAACGCGGAAAGCGGATGGCTGCAATGTTGATCCATGCCTCTACATGTTTTTCAGATGACTCGTTTTCCTGTTTAAGGGTATTATTCCGCCCTGTGGATGAAAGGCGGCTGCTTAAGCTATCCTCGTCCTCGATATCCACGTCCATGTACGGAACGACGCCGACCACCGGAATCTTGCATAATTTCTCGATCATCTCAACACCTGGATCCAGGATCGTCTTATCGCCGCGGAATTTGTTGATGATAAGCCCCTTTACCATCGCCTGTTCATCCGGTTCCAGAAGCGCTACCGTTCCATAGAGCTGTGCAAACACGCCACCCCGGTCGATGTCCCCGGCAAGCAGCACTGGCGCACCCGCCATGCGCGCCATTCCCATGTTCACGATATCATCCGATTTTAAGTTGATCTCCGCCGGGCTGCCGGCGCCCTCAATCACGATGATATCGTACTGTTCGGACAAGTGCTGAAACGCTTTCTTGATTTCCGGGATTAGCTGCTTTTTATACTTGAAATATTCCTTCGCGGGCATTGTGCCGATCGGGACACCGCGCACGATCACCTGAGAACCGACATCGCTGGATGGCTTTAAGAGAATCGGATTCATGTCCACCGATGGCTCACAGCCCGCCGCCTGCGCCTGCACTACCTGTGCGCGTCCCATTTCCAATCCCTCGCTGGTAATATAGGAGTTCAGCGCCATATTCTGCGATTTAAACGGCGCCACGCGGTAGCCGTCCTGCCTGAAAATCCGGCAGAGTCCCGCCGCCAGCAGGCTTTTTCCCGCATTGGACATCGTTCCCTGTATCATGATTGCTTTTGCCACGGTGAAATCCTCCTTATTTTTGAGTGTCTTACCAAATAATGGTTGCTCAAAGCTATTTAATTCGAAGCTATTTTGTGCTTAACCGAAACTATTTTTCTGCCATTTGTCCTTTCAAATGACAGAGATTATTTTATGGTTTCGTTTTATATTACAAATTCACATCGTGTTTTTCTTCAGATTGTACCTCTTTCAAAATATTTATCAACCTTTCATTTTCTCCCCGGTTCCGCACCGCCACCCGGTAATAATGACGGTTCAGCCCTTCAAAATTCTCACAGGCGCGAATCAAAATGCCATGCTCTAAACATCCCTGTTTGTAATCGCGCGAATCCTCATCCGGCGAACGGAACAACAGATAATTTGTCTGGGACGGATAAACGATAAATCCCAGTTCTTCCAGTTTTTCCGCCAGCCGCGGACGTTCCGTCTGCAAAGATTTAACCGTCCATTCCAGCAGATTTCCTTCTGAATGATCCGCCAGTACCACAAATGCCGCCACCCCGCCCGCCTGTGCCGGAGCCGAGACACTCCACGGCTGGCGGAACTTCTCGAGGCGTTCCCGGAGTCCGGCATTGGGGATGATGCCATAGCCCAGGCGAAGGCCTGCCATTGAGCAGATTTTGGTCAAGGCATTTAAGAGGATAACGTGATCTCCAACACCATTTAACAAATTTCCAACAAACGAACCTTCTCTCCGTGTATCCAAAAACCACTGAAAACACTCGTCCAGCATAAGCCAGGTATGTGTTTCCCGGCAGACCTGTGCCAACTTTTCCAGTTCGGTGGCTGAAATAGCGCGCCCTGTCGGGTTATTGGGATTTCCGAGAATCAAAATTTTTTCCCAGACGTCTTCATGTTTAGAGGATAAAGTTGGGACCGAAGCTATCTTCGATGCATCCCCGGAGCCATCGAAAAGCATGGCATACAATTCTTCTCTCGCATTCTCCAAGGAAAATCTATTTTCTTCCTTTAAATGAAGCCACCGGATCTCGCAGCCGCACATCCGAAGCGCCTGCTCATACTCCGAAAATCCCGGTGCCAGCAAAATCGCCTGTTTGGGCCGAATCGCTGAGACAACTGCATATAAAATATCCGAAGCACCGTTTCCAAACACGAGCCAGTCCTCCGGAATCGGCGTGCCGTCTGCCTCATAAAAAGCAGCCGCTGCACGCCGCAGCTTCCGGCATAAAGCATCCGGATATTGTTCCCAAGCAGCCGCCGATGCCATCACAGCATCACGGACAGCCTGCGGCATTCCAAGACGATTTGTATTGACTGAAAAATCTAACTCTACGGCTGCATCACCGTAAATATCGCCGCCGTGCGTGTATGGCATAGATGCTTCCTCCCTGTTGTTTCCTCTTTTTTGTGTATTCTTTATCTGGTTACTCTTTCTTTCGTTCTGTTTTTGATATTTTTATCTGTTTGATTGCTTCATTATTTGGATTTTTTGACTTTTTTATATTCTTCTTTGTTAAAATTCCCTTATCAAAACAAAATCACGGCCCGCATCACCAGTGCCAGAAGTCCCATGATTCCCGCCGCTCCATACATCAGGCGGTTGACACGGCGGATGTCCTGCGGTTCAATCGGGTGTATCTCATCACCGATATATGGCTTCGGAACTAACTTGCCGAAATACCAGGCATCGCCCGCCAGTCGCAAGCCCAGCGCGCCGGCGCATGCCGACTCGGTCTGCGCGGAATTGGGGCTTTTGTGGTTCCGGCGATCACGCCGCCAAATACGGTAAGCATTCTTTCCGTCATATCGTAAAAGGTATGCAGATACTATCAATAAAAGCGCTGCCAGACGCGACGGAATCAGGTTTACCAGATCGTCCAGCTTTGCTGCCGCGCGTCCAAAATGCAGATATTTGTCATTTTTATATCCGACCATCGAATCCATCGTGTTGACTGCCTTGTACAGCCAGCCAAGAAGCGGACCTCCGATCGCCAGATAAAACAAAGGCGCAATCACTCCATCCGACGCATTTTCCGCTACCGTCTCAACTGCCGCCCGTGCGATCCCCGCCTCTGAAAGAGGTTTCGTATCGCGCCCGACAATCATCGACACTGCATAGCGGGCTCCCTCGGTCTCTCCCGCCTCCAGCTTCCGGCAGACCGCCATGCTCTCATCCCGCAGGGAGCGCGCCGCCAGCAGATAGTAAGTCATGACCGCCTCGACTACTGTCTGAATCCAGATGCCGCCCAGATGGGAAATCCAGAGGATTCCGCCTGCCACACTGCCTGTCACAAGCAGCACCAGACACACAAAAAGAACGCCCGCGCGGCGTTCCCCCCGTTCCGTTGCATGCTTTTTTCCAGCTGGACGCAAATATTTTTCCAGCCACACAATCAGATTTCCGATCGCCCGGACCGGATGCGGCATCGAATGCGGATCACCCAGGCACAGATCCAGAAGATAACCTGCCAGAATCGCAGCTAAGTGATATCCGACCATTCTACCTTCTATCATTCCTGTCAATACTTTACTGATTGCTGTCATTTTGTCTACTCCCAACTATTCTTTTATTTGATCCGCATTCCCAGACCGCAGATAACCCGGTGCACTTCCTCCGAATATGCGGCGATCCGCTGGCAAATGCGCCCGTCTGTCTCCCGATAATCGCGCTCAAATGCTTCCATCGGCACAATGCCGCAGCCGATTTCATCCGCCGTCACGAATGCATCCGGATTTTCCTGCATCAGGCGTTCTGCAAACACGTATGGATCGCGCCCAGCTTCCATCTCACGCCTCACAAACAGTTCAAAATGCGTGATCAGATCCGCCTGCATGATCGTCTGTTCGTCCGTTTCTAATCTCCCATCCGCGATGCGTGCCGTAACTCTACACGCTTCTGGATTTTTTGATCGATTCAGAACGGTGGATAAGTCTTTTGTTTCCCTCCGTTCCAAAGTACGTTTTTCCCACAATTTCATCGCATACGCTGTCTTTCCTTGTTCCCTGCCGCCAATTATAAAAATCATTCTGCTTTTCCTCGCTTAAAAATTCAAAAACCGCAGGCACGTACCTGCCAGCCGCATCGCCGCCAGCACCAGCACCACATTCCGCTCACAGCTCTGCAGAAAATGCCCTGCCAGATCGCCGTTGATGCCGCCAAATTCCCGCATGGAAAAACGATAATAACAAACGAAAGTCGCAAGTGCTGTTAAGGCTGCCAGAGCGCCGCGCAGATGTCCCCAGTAAATCATCCAGCTGATCGCCAACACTGCTAAAACTGCCATACTCACGCGAACAACCTTTGTCTCGGCACTTCTGGAAAATTCAGCGGCAAGCCCGTCCTTTTTCGCCTTTGGAAATGCCACCACCGAATAGCCACTGCAGGCGCGTTCCAGCATAAGCGCCCCCGGCAGCAGCCACACATCTGCTCCCACAAGCTCAGAAACTGCCCCCGCATAGAGAAGCAGGTACAGCCCCAGACCGATGATCGCAAACGCCCCCGTATGGGGATCTTTTAAAATCGCCAGCTTTTTTTTCCGCTCGCCGTAGGAATGGCGCGCATCCGTCACATCGAGATACCCGTCCATATGGATTCCACCGGTAATCAATAGTGGAACCGCCGTCAACAGGCAGGTCCGGAACAGAACTCCAGCACCCAAAATTTCACAGAGCGCAAACGTGGCTATCTCTACCGCCCCGATCACCGCCCCGATCAGCGGAAAAAAACAAAGCGCATAGCGCATCCGCTCTTCCGTCCAGTCCATGCGCGGCATCGGAATGCGCGAATACATGGAAAATGCAATGACAAAACTTCCTATCAGATTCAATCTTCGATCCCCCTGACTCTATTCTGGCAACCATAACTTTAGCAGGCATTCCACTCTGTTCCACTCACTGACTACCCTACATCTTTTGTCCTTTCATCGGCTGCAAAAACAGGTGTTGACACCGCAATCGGAATTCCATACACCACTTCCGTCACCGAATCCGCCATCTGTCCCAGTTCCCGGTTGATCCGTCCCAGAAGCTCTATGTACCGCTCCGATTCCAGATCATACGTCACACCGTCCGAAAAGATCTCATTCGTTACAATGATAAGGTCATGGCACTGGTTTTGCAAGTGTTTTATTCCTTGCAGAATCCGCTCTTGCGCACCATTTTCCTGAGCATAAAATTCATTGAGGACAAGGTTGGACATACATTCAAGGAGAAGCACTGGTTTTTGTGCCACTCGGCAGGACTCCCAGCGCTTCAAACTATCGTTTTCCTGTTCAGCGTCCAAACCAGCCGAATTGGACTCTTTGAATCTCTCCTCTAATTCTAATGTTTCTAACCCCGTATACCGCTCAATCGTCTCAAACCCTTTTGCCGCGCGCATCCGCCGATGGCGCTCCACCCGTTTTCTGCCTTCATCATCCCAAATCCGCATCGTCGCCAGATACCAGAGTGTCCCACCGTTCCCGTTCCGGCACTGCACGGCAGTCTGTTCGGCATATTCGGACTTGCCGCTGCCACTGCCGCCTGTAACTATATATAACATCGTTCATTTATCCTCTTTTTCACTGAATTGCAGCAGTTTCCATGCTTTAAAAACATACGCAAAAAATGTTTTAATCCGTATATCTCATCACACCAGCGGCTTATATTCCTCTATTTCCATCTCCGCAAACGTATCCATATCCCGGTAAATGGACAGCGCCATATCCAGCAGTGGAAACAGCGCCAGCGCCCCTGTACCTTCTCCGAGTCGAAGTCCCGCCTGGATAGCCGGAATTACTCCTATCAAATCAAGCAGCCAGATAGACGCCGGTTCCGCCGATACATGGGCTGCCAGCATATAGTCCGTCGCTGCCGGTGCAATTCTTCCAGCAGCTGCCGCCGCAGCTGCCGCGATAACCCCGTCAATCACAACCGGAACATGATAGATGGCACCGCCCAAAAAAGCACCTGCCATCGCCGCCAGATCGAATCCGCCTACCTTTTGCAATACCTCCATGCCATCCATGGGATCCGGGTGATGCAGTCCGATTCCACGCCGGATTGCCTCCGTTTTCCGTTTCAATCCAGCCGAATCTAAACCCGCCCCAGCTCCAGTGACAAGTTCTGGATCCTTTTGCAGCAGAACCGATGCGACCGCACTGCTGGTCGTCGTATTGCCGATCCCCATTTCACCCACTGCAGACAAGCGGTACCCCTGCTCCTTCAGCACACGCACCGCATCGATTCCCGTCAAAATGGCTGTCAACACCTCCTGGCGCGTCATCGCTGCTGCTTTTGTAAAATTGGAAGTTCCACGGCGGATTTTCCGTTCCGTTAGGGGATGAAGTTCTCCCCGATGTTCTACCTCACAGGCAATTCCCATATCGATCGGAAACACATCTGTCTCTGCCTTTTCTGCCATCAGGCAGGAACAGCTCCTCCCGCGTGTCATATTCGAAACAACTGCCGCCGTAACCTCCTGCCCGGTCTGTGATACTCCTTCTTCGACTACCCCATTATCTGCGCAAAAAATTAAAAGCGCACGCTTGGAGAAGTCTGGCACTTCCTCCCCCTGCGCTGCCGCCGCCCGCACAATATCTTCCTCCAGGACTCCCAGACTGCCAAGCGGTTTTGCCACATGCCCCCAATGCTTTTCTGCCTGCTCCCGGATTGTCTTGTCCGCTGGTACAATCTGTTTCTTAATCTGGTCAAACCGTATTTCCAGCTCTTTTTCCGAAAAATGCCGAAAATCTTCCAGGGATTCCAATGTCTTCATATTCTCCTGCTGCATCTATATGTTCCTCCCGTTTTCGTTTCCGCCCTTTTCCATGGGTCCGTGAACGGGCGTACCCTTTCAGTCTATCGTTTACCGGTTCAAAATTCCGCCTATGATTGTACCATTGACCGGAACAATACGCAAATACAAATTTGTTCTCACACCGAAAGCATGAAAACAGTAACAAAACGACACCCCCATCCGGCAGTGCCGTTTTTTTCAAACCCATCTTATAAAATTCCATTTCACGTATCCATACAAAACATACGATCTTAGGAAACGCAATCATTTAATCCTCACGCAACCCCTTTCAACATCCACTCATACGCATCATACGCCGTCCGCAGGGAAATCTCGCAGTCTCTAGTTCTGCTTTTTTCTGCAGATAAGACGCCTCACCCTGTAAATACGTTGCTTTATTAATCGCACCGGACTGATACTTAATCTGGGTGGCGCTGTATGTTTTTTCGGCAGACTGGTAGGCTGCCTGCGCCGCGTCGCGTTCTAGGCTTAATGCCGCTATCTCAGCGTACTGCTCATCCGCTGAGGCGCTTGCGGCGCTCTCGGCTTCCTCGATCTGCTGGTGGCGCAGCTTGCGCGCCGCATCTCCAGTTGCGGAGGATCGTCTGGCTGATTTGACACTGGAACTTGCAACGACAGCTGCCGCGCGGTCCGCATCCAGATTCATAGAAGCCAGTTCCGTTGCCGATACGGCTGGAATTTCCCCCAGCGTAATAGAAGTTCCGCTCTTTCCAAGTAAAATAGCAAGCTGGCGCAGCGCCTTATTTGCCTGATCAGTCGTGGATTGTAATGCTGTCTGGGCGCTTAGCAGGTTTTTCTGCGCCTGCAATAAGTCTGTCTCCGTGCAAAGCCCCGCTGCCAGCTCCCGCTCTTTGCGATCTGCCTGCGCCTGATAGTTCTCTGCCGTCTTGGCAGCCGCCTCCACCTCGTCCTGAAGCTGCCGGCAGGTGCCCCACTGGATCTGTGCGGTCTTTACGACCTGCCAGACCGTCCGGTTTCTGGACGCACGCTTGACGCCGAATCTAAGGAAGTGAGCGACTTTTTATACTGCTTCGCTGCCATCGACAGCGTTTGTGCATTTCGCTCATAGGTGCCGATCAGTACCTCATCTCCGCCCGCATCTTCGAGCTCATCTGCTTTATAGTTCATATCCCGGGCACCGGAAATCATCGCATCGTAGGCTTCCTGGTAGACGGCAAGGCTGTCCTGATAACTGTAATCGGCGCTGACAGCCGTTCCATTGCCGCGCCGCACCAGCGCTTCCAGTTCCCCGTACTCTATCACAGAATCCGCGAGCTGTTCCTCCGTATAGGAGCCGGACTGGCTGGCGATCGTGTTGTCTGCGCTGTTTTCGGTTATGCTGCCATCTTCCAGCGCCGGACCATCTGCCTCGCTGTCTGAATCACTTTCTGTGCCGGAAATCAAAGGCGTTTTCGCCGCCTGCGCCGGGCTCGATACAAGAATACAAGCCGCCAGGGCAATTCCGATCGAACGACCCAATCTGCTTTTTCCGATTCGTTTCACATTATGACCGTCCAGATGCACATCCAAAGCACTTGCACCGCTTCGGTCTCTTTCTTGCCCCTTGCGCATCTTTTGCTCTGTCCCAGCTTCCGCATTCATCCATTTTCCTTTCAGATTTCGCATCATCCGCCCACCCCTTTCTACTGCGTGGACGCCAGGCCGTCCACCGCCCACTGGTAGGCAAACTGCGCCTGGAGAAGCGACATGGCTGCCGTCTCTTTTGCCACGGATGCCGATTCATAGGAATAGGTTGCGCTCTGGTATGCGTTCTGGCTGATAAGTCCGGCTGCCAGCTTGCGGTCGTTGGTCTGTTTCGTCTTTTCTTCTAATTCAAGGCTGCGTTTTGCCTGTTCATACTGTGCCTCAGACAGCTTCAGATTCTGATATGCCGACTGGACATTCGATTTAACTGCCTCCTTCCCGCTGGTCAGAGTCGTCTGGTACTGCTCTTTGAGGGTACTCGTCATCGCGTTGCTGACCTGACGCGCCAGAATCTTTAACTGATAATTATTCTCCTGCGCCTTCGCAATGTCCTCTTCGAGGTTGACCGATGCACTCATCTGTTCCTGCGGGTCCGGTAATGCACCGATTTCTACTGATGCGCCATATTTCCATCCAAGCATCTGGCACAGGGATTCCTTCGTCGATGCAATATTGCTCTCTGCCGTCGTGATGGACGCCTGCGCCTTTAAAAGAGTCTCCTTGGCATCCAGCACATCCGTCTGGGTCGCGCTTCCGGATGAAAGCTTTAAGTTTGCCGTCTCATAGTCTTTTTCTGCCTTGGACACCTGGTTCTGCACACTCTTTAAGTTTTCCTGGGCATTCCAGTACTGGATCATCAGGTTCTGCGCCTGCTGTACCAGTGATTTTTCGGTCTGCGAGTAACCCCACGCCTTGACATTCGCATCATCGACATTATTGTCACCCTGCTCACGCATCTGGGTCGCGGAAGCCTCGCTTCTCTGTGCTGCTGCCAGTGCGGAACCATAATTCGCATCATCTGAATCCGGGTACTCGATACTGCTCTCGATCTCATCTGCCGTATCATAATAATCCTGCGCGATCTCATTGCTGTTCTTGCCCTGATAATCCTTGTACTCGATCCGGTTCTTCTCCACCGTGCTGTTGTACTCATGGATCAAGTCAGCAATCTCATCAAACTCGAGCTTATCATCCTGCAGCGAAGCCCATTTTTCTGTGGAATATGCAAATTGCGGGCTGGCTGCCAACACCTGGACCGGCGCACCTGCCACCAGAAAAAGCCCCAGTGAGCAGGCTGCTGCACCGGCCGCAATCCGATGCTTCAGACATATTTTTTTATTTCGATTCATGTATGTCACTCCATTCCGATATATCTGATTTTAACAATTATCCTATTCTGTTTCCAATTAATCTATGTCCGGTATCTCTTCCTTTGGTTTCCGGCTCAGTAATGCGTAATATACTGGGACCATGAAGAGCGCGACAATCACACCTGCGCTCAGACCGCCGATATCTACGATCGCCAGACCCTGTGTTGTGGAACCGCTGCTTCCGATTGCCAGTGCCATCGGGATCATCGCGAGGATGGTTGTCATACTTGTCATCAGAATCGGTCGGATACGGGTCGCACCTGCCTCGATGAGCGCTGTCCGCAGATCCATCGTGGAGCGATACTGGTTGACCGTATCCACGTAGAGAATACCGTTATTTACAACAGTTCCGACCAGAATCAGGAAGCCAAGCAGGGACGTCATACTGATGCTGACGCCGGTCAGCTTCAGTAATCCGAAGGAACCAACCAAACTGAACGGGATGGTCGTCATAACCATGATGGAAAACTTCACAGACTCAAACTGTGCCGCCATGACAACGAATACCAGGAAGACTGCAATCGCAATCGCGCGGTACAGGGAGCTGAACTCACTCTTCATCATACGGTCACGGCTGCTCTGCCCAATGCTGATTGTACCGCTTAAGTTCGGAGTAATTACCTCACTGTTGATTTGCTGCTGTACATTATCACCGGTGTAATCGGCAGAGATTGTGATCTCATATGCACCGTCGGTTCTGGAAATCGAAGCCGGACTGTCCTCAAATACGACATTTGCCACATCGGTCAGTGCCACCTTCTGTCCGTTTGTTCCCGTCAAAATAATATCTTTTATGTTATCAACTGTCTCGTACTCGCCCTCCGGATACTCAACCGTTACCGTAATGTCCTCGCCGTCAATTTTAAGTGTCGTCGCGTCGATACCGCTCAACATCTGGTTGATCGTCGTTCCGATACTGGAAGCCGTGAGTCCATACGCCTTTGCCATAACTGGATCAATCTTCAGGGTAATGATCGGTGCATTATTCTCAATACTGGAATGGATGTTGATGACATCCGTTCTTGCTGTCATTTCCTTGACAATCTTATCACTAACTTCTTTTAATTCATCATACTGCGTGCCGTGAAGAATCACTTCATAGCCGCGCTGTCTTCCCATGAAGCTCATGGAAGTCGATGCCGATACGTCGATCGTACAGTTTGCAATGTTATCCATCTCTTTCTGCCACTGATCGGCTACATCGTCTGTTTTCATGGTACGGTCATCTTTCAGATAGGCACTGATCTCGCCGCTGTCTCCGTTGTAACGCAGCATGTACGAATCAACCTGGTCGCTCGCGGAAACAATCGCCTCCGCTTCTGCCAGTGCCTCCTCGATCTTTTCCTGTTTCAGCCCCGGACGCGTCTCTATGCTGACGCTGACCGTACCGGTATCATCCGATGTCATCAGCTCCGTCTGCATTCCGCTCGCCAGAATTACCGTCAGTACAAGTACCAGAACCGAAAATCCCATAACCATCGCCTTGTGGTTTAACAGACGGTCCATGATGCCGCGGTACCATTTCTGTAAACGTTCAATCGGACGTCCCATCAGGGCGCGCTTCGCCTCGCTCGGTTTATAGAACAGATAACACAGTGGAACCACCGTCATCGCAGAAAGCAGGGACGCCGACATACAGAACACGATCGTGAATCCCAGCGGCTTGAACATCTGTCCGGTCATACCGTTTAAGAATGCCAGCGGCAGGAATACGACACAGGTCGTGATCGTCGAACCGATGATCGAATTGATGACAATGCCGGTTCCGTGAAGCGCTGCTGAAAAATAGCCAAGCGCCCCCTTGTCTTCCTGCTCCGCCGTTGCACGGAAACAGCTCTCCAGTACAACGATCGAGTTATCGACCATCATGCCGACGCCGAGTACCAGCGCACTCATCGTGATAACGTTCAACGAAAATCCTGCCATCGTGATCGCAATCAAGGACATCAAAATCGAAGTCGGAATGGAACTTCCGACGATCAAGGACGCCTTATAATCGCCAAAGAACAGGAAAATGATGAGCATGGAGATGATAACCGCCAGAACCATTGTCTCTGCTACGTCTTTTAAGGAATCAAGAATCGTGTCAGATGTATCATTTGCAACCGAGATCGTCAGATCCGAATCATCTGCCATCAATTCTTCAATTTTCTCTTTTACAGCCGAGGACACTTCCATATCTGTGCTGTCCTGCTGCTTCTGAATCGAAACGGAGATCGTCTCCTGACCGTTGTAACGGGAAATGCCGCCCCGGTCTTTCGTTGCCTCATACACATTTGCCACATCCGACAGAGAAATAATCTGTCCTGCCGGCGTCTTGATTGGAATATCCTGCAGCTCATTTACCTGTTCTGTTTTTAAGGAGGTAGTAACGGAAAGCTCCAGGTTTCCGGCATCTGCCTCACCCGACGGGGATGCCACGTTTGCATCGTTAATCGCACTCGCAACATCCTGCATGGTCAGATTGTACTGATCCATTTTTTCAGACTGTAATTCAATGCTGACGTACTTAGAAGAACCGCCTCGCGTCTCAATATTTGCAATTGAAGAAATTCGCTCTAATTCAGGTACTATCTTCTGATCCACATAATCGTAGAGGTTTGTCTGCGTCTTATGTGCAATCGAAAGCATCATGCTGTCTCCTTGATTGGAGTTCATCGACATAACGCTCGGTTCCACATCATCCGGAAGCGCCCGCTGGATATTGTCCAGTTTCTGCTTTAAGTTGTCATACGCCTCATCCATATCGGTGCCGTAATCGTACTGAAGCATGATCATCGAACGTCCATCGCTCGATGTGGAGGAAATCGTGTCCACGCCTTCCATCGTGCCGATCGCCTCCTCGATCGTTCGGTTACCAGCTCGCTGATATCCTCCGGTCCTGCGCCTGAATAATTTGCCATGATAATCAGCATCGGCGTCTCCATATCCGGCATCTGCTCCAGCTTTGCCGAAAAGACCGATGAAATGCCGAATACAACCAGACACAACAGAGCCATGACAGTAGTAACCGGATGTTTCAGGATATATTTCGTTACTCCCATGTCTTACATTCCTCCTGTCCTACTGTTTCTGTCCATTTTTTGCATCTTTCGGAGCACCTGCACCACCCGCAGGCTGATCGTTTCCGCCATCTGCCGGAGCGCCCGCTTTCTGTCCATTTTCAGAGCCTGCCGGGGCATCGGCTTTCTGGTTTCCAGCTTCATCCGCTGCTGCCGCATCTGTTTCTTCACCCTTTAAGTTAACAGTTGAACCCTCATAAAGCTGGGAGCTCCATGTACTGATGACGAGATCCTCTGCCGTCAGCCCGGACTTGATCTCCGCCAGCTCCGTATTATAAAGCCCCACCTCGACTTCCACTTTATGTACCGTTCCGTCCTGGTAAACATAGACATTTCCAACGCCGTTATCATAGTAGATCGCATCTACCGGCACGGTCATGACATTCTCTGCACGCTCAGAAGTTACTGTTACCTTGACAGTACTTCCCGTTGAAAGGCTGTTCGCCTCCGGCAGCTCTGCCTTTATCTTAAACAGACCGTTGCTCTCGTCCGCCATGCTGCTGACATCGGTAATCACACCATCATAAGTCGTTCCATCTTTTACAATCGTCATCGCGTCGCCCTGGTTTAAGTTGCTCATAACACGCTCGGATACGTAGAACGATACCCGTTTATCTCCCTCACCGGAGATAACGCAGAGCTGCGCCTGCTGGTTGACATGATCATATACATCAATATCCATCGTCTCAATCTTGCCGGAGATCGGTGCGGTCACGGAACTGTATTCCACCTGGCGATCGTAGTTTAATTTTGCCGATTCATAATTTAACTGTGCCGTCTTCGCCTGGTTCTGATACTGCTCCCATTCCTGATCAGAAATATCTCCTCCCTGATAAAGAAGCTGCATACGGCTTAAATTGCTCTGTGCCTCGGTCAGGTTAACAGAGGCGGAGTCCATCGCATTTTTCGCCGTCTCAACCTGTTCGGTATTGATCGTACAGAGAAGCTGACCCGCTGTCACCATATCACCGACGCTGACGTTGACGCCCGTCACATCGCCGGATGCCTTCGCATAGACATAGACAACGTCCGATGCCTCGACAGTACCGGATGTGCTGGTTGTCCGCTCGATTGTTCCGCTCTTTGGATTCTCAGCCGCAACCGTCGCCACATTGTCCATCTGCGTGTCCTGCATACCGCCCGGACCGCCGCCTGGACCTCCTTTGCTGCCGCCCTTGAAACGCATAAAAAGCGCCGTAAGTACGATCACCACCACCACCGCGATGATGGCTGTTTTCTTTTTATTCTGCTTTGCCGCTTCCATCAGAGAAGATAGTTTACTCATTTCGCATATTCCTTTCTGGTTTTTCCTAATTGTCCCTAGTATAACATCCCATTTTTAAACGAGTTTCAACTACATATAAACTGAATGTAAACGAACCATGAAAAAAATGTGTTGCACCGTTCACAATCAGTTTAAACTTATGTGGTATAATATGAGTACTTAGTGAGGTCTTTTCGAACTTAGTGCGAGTCATACCTAAGTCCTTAATGAAGCCGAGCCGAAGGTGAGAGCTGAATTTAGTACTTATGGTATACTATGAGTATTTATGATATTACATCTTTTTAATTGAATTATAGGGAGGATTTACGGATATGTTTCACATTCTCGTGGTAGAAGATGATGCGAAACTGCGTTCCCTGTTCTGCACGGTACTCACCAACAATGGTTATCTGGCGCTTCCGGCAGAAAGCGGCGAAAAAGCATTATCTCTTTTAGATTCTGAATATGTAGATCTCATTATTTCGGATATTATGATGCCCGGAATGGACGGATATGAACTAATTGATCACCTGCGGACGAGTGGATTTACGATGCCGATCCTGATTATCACCGCCAAAGAGCGCTTCGAAGACAAACAGCGCGGCTTTCAGGCAGGCACGGATGACTACATGGTGAAGCCGATCGATGTCAATGAGATGCTTCTGCGGGTTGGCGCCCTGCTTAAACGCGCCAAGATCGCAACGGAGCACCGGATTGTCTGCCAAAATACGATTCTAGACTACGATGCACTGACGGTCACGGTCAACGGGCAGGAGACGCTTCTGCCGCAGAAAGAATTTTATCTTCTATATAAATTACTTTCTTATCCAAATAAGATTTTCACGAGGCAGCAGCTCATGGACGAAATCTGGGGGCTTGACTCGACAACCGATGAACGGATGGTCGATGTGCATGTCAACCGGCTGCGCGAACGGTTTAAAAACTGCGATGATTTTATCATCATGACCGTGCGGGGTCTCGGCTATAAGGCGGTGAAAACAGAAGCATGATCAGCAAGAACTTTACCAAATATTTCCAGATTCCACTCTACTGGCTGACCCTCCTGGTCTTTTTCTTCCTGGTGTCCTCGTTGATACCGATGCTGACCGGATATTTTGTCTCGCTGCTCACAAGCGGAACAGATAAACACGAAGTTTTTCGGATTTTCGGTCCGAATTTTCCGCGCCTGATGTCATTTTTGAGCAGCCTTGCGTTCAGTATCGCGCTGTCGCTGTTCCTCTGGTCGAAAATCCTCCGCCCGATCGGTTCCATAAGCCTTGCCGCTAAGCAGGTAGCAGACGGAGACTTTTCTGTTCATGTGCCAAATTCGAAGTCTTTACAGGCGATCTGTGAACTAACCGACAATTTTAACCGTATGGTGCAGGAGTTAAACAGCATCGAATCGCTGCGAAATGATTTCGTGACCACGGTTTCCCATGAGTTCAAGACACCGCTCGCCGCCATCGAGGGCTATGCGACATTGCTGCAGGATCCATCTCTCTCAGAGGCGGACCGGAATGAATACACGCGCATCATCATCGACAGCACGCGCCAGCTCACCACGATGACCGGCAACATTCTTCTGCTTTCCCGCCTGGAAAAGCAGGAGATCGTGACTGGCCGCACGACGTTCAGCCTCGACGAACAAATCCGTCAGGCGATTCTTCTGCTGGAACCGCTCTGGGAGAAAAAGCATCTGAATCTCGACATTGATCTGACGGCGTGCAAATTTTACGGCAACTGTGAGATGCTGCAGCAGGTCTGGATCAATCTCCTGCAAAATGCCATCAAATTCACTCCGGCTGGCGGTATGCTTTCTGCCAAACTCGTCATCACAGGAGATAAGGTGCGCATCTCCATCCGCGATACCGGCGTCGGCATGGATGACGCCACGATGAAACGGATCTTTGAAAAATTTTACAGCAGGAACTCTGATCCCAATGAAAAGGGCAACGGGCTGGGACTTTCCATCACGAAACGGATCATCGACCTGATGCACGGTACCATCGAGGTATCCAGCCAGGTGGACGAGGGTAGCTGCTTTACAGTGATTCTGCCGCTTGAAAAAGCATAGAATCTCATCGGCAAAACATATTGTACCCGACAATCATCAGAGAAATGGCGATGCTGACCCATAGAAAATTCTTTGGGAAAATGAGCACCAGGGTCATGCCAAATCCCATTGAAAAAAGGACTAAACCAAATAAACGCTTCATAGAATGATACCTCTCTGAAATGTCTGTTTTCAAAAGAAGTTAAATAGCAGGCGATCATTGCCAGAGACATCTGACATTCGGTCGTGTGCTATGATCATTCTATGAAGCGTTTTGATTTTAATTTCTTTATTTCTTCTCTTCCATCTCGCCCGCCATCTTCTCAGCTGTCTGCATCGTCTCCGCATCGATCGGTCCGGTGCTTCCGCCGACAAATTTATTGACGAGATCCGGTGCCATGTCGAGAACCTTGGTCAATGCATCCTGATGCTTGATATTGACCACCTTCGTCATGCCATTCTGAATGACCAGCACCGCGCTCGGCGTCATCTTGGCGCTCATGCCGCCCGCATTCTTCTCTTTCGCCGACTGACCAAACGCGCCCGCCGCCATGCCGCAGGTTACATCCACGAGTGGAAGTATAATCGCATCGCCAACTGTCACCGGCTCTCCCACGACTGTCTTCGTCGTGACGAACTCATCCATACCCTGAAATAATGCACCGATTGTCGATGCAAACTGATTGTCTGCCATATTATCTTCCTCCTCGGTTTCTATATTTATAAACCTGTGTCCGTACATTCTTATCCATCCAGATCCGAAGCGCCATCAATGCCAGCACGCCAATCTGGACTCTGCCCCGGAACGAAAGCTCCCCGTCCAGCGCATTTGCATCCATGACCGGAGTCAAATCAATCTTTTTTCCGTAAAATGGATACAAAAAAGCCGCCACACTCAAAAGTTGTCCCATCAAATAAGGATCCTCCACGCCAAACGTAACCTGCCCGGACAGCTTTCTGGGAAATATATGCCGCAAAACTCGCATGAGCTGGCGTTTGATCAGGCGAAATGACTTCTGATTTTCTTCATTTTCTATAAATGCAAGGACGGATTGACGTTTGTGCTCCAGGTTGTTGATTCGGGTAAGCAGCTTTGAGAGGGATTGCCGCAGGACGCTCCATTTTTGTTTGAACCAGCTAATGATTCTATGAAGGAACGATTCACGCTTTTCCTGGCTGGGATTTGATTTTAATTCATTCTTTGCCCGATGCGTTTCTCCTTCTGCCTCGGACACTCCCGCCTCCTTCACATCTGGAAATGCATCTGCATTCTTCACAGCTGGAGACATTTCCGCCTCCCTCTGCGCACTCCGTCTCTTCACCGCCTCCTCCAGCAGCCTGGCAGTTTCCTCCGCTTTCTCGATCGCGGCGTCTGTCTTCTCCGATGCTGCTTCCGCCCGCAAAATCAGTTCACCGGTGTCTAAATCACCATCCTCTGTTTTCTCCTGCGCATTTACAAATTCCAGCTCATCCGAATCGGCTGCCTGCGTGCCTTCCCGCACACGCCCAGATTCCGTATCTTTCTCTTCACTCTCACTCCCGAAAATCCGGAATCCAAACAACTTAACCGCATATCGAAGCCCATTTTCATAAGCAATCCGCAGCGACACCGCATGAAGCAGCCAATGGATATGCAGATGCACACCAAAATCCTTGATACTGTGGTAGCTTCCGTTCCCCCGGTATCGAATCGGGACAAATAAAACCGCCAGCAGGCACAGAAACAACAGTCCCAGAATGACAAGAAGCAGGATTCCGAGTATTTTCAAGATTATGAACAAAATATGCAGCAATCCATCCCCTCCCACTTCTTATTCTTTCATTGACAAATTCATGTATCAGCTCTGTATCATATGATGTTAGGGTCAAAAGACATTTTCAGTCCAAAAAAACTTCATCAAAGGCTGCAAAATACTTACCTCTTTTTCCTCAGCCTGTCTTCCTTCTCTCTCAGATACGTCTTCACATCAAATCCACCCGTCTCGCGGTACGTCTCATCCACAATCTGCCCCACCGTCTCCACGGCATCCTGGTAGCCCGCGCCGACCCCTACGATCAGCAGATCCGCCTGCTCCCGGTAATAATTCTGCCGGAGCACATAGGCAGGCAGGATATCAAGCAGGTTGTGTCCGCCTGAGGCAGGCGTGATCACGTGAACGCCCGGCTGTACCTTTCCGAGGCGGAGTTTCTGTAGAATCGAAAAACGATGCTTTTTAGCAGTTTCTCCCAGATACAGATATTTATACCAAATCATCGTCCCCGCCTCCTAAAAAAGGAGAGCCCGATCCATGGCGCTCTAAAAACAGCACATTTCCGGCTATTTCTCCCCGCCTGTCAGCTCTCCCTCCTTTACATGATCAATCTTTTTTATAATTCTTAATAATCGACCGTCTCAGCAGATCCAGCGCCTGAATCACCGTCTGCTCACGCACCTTCTCGCGATTTCCGCGGAAATGGTATTCCTCTACTTTGACTTTATCCTTCATATAACATGCGATATAGACGAGTCCCACCGGTTTCTCCTCGGTTCCGCCGTCCGGTCCGGCGATGCCGGTCACAGCGATACAGGCATCCGCATCCGTCGTAAATACACCGCCTGCAGCCATCTCACGCGCCGTCTGTTCGCTGACCGCGCCGTATTTTTTCAGGGTCGCCTTGCTGACGCCCAGGATCTTTTTCTTTGCCTTGTTGGAATACGTCACGTATCCCTCGTTAAAGACCTCTGAAGCCCCCGGCACGTTGACGATGCGTCCGGCGATCAGACCGCCTGTGCAGGACTCTGCGGTTGTCACAGTCAGGTCGTATTTCTTTAAGAGGCGGACAACGACATCCTCCAGATTCTCATGCTCATCCGTCGTGTAAACCGCATTACCGAACCGTTTCTTGATCTCTTTGATAACCGGTTTTAACAGCTGTTTTGCCGCGTCTTCGCTCTCGGCTCTCGCGGTCACGCGCAGATGTACTTCTTTCGTCTTTGCATAGGTCGCAATCGTCGGGTTCGTCTGCTGGTCGATGAGATCGAGAAGCATTTCCTCCACCTTGCTCTCCCCGTATCCGCAGATTTTGAGCATCTGGGAATAGATCACACAGTCAGATCGTTTCTGAATATAAGCACAAACCTGATCTTCCACCATCGGATACAGTTCGTTCGGCGGTCCCGGAAGAAGAATCGCGGTCTTACCGTTTTTCTCCAGGGCAAGTCCCGGAGCTGTGCCGTTTGTGTTGGAAAATACCACCGCGCCCTCCGGCACCAGCGCCTGACGCCAGTTGCTATCCGGAATATCGGTGCGCTTGCGCTGCCGGTACCAGTCCTCCAGATGTGCCCGCACCTCCGGATCCTCGACTAACGGCATTCCCATCAGCTCCGCGCAGACATCCTTCGTGATATCATCCTCCGTCGGTCCCAGACCGCCGCCGATGATAACGAGATCGGCTCTTGAGAGCGCCGTCCGGAAGACTTCTGTCATGCGCTCCCGGTTGTCCCCTACCGTCGTCTGGTAATAGACGTTAAGCCCCAGCTTTGCACACGTTTCCGATAAATACTGCGCATTGGTATTGACGATATTGCCAAGCAGCAGCTCTGTTCCTACCGAGATCAGTTCGACTATCATATCAGATACTCCCTTCTGTCAGTATTTTATGATTCTTGTAAATATAATCAACAAGTGACACAATCGTCAGCACCAGCGCGATCCAGACACAGATCGTCGTGACAAACGCAAGCGCCGGAATATCCAGAATCAACAACACCACCGATACCATCTGAAACGTCGTCTTAAATTTGCCCCAATAGCTGGCGGCGATGACAACTCCGTTGTCCGAGGCGATCAGACGGAATCCGCTGATGATAAACTCCCGGCTGATGATGATGATAACCATCCAGGCTGGAAGCGCGTTCAGCTCAATCAGGCAGATGAGCGCCGAGCACACTAGAAGCTTGTCCGCGAGCGGATCCATAAATTTTCCAAAGTTCGTAACCAGATTGTACTTTCTGGCAATCTTTCCATCCAGAAGATCGGTCAGGCTGGCTATGATAAACAGTGCCAGCGCAATCATACGGAAGGTATAGTTTTCACCATTCTGCCAGAGAAAGAAAAACACAAAAAACGGAATCATGATGACGCGAAGCGTCGTAAGCTTATTCGGTAAATTCATCAGCCAACTCTCCTATCAAATCATATTCGAGTGCTCCCGTTACGCGGACACGGCAGAAATCGCCGGACATCAGCGGAACATCCGCATTGACAAAAATCAAACCATCTACGTTCGGCGCGTCCTTATAGGTACGTCCCACGAAAGCATTCTCGTCTGCCACTTTTCCCTCGATCATAACCTCAAGCACACGGTCTTTCATATCCTCGGCTTTCTCAAAGGCAATCTCCTGCTGCAGCTCCATGATCTCGTCGCGGCGGTCTTCCTTGACCTCCTGCGGTACCTGATCCGGATATCCGGCTGCCGGTGTGTCCTCTTCTGCAGAGTATGCAAACACGCCCAAGCGGTCAAATTCCATCTCATCGACGAACCGCATCAGTTCCTCATGATCCTCCTGTGTCTCACCCGGGAAACCGGAAATTAAGGTCGTGCGGAGTGCAATATCTGGGATCTCTTCCCGCAGATGCGCGATCCGCTCCCGAAGCTCCGCCTGATTCGTGCGGCGTCCCATCCGCTTGAGAACGGCATCGCTCGCGTGCTGGATCGGAATATCCAGGTAATGACAGACTTTTTCTTCCGTCTTGATCGCCTGAATCAACTCCTCGGTGATCTCCTCCGGATAACAGTACTGGATACGGATCCATTCGATTCCATCGATCTGTGCCAGTTCATGTAAAAGTTTCGGCAGGGTCTTCTCTCCATACAAATCCACGCCGTAAAGCGTCGTCTCCTGTGCGACAAGAATCAGTTCCTTCACACCCTGATCCGCAAGCTCCTTTGCCTCTGCGAGAAGCTGCTCCATCGGCACACTGCGTACGGTCCACGCAGGGACGGGATAATACAATAGGTACACCGTTTGTTACAGCCCTCGGAAATCTTTAAAAAAGCATAATGTCCGCCGGTCGTCACCAGACGTTTGCTCCGCATCTTCGTCTCCGGAAGTTCGGACAAATCGTGGAAATCAGATACCCTCTCACCCTTCAGCGCCTTCGCCAGCACCTTGCTGACCTCATCATAGCTGGTCGTACCGAGAATACCGTCCACCTCCGGCACCTCCTGCAGGATCTCTTCCTTGTAACGCTGTGCCATACAGCCGCTGACTAAGAGCGCCTTGCAGGTTCCGCTCTTTTTGTACTCTGCCATCTCTAAGATGGTGTTGACACTCTCCTCCTTGGCATCGTTGATAAAGCAGCAAGTATTGACCAGAATGACATCTGCCTCCTGCTCGTCATCGGTAAACGTGTACCCGTCCTGGCTCAGCGAACCCAGCATACGCTCTGCATCAACCAGGTTTTTATCGCAGCCAAGGGATATACAAAGTAATTTCATTCAATTCTCTCCTAATACCATATTTAAAAAATTTCTGTAACCATAATCGATTTGAACCGTCACAAAAATTCTATATCGTAACTGTTCAGTACCTTCACAGTCACGCGCAAAAATCCATTAAAAATTGCCTACGGCAATGGGATTTTTGCCTGCTGGCCCATGTTTTCGTACGGTCAGCGCAGTAGATGCGCAGACCTACTGAACAGTTACTCTATATCTAAGAAAAGACCATCTCCATGTACATAATGAACACGGGACGGTCTTCTGTCACCTTTTAGACCTCTTCCTCCGGGGAATCGTTCTCTGCTACAATTTTAACCTTAGAATGGTACAGCTCGTCGATCGCGATCGAAAGCGGTTTTCTTCCATTCTCAATGACCAGTGCCTCATCACCGGCGATCAGCTGTCTTGCACGCTTTGCAGTCGCAATTACGATGGAGTAACGGCTCTGAATCAGCGGTTCTTTCCCCGGCTCAGCCTCTTTGTTTACAACATTAATTAAGTCAAGATATGACGGACGCAGCATCATAATACATCTTTCTCCTTTCAGAATTGCTTCATCTCTTCTTTTATTTTTTCAATCAAAGTCTTGTGATTTTCTGTTCTGGCATGCATCGCCTGAATCAGTGCGTGCATTTCTTCTACACAGCGGTCTACCTCATCATTCACCAGAATGAAATCGTAGTCATCCATCTGCTTGGACTCCTCTGCTGCTCTCGAAAGCCGTGCGGCAATCTTCTCCGGTGTCTCGGTTCCACGACCTGCCAGCCGGTTTCTAAGCTCCCCGGCACTCGGCGGCGTGACAAAAATGAGAACTGCCTCCGGGAATTTCTTCTTGATTTTCAGGGCACCCTGAATCTCAATCTCCAAAAGAACATCCTTGCCCGCTTTCAGGTTGGAAAACACATACTCCTTCGGTGTGCCGTAATAGTTTCCGACATACTGGGCGTATTCGACCAGCTCATCGTGTTCGATCATCTGTTCGAACTCTTCCCGGGTCTTAAAGAAATACTCTCTTCCATCAACCTCGCCCTCGCGCGGTGCGCGGGTGGTCGCGGAGATGGAAAGGGCATAATTGTCATACCGCTCCAGCAATGCACGCATCAATGTTCCCTTGCCTGCCCCTGAAAATCCGGATATAACTGCCAGTACTCCCTGATTATCCATATATTTCGCCTGCTTTCTAAATTCTATCTATTATTACAATATTTCATATTCTCCGTATTTTCACCGCCAACGGCAGCTTTCCGTGAATACCTCTTCCAGCATGATCGGCTATTCAATATTCTGAATCTGCTCTCTGACTTTCTCGATCTCTGTCTTGAGTGCAATCGCACAATCGGAAACCTCCAGATCGTTTGCCTTGGAAAGAATCGTATTCGCCTCGCGGTTCATCTCCTGTGCAATGAAATCCAGCTTACGTCCAACGCTTCCGCCCGCCGTCAGCTCCTTGCGGGTCGCCTCGATGTGGCTTCTCAGGCGGACCGTCTCCTCATCGGTGCAGATCTTATCTGCAAAAATCACAACCTCTGCCGCAATCCGGCCTTCATCGACGCTGCTTCCTTCCAGAAGCTCTTTCACCTTATCTTCCAGTTTCGCCCGGTATTCTTCCACGATCTTCGGGGAACGTTCTTCAATCTGATCGACCAGCGTTATCATATAGTCCAGCTTGCCAAGCAGATCCTGCTTCAGATTCTCACCCTCGCGTGTGCGTGTCTCGACAAATTTCTCTGCCGCCTCGCCGATCGCCTTTTCGAGAATCTGCCACATATGCTCCTCGTCCTCCGGCACCTGTTCCATCGTAAAGACCTCCGGACACCGTGCAAGACGCATCACCGTCGCGTCATTCGGAATCCCAAGCTCGTCCGCCATCTGACGGAAATAATCCATATACTCGCCGGCCAGGGAACGATTGTACTTTAAGGACATCTTCTCATCCGTATAATCTTCATAGGAAATAAAGACATCTACCTTTCCCCGCTGAATGTATTTCTTGAGCTGCGCGCGAATCGCCGCCTCAAAGTAATTAAATTTCTTCGGCATCTTAATGCTGAGATCCAAGTAACGGTGGTTTACCGCCTTCATCTCCACAGAAATCTTATATTCATCCGTTGCCATCTCGCATCGGCCAAATCCAGTCATACTTTTAAGCATAGTGACGCCTCTCTCTTTCATCCATAGATAATGGTATTATAATGCAAATCGCCGCAAGCGTCAACCGAATTTAAAAGTGATTGTTTTTCGTGTCTTCTTTCATTATAATAGTAGATACTACACAAATAAAGGAGCACCAAACCATGGCATTTGACGGAATTGTAATCGCAAACCTGGTTAAGGAGTTTAGTGACGCGCTTACCGGCGGCAAGATCGCAAAGATCACGCAGACCGAGCGCGATGAACTTCTTTTTACCATAAAGAACTTCCGGGAGACGAAACGGCTTCTTCTCTCGGTCAACGCAAGTCTTCCTCTGGCATATCTGACGGATACCAACAAGCAGGGACCGATGACTGCCCCGAATTTCTGCATGCTGCTTCGCAAGCACATCGGAAGCGGACGCATCGTGTCGGTCAGCCAGCCGGGTCTGGAACGCTGTATTCATTTTGAGATCGAACATCTGGACGAGATGGGTGACCTCTGCCGCAAGCTGCTTATCGTCGAACTGATGGGAAAATACAGCAATATCATTTTCTGCAGCCCTGACGGCACGATCCTCGACAGTATCAAACATATCTCCGTGCAGGTCAGCTCCGTGCGCGAGGTTCTGCCGGGACGGCAATATTTCCTCCCGCAGACGGTCGCGAAGCAGGATCCGCTGACTGCATCTGCCGATGATTTCGCCGCCATTCTGGCACAGTCACCGGCACCGGCAGGAAAAGCCATTTACACGAATTTCACCGGTATCAGCCCGGTCATGGCAGAAGAATTCTGCTATGAGGCATCGATCGATGCCGACCGCCCCGCATCGGAACTGAATGAGCTGGAGCGCACGCACCTCGGGCACACGCTGGAACTGGCAATGGAATCCATCAAAAATGGACAGTTCTCGCCCTGCATCGTATACCGTGAAGATGAGCCAATGGAATTTGCCGCTCTCCCATTGGCCTCGTTCCCGCCGGAATATCAGGTCGAACACTTTGATTCGATCAGTAAAGTGCTGGAGACCTACTATGCTTCCAAGAACGTCATCACACGAATCCGCCAGAAATCCTCGGATCTGCGCCGGATCGTCCAGACTGCCCTGGAGCGCAATTATAAAAAATACGATTTGCAGCAGAAACAGTTAAAGGACACCGAAAAACGGGATAAATACAAGCTCTACGGCGAGCTGTTAAACACCTACGGTTATGAGCTGACCGGCGGCGAAAAAGAACTTGTCTGCACGAACTACTATACAGGAAAAGAGGTCAAGATCCCGCTTGACCCGCAGCTGACCGCCCGCGAAAATTCGCAGAAGTATTTTGACAAATATGGAAAACTCAAACGTACTTTCGAGGCTCAGAGCCAGCTCATTGAGGAGACGAAGCAGGAGATCGAGCACCTCGAATCCATCAGTACCTCCCTCGATATTGCCTTAAAGGAGGAAGATCTGACCCAGATTAAGCAGGAGTTGACGGAATATGGCTTCATCAAAAAGCACGGTCCGGCTGGAAAGAAAGTGAAAATCACAAGCCGTCCATTCCACTACCTTTCCTCCGACGGATTCCATATCTACGTCGGCAAAAACAACTACCAGAATGAGGAGCTGACCTTCAAGATCGCGACTGGAAATGACTGGTGGTTCCACGCAAAAGGAATTCCGGGTTCCCATGTCATTGTGAAATCCGAAGGAAAAGAGCTTCCGGACCGCACCTTCGAGGAAGCTGCCGGGCTGGCTGCCTACTATTCCAAGGGACGGGAAAATGAAAAAGTTGAGATCGATTATGTACAGAAAAAGCAGGTCAAAAAAGTAGCGGGCGCTGCTCCGGGATTTGTGATTTATCATACGAATTATTCGATGATGGCGACGCCGTCGAATCAGCTGGAAGAACTGCCATCATAATGCCGCCTGAAAAAAGACAATGTCTATATTTCTGCAATTCACAATGAGTCCAGTAAAAAACGCCACAGGCACACAACCCATGGCGTTTTTTTACTGGACTCAAATGAACTTAGCGAATCTCGCTCTTACCACCCATATACGGACGCAGAACCTCCGGAATGCGGACAGAACCGTCTGCCTGCAGGTTGTTCTCTAAGAATGCGATCAGCATACGCGGCGGAGCTACTACAGTGTTGTTCAAGGTGTGTGCAAAGTATTTGCCGTCTTTGCCGTTGACACGGATCTTCAGACGTCTTGCCTGTGCATCACCTAAGTTGGAGCAGCTTCCAACCTCGAAATATTTCTTCTGACGCGGGGACCATGCCTCTACATCAACGGATTTTACTTTCAGATCAGCCAGGTCTCCGGAGCAGCACTCCAGAGTACGAACCGGAATATCCATGGAACGGAACAGGTCCACGGTGTTCTTCCACAGTTTGTCATACCACATCTTGCTGTCTTCCGGTTTGCAGACTACGATCATTTCCTGTTTCTCAAACTGGTGGATGCGGTATACGCCTCTCTCCTCGATGCCGTGAGCGCCCTTCTCTTTACGGAAACACGGAGAATAGCTGGTCAGTGTCTTCGGAAGCTCTTCCTCCGGAACTACGGTATCAATGAATTTACCGATCATAGAGTGCTCGCTGGTACCGATCAGGTAAAGATCCTCGCCCTCGATCTTGTACATCATCGCATCCATCTCATCGAAACTCATAACGCCGGTTACAACATTGCTGCGGATCATGAACGGCGGGATACAGTAGGTAAATCCACGGTCAATCATGAAATCTCTTGCATATGCGATAACAGCAGAATGAAGTCTTGCGATATCGCCCATCAGGTAATAGAAACCATTTCCAGCTACCTTTCTGGCACTGTCCAGATCGATGCCGTTAAATTTCTCCATAATCTCGGTGTGGTACGGGATCTCAAAATCCGGTACAACCGGCTCGCCGAAGCGCTCGATCTCTACGTTCTCGCTGTCGTCTTTACCGATCGGAACACTCGGATCAATGATGTTCGGGATGGTCATCATAATCTTTAAGATGCGCTCGCCAAGATCCTTCTCCTGCTCTTCCAGCTCAGACAGGCGGGCAGACTGCTCTGCTACCTGTTTCTTCAGTTCTTCTGCTTCCTCTTTCTTTCCCTGACCCATCAGAGCGCCGATCTGTTTTGCAATCTTGTTCTTGTTCGCACGCAGATCGTCTGCTTCCTTCTTCGCTGCACGGTTCTTGGCATCCAGCTCAATCACCTCATCTACCAGCGGAATTTTCTTGTCCTGGAACTTATTTTTAATATTCTGCTTTACAATGTCAGGATTTTCTCTGACGAATTTAAGATCTAACATATCTTCCTCCTACTGTTATGCAATTAACTGCACGAAAACTAGTTATAATTATACTACAACTTTGTACGAATGAAAAGCCCTGTTTCAAGAGTTCCTCTGTTCGTTACTGTTCACGCATACGTGAACAGTAGCGGAATTTGCCGTGGCTTCGCATTTAAATACGGCAAATTCCTGCTGCCACCACGTTTTCTTACGGCACTTTCGGTCCCAAAAGTGCCTACCCGTGAACTGTAACCTCTGTTCTTCTTGATACAAAACAGGATAGACTGCCCCATTATATTTAACTCAACTTCGTCAAATAGGACAGACACGCCTCCAGGCACAGTCCGTCCTGCTCCGGGGCACCAAGTTCTTCTGTCTTTTCCACACATTTTTTTGTAAAAGCTGCGGCCCGTCTGACGGCTTCCTCCATCGGCACACCTCGCACCATGCTGGCACCGATGACTGCTGCAAAGACATCCCCGGTTCCGTGGTAATTGCCCGCCACAAATTTAGTTGCATGAAAGACCGGATCCTTGCCGCGCTCATGGATCACGTTGAGGATCTGTTTGCCCTTGACCACGCCTGTCAAAATGACTGACCGCGCGCCCAAAAGGTGAAGCTTCCAGGTCAGATCTGAGAGCTTGCGCTTACTCCATCCATTTTCCTGATACAGCGTGTCCGTCAGGGCACAGGCCTCAGTCAGATTTGGCGTGACAACGTCCGCATACTGCATCAGCTCCCGCATCGCCTCGATCAGATCCTCGTCACAGACGCTGTAGAGATGTCCGTGGTCGCCCATCGTCGGATCTACCAAAACCTGCGTATTTTCCCGTTTGAAATCCCGGATAAAATCTGCCACGATCGACGCCTGTCTGGCAGAACCTAAGAATCCAGTCATGATTCCGTCCATCTCAAATCCCATCTTCCGCCACGGCTCCAGGTATGCCTCCATCCGATCGTATAATCATCCATATAGCATTCCGGATATCCCGCGTGATTGGACAGCACCGCCGTTACCACCGGACAGCACTGTACCTTGAGGGCGCTGATAACCGGCATCGCCGCCGTCAGCGAACAGCGCCCGTAGCCTGACAGGTCATTTAAAACTGCTATTTTCTTCTGCATTCCTTCCATGTATACTTTTTCCTCATTTTCTTAATTTTAAGATACCAGGGTCAAAAGGTCAAAAGTTCGACGCAAGCTTGCTTGCAGGAGAATTTTTGACCTTGGGACCCGCCAAAAACATGAGTAAGTAGCCATTTTTCAAAGAAAAATGAGCGAATTACGAATGTTTTCGAAGATTGCGGGAGCATATAGTGCGGAGCATCTGGTATCAGAGGGGTCAAAACGTCTTTTGACCCCAACATCATTTTAAGCAACTTTATAATCTAACATATTCTCGCGGCAGATACGACTGCCTGCAGCATGATTCTGGTTTCTACAAGCGTGTATCTATGCATTTGTGTTTCATAAGCCGTACACTCCAATGACGCAACAAGGAGACTGCGCCCGGACAGATGTTTTTCCCATTCTGCCCAATCACAGTCTCCTGTATGTATTTCATTTTAATTCTTCTCGACTGAGATAAATTGCCTTATGCTCTCGCTTCTACAGACAATGCATCCAGAAAACCTGCCTTGCGGAGTGCCGGACGAACTGCCATATATATAACAACAGACGCAATCGTAGATGTCACCGCATTGATCGAAGTCGCTGCGATATTCCATGCAAGTGTGAGCTCTGCCGCCGGTTTACCAATGATCCAGAGTTTATAATAATATCCGATCAGCGGATCTGCAATGACGTTGAATAAAAGACCTGCCACCGCTGCTGCAATCGTAAAACCAAGGATGTGGTTCTTATCGGTGCTCCGGTCAATCTTGCCCAGACGATGTGCTACGAATCCGGCGATCAGTCCGATGCAGAGTTTGCAGATAAATGTCTTCGGTGCATATACAATATAAACCGGATCGAGAAGGTCACCTATCGTCATGCCGATAGCACCTCCCAAACCGCCGTAAAAGCCGCCGACTAAGAGTGCCCCGATGACACAGACTGCATTTCCCAGATGAATGGAAGTTGCATCGCCGCCCGGAAGTGTGATCTTCACCTGTCCGTATGTAAATACGACATAGGAGAGAGCTGCCAGCAGACCGACCATCGCGATCTTGTAAGCCTGATTTGATTTGTTTGCCATGATGTTTCATCCTCCCTTGTTATTGGACTCATCATAGCACAATCTTGTCCCCTGAAAAACATACAGTTTTTATCATTTTAAACAGGTCAGTTTTAACTTGCCACTTTTTTATCCGAATTAATCATGTGCCTCCACGCACAAAAGGACGCCTCTCTCCAGCTCCAGAATGCCCTCTTCCCGTTTGAGTTCATTGCTGATGCAGAGACTCGTCCCCAGCCCGATCGTCCGCCGCTGGAGCGGGTATTTAAATCCCCGCAGCGTCAGTCCCTCGACAGTCTCGGTCATCGGCAGGAACGAAATGTATTTTCCATACACCTCTTCCCGGTGAAATACCTTATGCCCGCCCAGAAGATACAGGCGGTTGCGGGCATCATAAATATTCACTTCCATTCCCTGGCAGAAAAACTGATACATCAGCTGGATATTGCCGATGGCGTGATCCATACGGCCGCCCAGCGCCCCCAGGATATCAACTGCCTCACAGCCCTGGCGCGCCGCCGTCAAAAGCGCCAGCTCCGTATCCGTCTCATCCTTCTCCGGTTTATGGATCTCAAATTCGATGTCCGGCTGGTTCTGATATTCTTCCAGAACCTTTTTGTCCACCGTGTCCAGATCGCCGACCACCGCATTCGGAGAAATATGCAGCGGGCGCAGAACCTCCAGCCCCGCATCTGCCGCAATTACATAGTCATACGAGCGCTGTGAGAGAAAATCTTTCGCAAACGCAATATCAATCGTTCCGCCTGTCACAATCAAACAACGCTTCATCTTCATCATCCCTGTTCAAATTCCTGAAAAATATTTAAAAATGTTTTTACATTCCCAGCCGGGTTTCCCTTAAATACGGCGCTTCCCGCCACGATCACATCGGCTCCTGCCTCTAATACCGTCCGCACATTGTCCGGCGTGATTCCTCCGTCCACCTCAATGCGGGTGGAAAGTCCCCTCTCGCTGCACATTGCGCGCAGCTTCTTGATTTTTTCTACCGTATATGGAATAAATTTCTGACCGCCAAATCCCGGGTTGACCGTCATCAGAAGAACCATGTCCACCTCCGGCAAAATAACATCCAGTGTCTCGACCGGGGTCGCCGGATTTAACGCTACACCTGTTTGCAGCCCTGCCTCACGGATCTGCGCGATCGTGCGGTCCAGATGAAGACAGGCTTCCTGATGCACACAGATCAGATCCGCCCCCGCTTTTTTGATATCCTCTACGTAACGTCCCGGTTCTTCCACCATCATGTGTACGTCAAACACACGATCCGTCACCGGGCGCAGGCTCTTAATTACCGGCATTCCAAAGGAGATACTCGGCACAAACGCGCCATCCATCACATCCAGATGGATGTACTGTGCGCCTGCCTTGTCCACCTCAGCGACCTGCTCTCCCAGCTTCGTAAAATCTGCCCCCAGAATCGAAGGTGATAATATAATCATGGTTCTTTCCTCCCATTTTTTGTATAATATCCTCAACGGCTGCTTCTGCCGTATTTCTTTTTCTCTTTTAATTCCTGATACATCAAACGGTAATTGTCATACCGGCTCTGCCCGATCTTATGCTCCTGCACCGCCGTCTTGACGCCGCATTCGCGCTCGCCAATGTGGACACAGCCTAAGAAACGGCATTCATCCTCATATGCCTCAAATTCCGGGAAAAAGTCCTTGAGCGCCTCCGGCTCCAAATCCTCGATATAGAGAGAACTGAATCCCGGCGTATCCATCATATAGGTGCTCTCTTCCACGAAAAACAGTTCTGAATGGCGCGTCGTATGTTTGCCCCGGCGGATCTTCTCACTGATACCGCCCGTTTCCATCTGTGCCTCCGGCTGGATAAAGTTCGTGATCGACGATTTTCCGACACCCGAAGGTCCTGCTAAGACCGTTGTTTTCCCAATGATCAACCGATGAAACTCCTCCAGCCCTGATTTTTCGTAGGTGCTGATAAAATGCACCGGATAGCCCGCCGGTTCATAGATCGCACGCAGCTTCTCCTGCTCGGCTGCATCAACCAGATCGATCTTGTTGAAACAGATGCTGACCGGAACTTCCTGCCGTTCCATCATGACGAGGAAGCGGTCGAGAAGGTTTAAATTTGGCATCGGATCGGTGATGGCAAAAACCACCACCGCCTGATCAACATTTGAAACCGCCGGGCGGATCAGACGGTTTTTACGAGGAAGGATCTCATCGAGATTGCCTGTCGCCTTCTCCTCATCGAGAACACTGATCTCCACGTCATCGCCTACCAGCGGCTTGATGCCGCGATTTCGGAAAATTCCCTTTGCACGGCATTCATATACCTTTCCAATACCGTCGTGTACATAATAGAAACCGCCGATCCCTTTAATTATCTTTCCCTGCATACCTGTACCTTACAACTACCTCTTATTAATTATCTGAAACTTCCACAAATTCAAGCTGATACGTTTTTAGAACCCGATCGTTCGTCAGATCGAGGATCTGCAGCTCACCTGTCTGCACACCGTCCGCTCCCTCGATATTATAATGAATCGGAAGCGTGATATCGCCGCCGATCTCCCTCGGTTCCATGACCGTCTTAGTCACAGTATTGCCGGCAATCGTCTGCTTCATCACAATACTGACGCGGATATGCGTATCTCCGGAACTTGGTCCAAACAGTTCACTCATCTGGAATTCATCGTTGATCGCCGCCACATAGCGGGTTCCTTTTCCCAGACTGACTGTATAGCCAATGGCACTTCCCTCCGGTGTATCTGTTTTCTCCAGGACATCCTGACTGATGATCTTGCCCTTTGCCACTTCTGAACTCTTCGCTTCCTTGCGCTCGCCAAGCCCTAATCCGACCGCTTCCAGAACAACTTTTGCATTTTCCTCTGAAAGCCCTGTAATCCTCGGCATCGGTACCGTCGGTACGTTCGGACCTGTGCTGACATACAGCGTCACCGTACCGCCTGGATCCACGCTGGACGGGCTGTACCGGATCACTATACCGGAGGCAACCGTATCGCTGCTCTCTTTCTGCACTACTACGGTCAGTTTATTTTCTTCTGCCAGAAGCGTCTCTGCATCCTCGCCGGACATCTCTTCCAGTCCAAGTTTCGTCAAATCTATTGCCTCATTGCCTTCTCCGATCGTGACGATAACTTCCGTCTGTTTCGAGACAACCGTGCCGCTGGCAATACTCTGACCGATGACCTTCCCCTTTTCAGAGGTTTCCGACTTTTCATATTCATAACGGATTTTCAACGACTGCTTTTCCAATGCTGTCTTCGCCTCATCCTCCGTCATGCCGTCCAGAGGCGGAACCCTGCACTCCGTTGATTCCAGACTCTCGCTCTCAGACGCCTCCGAAGAAGCTTCAACGGTCGTCTTCGGATGCTTCTGACTACCAGATCCCAGATTAAAGATGCCTGTCAACTTCGCAGCAATGACAATCACAACCACCACAATCAATACGGCTGCACCGATTCCAATCATCGTAAGCAGGCGCTCCATCTGCGGATTGACATCCTCGCTGTCTTCTTCTATACGGCGTCCCTTCCGTCTACGGTCTGGGCGCCTTGAGGTTTCTTCCTCATAGACATCCGTCTCTTCTTCCTGCCAACCTTCTATCTCGTTCTCCGACGGTTCCGGCTCTTTCCAGACTACCTCACCACGTTCATTTTCTGTCGGAACCGGTCCGGTCTTTTCACTCACTGCCGGATGTTCCATCGTCTGTTCCAGATTTCGATTTCTCTGTGCCTCCATCTGGCGGTTCAGTTCCTCTGCCCCGCGCACGACTGTCGGGGAATTTTCATCAAATTCCGGTTCTTTTTTCAGGAAATCATCGTTTGGATCCACCAGCGCATGGCGCAGATCCGCGATCAGCTCATACGCATTCTGGTAACGGCGTTCCGGCTTTTTTTTGGTACATTTTAAAATAATGCGGTCCAGGCTTGCCGACACCTCCGGGTTGATGCGGCTCGGCGGCTGCACCGGTTCTTCCAAATGCGCCAGTGCCACTGAAACCGGGTTATCCCCGTCAAACGGAAGTTTCCTGTTAGCATCTCATACATCGTGATTCCCAGTGAATACAGATCGCTTCGTCCGTCGCTATAATTTCCTTTTGCCTGCTCCGGCGAGATATAATGCACGGAACCGACCGCATTGACCCCGATCGTCTGGGACGATACAGCTCTGGCAATACCGAAATCCGCCACCTTCACCTTGCCGTCACGCGAGATAATCATATTCTGCGGTTTGATGTCCCGGTGCACAATATGCTGGTCATGTGCCGCTGCCAGCCCCTGCGCTACCTGGATGGCAATTCCAATCGTTTCTTTAACGCCCAGATGACCTTTCTTGAGAATGTAGCTTTTCAGCGTGATTCCCTCGATGAGTTCCATGACGATATAATGAAGACTGCCCTCATCCACAACGTCATAAACACTCACAATATTTGGATGGGAAAGCCCTGCCGCCGCCTGCGCCTCCATCTTGAATTTGCTGACGAAATTCGCATCCTGCTGTACTCATCCTTTAAAACCTTGATCGCCACCAGACGGTTCAGAGTGTGGCATTTTGCCTGATACACCTCTGACATGCCGCCCGTACCAATCAGTGAGAGGATCTCATAGCGATCCTGCAGATAGGTTCCCGGTTTCAGCATCATGATTCTCTCACCTCCTTGATCTGCGGGTCAATCAATATGACCGCGATATTATCTTTCCCGCCGTTCTGGTTTGCGAGCGCCGTGAGCGCCCTTGCCTTGGTGTCCAGGGTTCCCGGCAGAAGCACCATCCGGTAAATTGCTGAATTATCCACCATATTGGTTAACCCGTCCGAACACAGCAGTACGTAATCGCCCGGGTTCAGTGAAACCTCAAAGAAATCCGGCTCCACATGCCCACCGATCCCGACTGCGCGGGTAATGATATTTTTCTTCGTCTCATATTCCCGGCTGCCGCGGCTCATCTGTCCCAGCGAGACCATCGCCTCCACGTAGGAATGATCCCGGGTAATCTGATGAATGCCGGAGCGCTCAATCCGGTAGAGACGGCTGTCCCCCACGTTTGCCACATAGAGTGTATTTCCCTGAATTGAAGCCGCTACCAGCGTTGTTCCCATGCCGGCAAGCTCCTCGCGCTCACAGGAAAGGGTATAAAGTTCCTGATTGACTGCCTCGATCCCCTTTCGAAGCGCCGCGACCGGCTCATTCTCACCACTCTCTTTGATATATTCCGGCATATGCTCGATCAGATAGCGCGAAGCAAAATCTCCCGCCTGATGACCGCCCATTCCGTCCGCCACGACAAACAGGTTGGAAAGTTCTCCCACCGGCTCCGTGCTGGCAAACTGAGCATCCTGATTGACCTTACGCGTTTTTCCGATATCCGTCAGTGCGTATGCTTTCATTTGACTGCCGCACCTTCTTTCTCCTGCTCTTTATCCATATAGCTCTTCCGGAGCTGTCCGCAGGCACCGTCTATGTCGCGCCCCATCTCGCGCCGGATTGTCACATTGATTCCCTTGGATTCCAGACATCCCTTAAATGCTTCGATCGCTTTCCGTCCCGACTGTACATAAGAGCGCTCCTTGATCGGATTGACCGGAATCAGATTCACATGCCCGTGCTGATCCTGAATCAGCGCCGCCAGCTCGCGCGCCTCGTCCAGATTGTCGTTGACTCCCTGCACCAGGCTGTACTCAAACGTCATGCGGCGTCCCGTTTTTTCAAAATAGTAATGACAGGCCGCCAATACATCCTTTAACGCATATGTACGCGCGATCGGCATCAGGCTCTTCCGCACCTCGTCATTCGGCGCATGCAGAGAAAGTGCCAGCGTGATGGTCAGTCCCTGATCTGCCAGCTCCCGGATCTTCGGAACCAGCCCACAGGTGGAAACCGTCACATTCCGCTGACTGATATGCAGTCCGCCTTCCTCCGTCAAAAGATGGATAAAGCGGATCAGGTTATCGTAATTGTCCAGCGGTTCACCCGATCCCATCACAACCACGTTGGAAACGCGTTCGCCTGTATCGCGCTGAATCTGATAAATCTGGTCCAGCATCTCCGACGGGCGCAGGTTCCGTTCCAGGCCGTCCAGGGTCGAAGCACAGAAACGGCAGCCCATCCGACACCCCACCTGCGAGGAAATACAAACGGAATTTCCATGCTTATAACGCATCAGGACACTCTCGATGACATTGCCGTCCGCGAGGCGGAACAGGTACTTGCGGGTTCCATCGATCTGCGAAATCTGCACCCGTACCTTTTCCAGCGATACATACTCGCACGCGTCCTGCAGCTTCTGCCGGAGTACCTTGGAAAGGTTTGTCATATCGTCAAAGGAAGATGCCAGTTTTTCATGCATCCACTGATAGATCTGGGCGGTCCGGAATGGTTTTTCACCCAGACTCACCAAAAAGGCACGCAGTTCCTCCTGCGTCATTGATTTTATATCCTGCTTTTCCATATCGGACTGCCTCCCTCTCTCCTATATGCACTCTCGGAGTCTTTCCTGTATTCATACGCTGTTCCGTCCAGTTATCCTTTTCTTTTCATCACAGAGATGAAAAATCCATCACACGGATGAACGCCCGGATAGAGCTGGATGTATCCCTCTTTCAGGCTGTCTTCCTGAAAATCAATCCCCAGACGACCACTGATATCAACCGGCTCAAATGGATATTCGTTTAAAAACCATGCCCGGTTTTCATCATTTTCCAGACGGTTGACCGTGCAGGTGCTGTAAACCAGCACTCCACCCGGCTTCACGTACTGCCAGACCACCGACAGCATCTGCCGCTGCAATGCAGCCAGGTCCCGGATTCCGTCCATTGAAGCGTTGTATTTGATATCCGGCTTGCGTCCGATAATGCCAAGTCCTGAACACGGCAGATCGGCAATGACCACATCCGCTTTCTGCTCCATCGAAGCATCGAATTCACACGCATTCCAGGCGCAGGCAGAGACGTTTGTACAGCCGCTGCGGGCAATATTCTCCTTGATCAAAGATACCTTGTAATCACTCACATCCCGGATCTCAACCTGTCCAGTTCCGTGCAGCAGATCCGCCGCATGAAGCCCTTTTCCACCCGGTGCCCCACAGACATCGAGTACAAAATCACCCTCTTTAATACCCGCCGCATCACCTGCCAGCGACGAACTCAGGTCCTGAATCCGGATTAGTCCTTCGCGGAACGCATCCAGACTCTCTGGATAGTCCACTCCCGTCAGACGGTAAACGCCGCTTCCCGTCGCTGTCTCCTCTGCCGTCACGCCCTGGGCGGACAGGGAGGCAAGAATCTCTTCTTTCCCTGCACGGCTCTCGGCAAACCGCACCATAAACGGACGTTTCTCCAGACCAGCCTGTGCCATCCTGTGCGTCGTCTCTGCCCCATAGTTTTCCTCCCAGAGAGATAAAATCCAGTCCGGCATTGAATACCGCACTGAATCATCCGGGAAGGTCAGTTTGCCTTTTCCACGCACCACAGAACGCAACACACCATTTACAAAGCCGGAAAGTCCGGAAAATCCGCGTTTTTTCGCAAGGCGCACCGCCTCATTGCACGCCGCCGAATCCGGTACACGGTCCATATAATAAATCTGGTACACGCTCATCCGCAGAAGTGTGCGGATAAACGGTTTCATCTTATGAACTTTTGTTTTGGAATATGCGTTGATAATATAATCAATCTGGATTTTATACTCCACCGTCCCGTCCACAATCCGTTTTAAAAACGAGCGGTCTGATTTCTCCAGATACTGATATTTAGAAAGAGCCTGAAAAAGGGCCAGATGTGTATACTGTCCCTTTTCCAGAATCTCAGTCAAAATTTCTGCCGCTATTTCACGCAGCGCAGTTCCATCAGTCATCGCGTCGTCCTCCAAATAATATAATCAGACGCAGAAGCTGTAAAATCGAACCAGCCGCCGCTGCCACATACGTCAGTGCCGCCGCACCAAGCACCTGTTTGGTATATCCAACTTCTTCCCCGCGAAGAATCCCTGTTGAATCAAGCAGACGTACCGCACGCGCGGATGCATTGAACTCAACCGGAAGCGTCACCAGCTGGAACAGCACCGACAAGGAAAATAAAAGAATTCCAAGTGAAACGATCGGAGATCCCATGCCGCCGATCAGGACACCAATCAGGATCATAGGCAGGAAAGCTGTGCGCCGATGTTGACCACCGGCACCATTGAACCGCGCAGGCGCAGCGGAACATACTCAGATGCATCCTGCATCGCATGTCCGCACTCATGCGCCGCAACACCGATCGCCGCGACCGAAGTAGAACCATATACACTCTCAGATAAATTCACGGTCTTGGTCCGCGGATCATAGTGGTCGGTCAGACTGCCTGCCACCTGGCGGATCTGGACATCATAGATGCCCTGTGAATTTAAAAGCTGTCTCGCCGCCTCGGCTCCCGTCATGCCAGTCATGCTCCGGACTCTTGAAAACCGCGCGTAGGTGCTTTTTACCTTCGCAGATGCCCCTAATGACAGAAATATACCAATTAATACCAGAATCATCGTCGGATCAAACATACTGTAATATCCATATCCGTACATATCACTCCAACTCCTTTCAAACGCCTGGCTGCCTGTAGCAGTTCAGTTCCTGCTGAAGCATTCATTTTATCCGAGCTTTACTCCCGTTTCCACCGGATATCCGCGTAAAAATGCCGCCGTATCCATCCGCTTCTTGCCTTCCAGCTGAAGTTCCCGGATCGTGAGAAGCCCTTTGCCGGTCTGGACAGAGAATGCATCTTTACCGACACGTACCACCTGTCCGAATGTCTCCGGTGACGGTCTTCCCGCCGCATCTTCCTCGACATCCGCCGACCAGATTTTCAGGGTTTTTCCTTCAAATTTTGTATAAGCGCTCGGCCATGGATTTAAGCCGCGGATCAGGCGCTCAATCACTGCCGCATCCATCGACCAGTCGATCTGCCCCATCGACTTATCGAGCATTGTCACATGGGTTGCCTCTGCCTCATCTTGTTTAACCGGATGCAGGATTCCTGCCTCCGCTTTCTCAAGTGTGGAGAGAATCAGCTTTCCTCCCGCAAGGCTCAAGCGGTCAAACAGGCTGCCGCCTGTCTCTTTCGGATCCAGGCGTACTTCCACGGTATCCAGGATATCTCCGGTGTCCAGACCGACATCCATCTGCATCGTCGTCACACCGCTGACCTCATCGCCATTGATGACCGCCCACTGGATCGGGGCTGCCCCACGGTATTTTGGCAGAAGCGACGCATGGATGTTGATACAGCCGTATTTCGGCAGGTTCAGAATCCGCTCCGGCAGAATCTGGCCAAATGCAATCACGACGATCACGTCCGGCTGAATCTTCGTCAATTCCTCAAAAAATGCCTCATCCTTGCGGACACGCACCGGCTGATACACCGGGATTCCATATTCCAGCGCTTTTTCCTTGACAGGCGGCATTGCCATCGCCTTGCCGCGTCCCTTCGGCTTATCTGGCTGTGTCACCACCGCCGCTACTTCATGCCGGCTCTGATAGAGCGCTTCCAGTGTCGGAACTGCAAAATCCGGTGTTCCCATAAATACGATCTTCATATCTGCCTGTCACCCCACTCTTGTTTCTCTCTCATTCTGCCAATGTGCTTTATTCTTCCTCTGCCGCTACATCCTCTAACGGACCTTCTACCAACTCCACATACAGATGTCCGTGCAGATGATCGCACTCATGGCAAATCGCACGTGCCAGGAAATCATCTGCTTCCAGGACAAACTCTTCCATTTTTTCGTTCAGCGCGCGTACCTTTACATGGCTCGGACGGGTTACCAGACCAGCCTTGCCCGGAACGCTTAAGCAGCCTTCCTGACCAGTCTGGCTGCCGGACATTTCCTCGATGACCGGATTGATCAGGACATACTGGTTGCCGTCCTCCACGTCGATTACTACGATCTGTTTGCGGATACCGACCTGCGGTGCTGCCAGACCCACGCCGCCGGCTGAATACATCGTGTCAAACATATCCTCTATCAGTTCAAGTGTGTGATCGGTTACCTCCGTCACTGCCTTACACTCTTTTTTCAGTACCTCATCGCCAATAGTTCTAATTGATCGGATTGCCATTTTATACACTCTTCCTCTCTATGATATATCGTATTGAATCTGGACCGCCTGCCATTTTGTATCTGCGGCAGCCAGGGTTTCAATCTGACCCCTGATTTGATCCAGTATAGCACATTTTTCACACTTTATATATAAAATTTTTCTGTAGATGTCATTAACTTTGTATACCGGTGCCGGAACCGGACCGATACACTCGGCACTTTCGCGCAGCCGCCGCGCCGCCATTTCCGCACATTCATCCAGCACCGCCTCATCGCCGCAGGCAAAATAAACCGCAGCCATCTGGCAGACTGGGGGATAATGAAGCAGCCTCCGGTAATTGATCTCATGGCTGTAAAACAGCTCATAATTCTGCGCCGCTGCCGCCTGCACGGCATAGTGTTCCGGCCGGTATGTCTGGATGACCACATCGCCGGGTTTCCCGGCGCGTCCCGCTCTGCCAGCCGCCTGCGTCAGAAGCTGGAACGTCCGCTCCGCGCTGCGGTAATCCGGCGTATTTAAGGAAAGATCCGCCGCCAGAATTCCGACCAGCGTCACTCCTGGAAAATCATGCCCTTTTACAATCATCTGCGTGCCGATCAGGATATCTGCCTCACGATTTGCAAATGCCTCCAGAATCGCTTCATGTCCGCCTTTTTTTGCCGTTGTATCCGCATCCATCCGCAGGATCCTCGCATCCGGAAACCGAATTTTCGTAAATTCTTCCATCTTCTGCGTTCCGGCCCCAAACCCGGCAATATACGGTGATCCGCAGGACGGACACTGCTTCATCAGTGGAATCGTATAGCCGCAGTAATGACAGACCAGACGGTTCTTCCCGTGTAGTGTCAGGGAAACATCACAATGCGGACAGGTCACCGCCTTTCCGCAGGAACGACAGGAAACAAAATTGGAATAGCCGCGCCGGTTCATAAAAAGCATCGCCTGCTCGCCACGTGCGAGTCTCTCTGTCAACATTGCATCCAATGACCGGCTGAACACCGATTTATTGCCTGCCTGCATCTCCGCACGCATATCAGCGATCTGTACCTTCGGCAGGATACTTCCCGCCACTGCCCGGTGATGCAGGGGCAGAAGCACATATTCACCATTCTGAGCCCGCAGATACGATTCCAGAGAAGGAGTCGCTGAGCCCAAGACCAGCGAAGCCCCGGAAAGCCGGGCGCGCTCCGCCGCTACCTCCCTTGCATGATAGCGCGGCATCGTCTCGCTCTTATAGGCGCCCTCATGTTCCTCGTCGATCAGAATCAGTCCCAGATTGGAAAATGGGGCAAACAGCGCCGACCGCGGTCCGATCATCACGGAAACCTCGCCCCGCGCCGCCCGTTCCCACTGATCATAGCGTTCTCCCGCAGAGAGACGGGAATTCAGAATCGCGATCTGATCGCCAAATCGCCGGTAAAACCGCATCACCGTCTGATATGTCAGCGAAATTTCCGGGATCAGCAGAATCACCTGCTTTCCATCTCGCAGGACACGCGCCATCAGCTCCATGTAGACTTCGGTCTTTCCACTTCCCGTAACGCCGTGAATCAGATACGTTTCACGTTTCCCCGTCTCATAATCCTCACAGAAACGGTCAACCGCCGCCTGCTGCTCTTCATTGAGATGCACGGTCTGTCCGGCTGGACGCGGCAGTTTTGCATGGTTTAACCCGCGTTCCTCACGGGAAACTTTCACTGAAAGCTGTCCCTGTTCCTCCATCGGGCGGATCGCCGCCAGGGTCAGGTCAAGCTCCCGTCGGGCAAATTCCATCGGAATATCCAGATTGTCCCGGAATGCCTCAAGGAGCCTCACCCGCGCCTTATAATGCCGCTTCTGTGCCGCCAGGATTGCCGCTTCCAGCTCTTCCTGGTTTAAAAGACAATGCAGCGTCTTTTTCTCGCGCGGTTTTATCTTTTCCTTGACGGGAAGTACGGTTTTGAGCGTCTGGTTCATCGTCGCGCCATAACGTTCCCGCATCCACCACGCCAGACGGATAAGCTGAGATTGCACCGACATACTGCCCGGTGCGATCCCAGCTATCTCCTTGATGCGGGATGGGTCATACTCCGCCGTATTTCCCATTCCCACCACATATCCAGTCCGAAGTGAATTACCCTTTCCAAACGGTACCGTCACGCACGTTCCCGCCGTAATCTCCTCCGCCAGATGCGTCGGAATCCGGTACTGAAACGGGCGATCCACCTTCTCATGGGATATATCTATAATAATATCCGCGTATTGATACGCCATGATTCCTTCTCTTTCTATTTCTAATTCAAGTCGAACGTCCGTGAGACTTGGCGCGTGATTCTGGTCAGCGAAGCTGACATATTCTTTACAGAATCACTATGCATCCTCGCGGAGCGTTTATCTCAGTCGGAGAATGGACTCCCACTGAGACAAACTTGCTATTACTTACCACCTGAAGAGGTGGGAGTCTTCTCGACTGAGATAAACCTCGCTGCCGTCTCCCCCAGCTTCATACTGTTGGAACCCTTGAACAGGACTGCATCTCCCTCACCGATCTGTGCATCCAGCCAGTCAAGCATATCTTCTTTTTCGTCCTCTTCAAACGAAACGACATGCAGATCCGGTTTGACTTTCTTTGCTCCCTCGGCGATCGCCTGCGCCAATTCGCCATATACAACCAGGATATCGACCGGTTTTTCCGCCAGAAACGCACCAACTTCACGGTGGAACTGAATCGTATTCTCTCCCAGTTCCTTCATATCTGCCAGAACCGCAATTCTGCGTCCTGCCGGCAGGGAAGAAAGCACACCTATCGCCGCTTTCATCGAATCCGGGCTTGCATTGTAGGTATCGTCCACGATCGTATAACCATTTTTATGATAAATCTGCTGACGGTTCTTGAACCCGCCAAATTCAAGCAGCTTTTCCGCTGCATCGGCAAGCGGCACACCGTAGGCATCCGCAACCGCCAGGGCAGCCAGCGCATTCATGACATTGTGCTCGCCCATAACAGTCAGCTTCACCGGGACGCGCACCTCGCCGTGTACCATCGTAAAGGACGGAAATCCATCCGGATATGAAAGATCCTCGGCGCGGTAGTCGTTATCTGCTCCAAGTCCATAACGGACGGTATGGCAGCCTGCTTTTGCATGCACGGTGGAAAGCATATCATTATCTCCATTTACAAACAGGATTCCGCCTGCCTTCATACCGTCCTGGATATGCAGCTTTTCTTTTAAGATATTCTCGCGAGAGCCCAGATTCTCAATATGCGTCACACCGATATTCGTCATGACTGCCGAATCCACCGCCGCAATCTCCGCGATCACCGCCATCTCGCCCGGCTCACTCATTCCCAGTTCCAGCACGCCGATCTCATCATTCTCAGAAATCTCCGAGATCGTGAGCGGCACACCGATCTGGCTGTTGTGGTTTGCCGGTGTCTTGAATGTCTTATATTTCGCTGAAAGCGCCGCCGCCACCATTTCGCGCGTCGTCGTCTTTCCCACGCTGCCGGTGATACCAACTAACGGGATAGAAAGGCGTGCCCGCAGGCAGCGCCCGATCGTCTGCAATGCCAGTTTCGTATCTTTCACCTGGATCAGCGCGCCGTGAAAGCCCTCCGGTGCCGCCTCATGCTCCGAAGTCAGTGCGGCTGCCGCCCCATTGTCCATCGCCTGAACCAGGAAACGATGCGCGTCTGATTTCTCCCCGATCAGCGGAACAAACAGATCCGCCCCGCGCATACTCCGGGAATCAATGCTGATGTGTTTTAACTCTGTATCTGCATCTCCGCAGAGCAGTGTTCCCGACACTGCTTCCACGATATGTCTGACTGTAATATGGTCCATATTTTGCCTCCAAATTGATTACATATGCAGCTTCTTCACCGTCTCCTGCACTACTTCCCGATCAAGAAAATGATAGCGCACGCCCTCGATCTCCTGATAATCCTCATGCCCTTTTCCGATGATCGCGATGATATCGCCATCTTCCGCATGGGACAAGCTGTACTCAATCGCTTCGCGGCGATCCGGGATTTCAACGTATTTGCCGTCGGTTTTTGCAAGTCCGACCTTGATATCTGCCAGAATATCTTCCACTTTCTCAAAGCGGGAATTATCCGCCGTGATGATCGACAGATCTGCCAGCTTTCCGCCAATCTCTCCCATCGAGTACCGGCGATCCCGCGCCCGGTTGCCGCCGCATCCGAAGACGCAGACGAGACGCTTCGGCTTGTAGTCGCGCAGCGTCAGAAGAAGACTTTCCATGCTGACCGCATTGTGGGCGTAGTCAACGATCACGGTGCACTTTGCTGATTTATATACAATCTCCATCCGTCCATCGACCTGGATATGTTCCAGCGCATGGCAGACTTTCTCCTTCGGCAGGTCAAAGAAGCTGCACACGCCCGCTGCCGCCAGCGCATTGTCCACGTTAAATTTGCCCGGAATGCCAACGCGCAGATCGCTCTCATATCGTCCATGCGTCTGAAATTCGATGCCCACGAAATCATGTTCACGCACATAGCGAATGTCATCCGCTGTAAAATCAGCCGCCTGTTCCAATGAAAAGGTCAGGATCTTTGCTGTCGCCCCTTCTACGATCGCATCAAAGTGCGGATCATCGCGGTTGACGAGCGCAGTCCGGCAGTTTTTCAAAAGCTGCTTTTTATAGTAAAGATATTCTTCAAAACTTGCATGTTCATTCGGACCAATATGATCATTGGAAATATTCAGGAAAATTCCATAATCAAAGAAAAGTCCGTCTACCCGGTGCATCAGGTAGCTTTGGGAAGAAACCTCCATCACGACGTAACGGCAGCCCTCTTCCACCATTCTTGCAAAATATTCTTGCAAAATATAAGATTCCGGCGTCGTATTCTTGGTCGGATAATGATTCTCACCGATCACAGCGCCGTTCGTTCCGATGAGACCCGTCTTCTGTCCGGCTGCCTCCAGAATCGCCTTAATCATATAAGTAGTAGTCGTCTTTCCCTTCGTGCCGGTCACACCGATCGCCGTCATCTTCCGCGCCGGATAATCAAAACGTGCCGCCGAAAGAAGCGATAGCGCGTTCCGTCCATTCTCCACTTGAATGACCGTCACGTTCTCAGGCGCCTCAACCGGATGCTCGACCACCAGAACCGGCGCGCCCTTTTCAACCACATCCGGGATAAAGGTGTGCGAATCGACGTTTGCCCCGCGCATACACACAAACACCGTCCCCGGCGCCGCCTTTCTTGAATCGTAGACCACCTCGTCAACCTCCGTCTCCAGGCTGCCCTGCAATAATGTATACGGCAATTCTTTCAGCCAGCTTTTAAGCTTCATAGGATACCTCCTGATTTTGATATTTTATAATGATTCCGCTTTTTAATATCCTTCTTCCATCATGTTTTCAAACTGCTCCATGCTCATCAGCACCTTACGCGGCTTCGTGCCTTCTTCCTCACCGACCACGCCTGCATCTGCAAGCTGATCCATGATACGCGCGGCACGGTTGAAGCCAATCTTAAACATACGCTGCAGCATGCCGATGGATGCTTTGTCTTTCTCAATAATAAATTTACCTGCCTGTGCAAAATAGGCATCGCGCTCACCGCCGCCAAAGCCCGCATCCATCGCCGTCGAACGGATCTTGGACTCAACCTCGGCGCTGTACTCTGCGGTCAGCCCCTCCTGTTTCAAAAATCCGACCACATCCGAAACCTCATTGTCGGACACAAACGCGCCCTGTACACGCTGCGGTTTCTGATAGCCCGACGGATAGAACAGCATATCGCCCTTTCCGAGCAGTTTCTCCGCGCCGTTCATATCAATAATGGTACGGGAATCCACTCCGGAAGAGACGGAAAAAGCAATTCTCGACGGAATATTTGCCTTGATCACACCGGTGATGACATTGACCGATGGTCGCTGCGTCGCAATCACCAGATGAATGCCCGCTGCACGCGCCAGCTGGGCCAGACGACAGATCGAATCTTCTACTTCGCCCGGCGCTACCATCATCAGATCGGCAAGCTCATCCACGATAATGATGATCTGCGGCAGTTTCTCCGGTTTCTTCGGATCGTCGATATCCGCGATCGACTCAACCTTGGCATTGAAACCCTTAAGATCGCGCACGCCGTATTTTGCAAACTTCTGGTAACGGTCGGTCATCTCTGCCACCGCCCAGTTGAGGGCGCCGGACGCCTTTTTCGGGTCGGTCACAACCGGAATCAGAAGATGCGGAATACCGTTGTATACACTTAACTCAACCACCTTGGGGTCGATCATGATGAGCTTGACCTCGCTCGGCTTCGCTTTATAAATCACACTCATGATCAGCGTATTGATGCAGACTGATTTACCCGATCCGGTCGCACCCGCGATCAGAAGATGCGGCATCTTCGCAATGTCGCTGACAACCGTCTGACCTGCGATATCTTTTCCGACCGCGAATGCCAGCCGGGACGGATATTTCTTAAATGCCTCTGACTCCAGCAGATCGCGCAGCAGAACCACATGGTTCTCCTTGTTCGGAACCTCGATACCGACCGCCGCCTTGCCAGGAATCGGTGCCTCGATACGGATGTCCGCCGCTGCCAGATTTAACTTGATATCATCCGCCAGCGCTACAATCTTGCTGACCTTGACCCCCTGCTCCGGGTGAAGCTCATAGCGGGTAACCGTCGGTCCACAGCTGATGTTTGTAACCGTCACGCCCACGCCGAAGTTCTGGAGCGTCTGCTGCAGCTTGATCGCTGTCTCCCGGTACTCCTGATCCGAGAAATCGGTCTGTCCCGTACCGCGTTTTAAAAGTGTCAATGGCGGGAATATGTATTCTTTCTGGATCTTCTTTTCTTCCTCTTCCTTGCGCTCGATCTGCTCTGGAACCGTCAGTTCCTCAACTGGAAGTGCTTTTCGTTCTTCCCGTTTCTGCTCCAGTTTTTTCTGTATCGCCTCTGTATCTGTCTCGATCACCTTTCCGGATGCGGTCACGACCGTTTTGGAATCCTCCGGGACAAAGAAACTGCCCTTTGTCTCGCCCCGCTCTGATTCCAGCGTCTTATAATAGCCATCGATTGGTTCGGAATCCGTTTCCCCAGATATAGGTTCGTTCCATTCATCCTCATTTCCCATCGAAACGGTTTCCCACTCGTTTTCCGATGGCTCAAAGACATCCTGATGCCCTAAATCTGTATGAACCTCCTCTGCGGTCAAACCGGACGCCGCCTCCGCAGCCGGTTTCTCCCGTGTCTCTACCGGATAATAGCCTGGACCTTTCCGGCTCTCGCTGCCAGCAAATTCTTCCATCGTCCGGGTATCACGGCGTACATACAGGCGTTTCAGAAGCTGGTCGCTCGCACTGTCCTCTGTCTCTGCAGGCTCCTCTGCAAATTCTGTCTCCTTTACTGCCCGCGCCGTCTCGCGCTCCGATTCTTCCTGAAACTGGGATTCTGAACCAGCGTATGCATATGTATCCTGCTCCGATTCCACCGGCTCTTCTTCATGCTCCATCGGCTCTTCTTCATACTCCATCGGTTCTGGTTCTACCGCTCCGCCACCGTGGAATATCTGCCCGCGAAATACATCTGCCGGATTCTCCTTCTCTACTCCCTGTCCGGAATCCTGTGCAGATTTTTTCCCTCTGCCGGAACATCGGTCCAATCATCATAAGCCGCGGCCTCATCCTGCAAGTTTTCCTGCCTTCCATGCATCTCACGAAATTCCTCCGGTGCATCCTCCGGTCGCAGCACGGTTCCCTCCGGGACTCCTTCCGAGAAATTCCGCATCACTGGCAGCTCGGTCAGCTTGGCACCCTCGAGATCAACGCCACGGACCCGCTGCTCCTCCCGCAGACGGCGTTTTTCTTTCTTTTTCTCCTCATGTATCTCACGGCGGCGGCTCATATCTTCTTTCGCATACTCATATGCCCTTCCGCTGCCCTGTTTAACGAAGTTACCAGGGAACGCTCCGTAATGCACACAGCACCGAGTGCCAAAAGCACCAGCAGAATCAGAACTGCTCCGATCGTTCCCACTGTTCCGCACAACAGCAGCATCAGAATGCCACCGATAAAGCCGCCTCCACCTGCCTGCGCGTAATAATCGCCCAGATTCCAGTCCAGATGCTGACCGCCTCCCATGAGAAGCTGGGAAAGTCCGCAAAATGCCAGAAGCACCTCGCCAACCGCCACCAACTTGGCTACGGCTTTCTGGTTGCCTCGGTTTGAAAGATAAAAACAAGTTCCCATAAATAAAAGGAATGGCACCAGATACCCCATCACGCCGAATACGCCAAGCAGAGTCGATCGCAGAAAACTTCCGACAAAGCCGCAAAGCCCGAAATTGCTCAAAAACAAAAGTACCGATATTGCAAATGATACAATAATCGCCACTTCCGTTCCCATAAATGCCCCTGTACCACTTTTCTCCACCGGCTCCGGCGCCTGGCTGGCGCGGCTTCGGCTTCCTGTTCCTTTCGCGGTGCCTTTTCCAGACGAAGCTTTCTTCTTCCCCCTACTCTTTTTCTCGTTCAGCGTCTCCTCCGCTTTCTTCGCCGCAGGGGACTTTCTGGATCGCCCGGCTTTTTTCTCTGTCCCAGCTGTCTCCCCGGCACGCTCTGTACTCTGTCTTTTCCTGCTTGTATCTGCCACCTGTCTCATGCCTCCAACATTTCCCATGTATCTGCGGTTCCTCCTGTTTCACAAAATACAGCCTCCCGCAGACTGCTTTTCTCATTTTACATTCTTATTATCTCATTCAGTATACCCAAATTCAGGGAAAAAAGCAACGCTTTCCTAAAATTTTCGCACGTATGTTCTACTTTCTTTTCAGATTTTCACTAAAATCCGTCTTCGTCATCCGGTCGTGTGCATCTATTTCCTGTTTCTTCCCATCGATCGCCCGGTTCAGCCATGCAAGCGCTTCCCGGATCCCGCCGCATTCATCGATCAGTCCCTCCTGGACCGCCTCCCCGCCAACCAGGACCGTTCCCAGATCTTTTGTCATCATCTCCGTATTGAGCATCAGGCTCCGGAGGCGCTCATAGGAGATCTGACTGTGTCCGGACACAAAGCTTAAAATACGATCCTGAATCATTTCAAAATAATCATACGTCTGCACGGCACCGATCACCATCCCCGTCATCCGTACCGGATGTACCATCATCGTCCCGGTCGGGACAATAAAAGAGTGATCGACCGCCACTGCGAGCGGCACACCGATCGAATGGCTGTCCCCGATGACCAGTGAAACGGTCGGTTTGCTGAGCGAAGCAATCATCTCCGCGAGCGCCAGTCCACAGCTTACATCGCCGCCCACCGTGTTAATCAGAACTAAAACTCCCTCCGTCTCACCGCTCTCCTCGATCTCCGCCAGCTTAGGCAGAATATGCTCATATTTCGTCGTTTTCGTATTGCCGGACAAATTTTCATGTCCCTCTATCTCTCCGATGATCGAGATTAATTCAATGTGATTGCCATTCTTTCCCGTAATATCCGTCTGTCCATTTTCACGCTTCTGAATCGGATCCTCCTGCGCCTGTTCCCGGCTTTCTCCCGCCTTATCTGCCTGCTTGTCCCACGCTTCATTTTCCCATTCCCTGTTTTCACGATTTGCCCGAATCATATTTTCCTCTTTTCTGCGCTCTTTCCATCTTACACGCGGATTCAATGTTTTTTCTCAACTGCCTAATTCATTCTTAGTATTCTGTCTTCCTATTATCTTTATTCACTGAAACCGCTTTTTATACAAACAAGGATGTGCCTTGGCACATTCGGGCGTCTCGCGCGGTCACTTGCGACATGTTTCTGCTTCGCGCGAGTGAGCATCCCCGCGGAGCGTTTTTTATTTCATAGGACACAATTTCCTATGAAACAGAAAAAGAGAGCTGGGAAAAGCTGCCTTTTCTCCCTGCTCTCTTTCAAATATTTTTTATTAACTTTCCATGAATTAATCGCCCAGTACATTGACGATCTTCGCCGGGGTACGGTAATTCCAGGTGGAAATCTTGATACCATCCCTTGCATTCGATGCATGGCACACGCGCCCGCCGCCGATATAGAGTGCTACATGGTTGATCGTTCCACCGCTGTTTGTGTAGAAGATCAGATCACCCGGACGCATCTGGGAAGAACTGATACTTCTTCCTGCTCCCGCCTGGGAACCCGAATGATGCGGCAGGCCGACGCCGAAGTGTGCCATAACCGACATCGTAAATCCAGAACAATCCGTACCATTTGTCAAGCTGGTACCGCCCCATACATACGGATTCCCAAGGAACTGAGTCGCGTAGTTTGCGATCTGCGCACGCTTGGAGGAGCCGCTTGAAGATGCTTTCTGGCTGCCAGAACCACCGTTACTGCTGCTCTTGCTTCCAGAGCCTCCCTTGCTGCTCGCCGCCTTGGTCTCAGGCTCCGGGGTCTCCTCAACCGGTGTAAACTCGATCGCCTCATTTAACGCATACCGGACATCGACAAATTCAGTCGCTACATAGGCACTCGTCTCATCCAGTGCAATCTGCACCCAGCCATCCTGCTGGCTCATAACCGAATACCGCTCGCTGTTGGAAATCTGCGTCCAGATCGGCGCGTCCGTGTTCGGCTCCGTACGGGCATTCAGACGGTCAGTTGATACGATCGCCATCAGCTGTGCAACCTGCAGTGCCTCCTGCTTCGCCGCATCTCCAGTCAGAATAAATTCGGATTTAACATAGCCAGTAACCGGACCGGACTTGATCTTATACCAGCCGCCATCCTCGGTCGTTTCCAGAATCTCACCACCGGACTTGCTCGTCATCTTACCGATGATCTTCGCATCCTCCTTCGGCTCCACGCGGATATTCAAGTAGTTATTGACATTGGAAATACCCAGATTGTCATACATATTGAGAACCATCGTCCGCAGATCCAGCTTACGCGCTTCATTTAACGCATAGCGCACATCCACATAATCCGCTGAAATATAGCCCCCGCTGATCTGAATCCAGCCGTCCTGCTCGCTGACAATGGAATAACGCTCATTTTTCAGCGCCTGTTCCAGCACCTGCGCGTCCTCACTCGGCTCACTCCGGATATTCAGCTTGTCAGTCGTGATGACCGCCATCTTCTTGACCAGCTCAAATGCCTCTGTTTTTGCCGCCTCGCCGGTCTGTACAAATTCTGAACTGATGTAGCCCTCCAGACCGCCGGAAGATATCTGATACCAGCCTTCCTGGGAATCGTCCAGAATCTCGCACGCACTGCCGCCCATCAGTTTGCCGATGACATCGGAGGTTGTACTGGCGCTCTCACGCATATTAAGATAACCAGATACATCCACAATACCCAGATTCTGGTAGGACTCGACTACATTTTTCTTTTCTTCGTCCTCTTTTGCCTGTTCCTCATCCTCCGGCAGCGTCTCTCCGATCACGGTTTCCTGCACCTCTGCCTCGGATGCCGATGCCACCCGGGCGTTTCCAGAACCTCCGAACGTGCCGCCCTGTGCCAGCTTCACGATGATAACCAGAGCCAGCACCACAATGACAGCACAGCCTCCGATCATGAACCAGTGCATCGGATCTTTGCCATTTCGTCTCTGACGTACTTTCTGCAGGCGTTCTTTATAATCTTCTGTCTTTTGCTCTTCCATCTTATCCTCTCCCTATCAGTCTCCCAGCATATTGACAATCCGGTACGGATTCCGGTAATTCCAGGTAGAAATCTTGATGCCGCTTCTCCGGCTCGCCGCATGGACGATCTGACCATTGCCAATGTACATCGCCACATGGTTGACCGTTCCCTTGCGATTCGTATAGAAAATCAGATCGCCCGGACGCATCTTCGAAGAATCAATCTTCGTACCCGTCCGCGCCTGTTCCCGGGACACCCGCGGCAGGGACACGCCCGCCACATGGCTGTATACATACTTTGTAAAACCAGAACAGTCCACACCCGAATGCGGGTCATTACCGCCCCAGACATAACGGTTTCCGACAAACTGAAGCGCATAGTTGACAATCTGGGTCCGCAAGGATTCCTTTTCTTTTAATGGGGTAAATGGGATCGCCTCCGGCAATGCATAACGCACATCTACGAAATCAGTCGCCACATACGCACTCGTCGTATCGAGCGCAATCTCGACCCAGCCATCCTGCTGGCTTATAACGTCGTAACGCTCATTGTTAGAGATCTGCGTCCAGATCGGCGCATCCGTGCTCGGCTCCGTGCGGGCATTCAGGCGGTCGGTTGAAACGATCGCCATCAGTTCTGCAACCTCCATCGCCTCCTGCTTCGCCGCATCTCCTGTCAGGATATACTCCGCCTTCACATATCCAGTGACGGGACCCGACTGGATCTTATACCAGCCGCCATCCTCGCTCGTCTCCAGAATCTCTCCGGCAGACTTGCTCGTCATCTTACCGATGATATTGCCATCCTCACTTGGCTGATCGCGCACATTCAAGTAATTATCCACACTGGAAATACCCAGATTTTTGTATAAATTCAGCACCATCGCACGCATATCCAGCTTCCGCGCCTCATTGAGTGCGTATTTGATCTCCGCATAATCCGTGGAAATGTAACCGCTCGAAATCTGAATCCAGCCATTCTCCGGCTCACTCTCGACCACATAGCGCTCATTTTTTAATGCCTGACCGACAACCTCTGACTCCGTGTTCGGCTCTTTTCGGATGTTCAGGGAATCTGCCGTGATGAGCGCACGCTTTTCAACCAGTTCCAACGCTTTTTTCTTCGCCTCATCCCCGGTCAGAACAAACTCTGAGCTGATATAACCGGAAATACCGCCAGATTCGACCTGATACCAGCCTTCGGCTGAATCATCCACGATCTCACACGCACTGTCGCCCATCAGCTTGCCGATGATGTTGCCATCCGTGCTCGCCGTCTCACGCATATTCAGATAACCGGACACCTGCACGATACCCAAATTTTTATAGGAAGCTACCACTGCTTCTTTCTCTTTGATCTCCTCCGCTCTGGACTCTTCGGATGCCTCGTCCTTCGAAAGCTCTGATGCTGTCGCCGCCCCATTCTTTGCAGTTCCGGCTCCCGCCTGACGGCTGAGCAGGGACTTGCCTGCAAATGCTGCAACTGCAAGAGCAATCACCACCCCTGCTGCTATCACTCCGAAGCGCAGATTCTGACTCTTATCTTCGCCCTGGCGCCTGCGCGAATGTCCCGCGGATTCCCGGACCGGATTTGGTGTCTGATCCTGAGCTGGCTCTGATTCCTGACTCTGAACTGCTTCCGGCTCTTGAATCCGCTCCGCCGCTGGCACTTGTTCTGACTCCTGCGTTTCTTTTTTGTTTTCTTCTTCTAACATATGGATCGCTCCTGATTTTTCTTGAAATTATGACTTAATATCTTAAACGTAATTTTTATTTTATCATATTCGTAGGGAATTGCCAAGGAAGGATGTGGAGGAAAAAATGAATTTTCTATGAATGAATTATTACAGAAGTGTTAAGTTGTAGATAAACGGTTAAGTCGTGAAAGGGGGAATTAGTTGGAAATATGGGAGAGGAGAATGCACGACTATAAGTGAGAAAGAATGCCCTCCGACCGCTCGCGCCGCCGGAGGGCATTCTTTCTCACTTATAGTCGTGGTTTTTAATTTGTTGACCCACTTTTCATTCCGTATACTTTTTGTCTGTTATTGGTTAATGATTTTGATAAAAGCCTTCAAATCTTATAACCCCTGCTTATTTGGCAAGCATCATACGGTCATTCGCAAATTCTTCTCCGCTTACCTTTTCAAATCTCTCTAACAGGTCTTCTACCTGCAGATTCTTCTTCTCTTCCCCTGCTACATCGTAGATAATCCGACCTTCGTGCATCATAATCAGACGGTTGCCGATCTGAATCGCATCTTTCATGTTATGGGTAACCATAAGCGCGGTCAGATTTTGTTCGTCTACGATCTTTTCGGTAAGATCGAGGACTTTGCGGGCTGTTTTAGGATCGAGGGCGGCGGTGTGTTCGTCTAAGAGAAGGAGCTTTGGCTTCTGGAGAGTTGCCATCAGAAGGGTGAGCGCCTGGCGCTGTCCGCCGGAGAGTAAACCCACTTTGCTGGTCATACGGGTCTGAAGCCCCAGATCGAGCTGTGCCAATGCCTCACGGTAGAAGTCCTTTTCATTCTTTTTGATGCCCCAGCCGAGTCCTCTGGATTTGCCGCGGCGCAGTGCCATGGCAAGGTTTTCCTGTATCTCCATATTGGCGGCAGTGCCGCGCATCGGATCCTGGAAGACTCTGCCGATATATTTAGCGCGTTTGTATTCTGGTTCTCTGGATATGTTTACGCCGTCGATCTCGATTTTACCGGAATCGATCGGATATACGCCTGCGATCATATTTAACATAGTGGATTTTCCAGCACCGTTTCCGCCGATGATCGTCACGAAATCGCCCGGTGCCAGGTGTAAGTTGATACCGTTTAAGGCTTTTTTCTCATTAACAGTTCCTTTATTAAAAGTTTTCTTTACATTTGTTATCGTCAGCATTACTCCTCGCCCCCTTCTGAATAATCTTTTCTCAGCCGATATTTAGCGAGTGCTACCGGAATACAGAGTGCCAGTGCTACAATGACAGCAGAGAGCAGCTTCATGTCGTTTGCGTCCATACCCATGCGGAGTACAACCGCACGGATCACAAAGTAAATGACCGAACCGACAACCACGGAGGTCAGTTTCCAATAAAAAGAGGTCAATCGTCCCATCAGACTTCGCCGATGACGATCGCCGCCAGACCAATGACGATCGCACCCGTACCACTTCCAACATCACCATATTTCTGGCTCTGGCAGACGAGTGCGCCGGAGAGAGCGACCAGGCCGTTGCTAACCATCAGGGATAAAAGCTTCGCCATACGAGTGTCCACGCCCAGCGCACGCACCATATCCTCGTTGTTACCGGTTGCACGCATCGCACTTCCGATCTCGGTTCCGAAGAACCAATAAAGAAACAGAATAGCCGCCACCGCCAGCACAATTCCAACGATCATCGATGCCTGTGCCTGAGTCATCCCGAAGGAAGTAGCCAGACCACTGATAAGTGTCTTGACTTTCAGAAGCGGCAGATTGCTCTTTCCTCCCATGATCCGGAGGTTGATCGACCAGAGGGAAATCTGGGTCAGAATTCCTGCCAGAATCGCTGGTATCTCAAATACAGTATGAAGAATACCCGTTACCGCACCAGCCACGACACCGGCTGCCACTGCAACTAAAAGTGCCAGCACCGGATTTACTCCTTTGTTGACTACCAGGACTGCACAAACGCAGGCACCCAGCGCGAAACTTCCGTCTACCGTCATATCCGCGATATTCATCAGGCGGAATGTAATGTAAACTCCCAATACCATGATTCCCCAAAGAACGCCCTGTGCGACCGCGCCCTGCAGGGATACTAATAAACCGCTCAAACTTTTACCTCCCCGTGTTTCGTATTTTCTTCACCTGATTAACTGTAAAGACTGCCAGATCGGCATATTTATTTTATGCTTCTGATCTGACAGTCCATCTCATTTGAAGTTTAGGTCTTTCTAGTACTCTTTATTTCTCAAGTCCAGATACATCGATTCCCAGCGTCTGCGCTGTCTCTTCATTGACACTCAGCTCGCACTTGGAAGCGTCCAGATAACCGATCGGCATCTTAGAAATATCGGCGCCCTCAGTCAGGATTTTAACGGCCTGCTCACCGGTCATGTAGCCTAACTGGTAGTAATCAATACCGTAAGTAGCAAGACCGCCTGCATCTACCATGCCTTTCTCGCCGCAGATAACCGGAAGTTTATTCTCATTTGTTACCATCGTTACGGTTGCCATACCAGCCGCGATCATGTTGTCGGTTGGTGTGTATACACAGTCTACATTGCCAACCATAGATTCTACAACGGTAGGAATCTCATTGGAATTGGAAACGGTGTAATCTTCATACTCAATACCAGCTGTATCAAGTGCTTCTTTCGCCATGTCAATCTGAAGAACGGAGTTTGCCTCCGCGCTGCAATACAGAAGTCCGACCTTTTTTACATCTGGAATAATCTGCTGCATCAGATCAATCTGCTCTTTAACCGGAGTCAGATCAGAAGTACCCGATACGTTGCCGCCCGGAACCTCGTTGCTCTCTACCAGACCGGAAGCCGCCGGATCGGTAACAGCGCTGACAAGAATCGGAATCGAATCCGTCACACCTGCAACTGCCTGTGCTGCCGGGGTTGCGATTGCAAAAATCAAATCATCTTTATCGTTGACCAGTTTCTCTGCGATCGTCTGGCATGCAGACTGCTCGCCAGCTGCATTCTGCTGGTCGATCTCGTATTTGATGCCTGCATCGTCCAGCGCTGCCACGAAGCCCTCATTGGTCTTATCCAGTGCCACATGCTGGGTCAGCTGTAATACGCCAATCTTATAGGTCTCGCCGTCTGCTGTCTGCTCTGCCTCTTTGCTTTCTTCTCCGTCTGCGGACTCCGCTGCTGTCGTGTCCGTACTTGCTGTCTGTCCTCCGCAGGCTGCTAGGGATGCCGCCATCGCGCCAGCCAGCATCAGGGCTGCTAATTTCTTTGTCTTTCTCATAATATCATCCTCCTGAACCTTTTCAACGTATGTAACAGATTTTCCTCTTATGCATCAAACCATGATTTATTTTTCGCTTTAAAGAGCTGAACTGTTACGCTTTAAAGCAATCATACTACAAACTCCAAAAAGAGTCAACCTAAAATTCCGCTATTTTATAGGGAATTTAGGTTGACTCTTTTTTATTTTGCTTCCGCGATCTGCAGTTTCACCGTAAACGTTGAACCTTTTCCGACTTCCGACTCTACCTTCACGCTTCCATGATAAAAATTCACGATATGCTTGACGATCGAAAGACCAAGCCCGGTGCCGCCCTGTTTGCGGCTGCGCCCTTTATCCACCCGGTAAAACCGCTCAAAAATACGGCTCTGGCTCTCCGCCGGGATGCCGACGCCGGTGTCGCGGACCGTCAGTATCATATCCGCGCCCCAGTGCTTGACCTGCACCCAGATTTCGCCGCCCTCGTTGTTATACTTGACCGCGTTTGTCAACAGATTGTTAAACAGCTCCTGCATCTGGCGCAGATCGGCACGAATCGTGAAATTCTCGCACTCTTTATGGACTGTGATGCCGCGCGACGCCGCCTGCGCGGCAATCGAAGACAGGCTGTCCTCCAGCAGTTCCACCGTGCGGATCGTCACAATATCTGCTTTCGCACCGCGGGATTCCAGACGGGAGATCATCAAAATATCATCCACCAGGTTCGTCATCCGCATTGCCTCTTTTTTTATGCGTCCCAGAAAATCACGTGCCGTGCCCGGATCCTGTGCCATGCCGCTTTCCAAAAGCTCGACGTAACCGCGGATCGAAGTGATCGGTGTTTTCAGCTCATGCGATGCATTGCTGAAAAACTCCTGCCGGATCTGTTTTTCTTTCTCAATGCGCTCCAGATATTTCTTCATATTTCGGGACATCCGCGTCGTCGTGTTCGCGATGACATTTATCTCCTCATACGGGCATTTTTCAAACTGAAAACGCGTGTAGTCGTCATCCATCCGCACCATTTCACTGGAAATTTCCTGCAAAGGACGCGTGATGGACTGGGAAAACCGTTCCGCCTCCATTGCCGATGCAAAAAAAGCTATTCCAAAGCTCAAAAAAGCGGCCGGAATCAACATCAGGATATATTCACCCAACCGGTTGAACAGGCAGAAAGGCGCAGTATGTATTTGCCGTCCGATGAACGGATCGCCGCGTACGCCATCTGCATTCCTAACGTTCCGGAGCGCCGCACCGAATATCCATATCCCGTCGCCAGCGCATCCTTCACTTCCTTGCGCTCCAGATGATTTTCCATCTGATTCACCTGCGCTACTTCCGTATCAGCCACCACCGTGCCATCCATCCGGATCAGCGTATAACGGCTATTATTGTCGTTCGTAAGGTCGCTCAAATCCATCAGCTGTTCTTCCACATTTCCCGTATAATCCAACATACGGTCAACGGATTCCAATGCAAAATGCATGTCCTCCCTTGACCGTTTGAGCAATACACTGCTGGTAACCACCAGAGCGATAAATGTATTCAGAACCAGCGCCAGGAATAACAGATGAATAAATTTCGTCAAAATCGCTTTTCGCATCGTTTCATCACTTTCCCGCTTCTTTTTCCTTTAAAAACCGATAGCCCACGCCGCGCACTGTCTTGATCTGGGCTCCGGCGTCATGCAGCTTCTGCCGGAGTGTCTTGATGTGCATATCCAGCGTTCTCGTCTCCCCATCATAGTCATAGCCCCAGATATGGTCGAGAAGCTCGTCGCGCGTCACCACCCGGTTGATATGTTCCATGAGATATGTTAAAAGTTCAAATTCTTTGAGCGTCAGCTCCGTCCGGTCGCCGCAGGCAATCACCTCTCGCGTCTCCCGGTTGATGCTGACTTCACCGATCGTCAGGCTGGAAACCTCCTCTTTTGCAGGTTCCACCCGCTTTAAAAGGTTTCTGACGCGCGCCGAAAGCTCCAGAATACCGAACGGTTTCGTCATGTAGTCGTCAGCACCGTTGTCAAGTCCCTGTACAATATCCATCTCACGATCCTTTGCCGTCAGCATCAGGACCGGGGCTGCGGAAAAGTCCGGCATCTCCCGGATCTTGCGGATCGCCGCCATGCCGTCCATCCCCGGCAGCATCCAGTCGAATACAAACATCGCCGGATACTCCCGCTGCGCCTCCCTGCCTCTCCGAAGCAGGGCCGAAAGGCTGTCAAGCGCTTCCTCTGCCGTCTCAAATCCGCTGGCGCAGTAACCGAAGTTTTCCAGTGCCACGCAGATCAGATTCCGGATATTTTCATCATCCTCAATCACATATATCCGATATTTCATTACTGCATCTCTTCCTTTACGTAGCCAGCTACATTCTTGGCATGATCCGCGATTCTCTCATAATTTGCCAGTGCATCCAGGAAGATAACACCGCCCTCAATCTTGCATTCTCCATTGGAAAGACGGTTCATATGGCTCTCGCGCATCTCCTCCTCCATATTGTCAACCTCTTCCTCCCAGCGGGCAGTCTGACGTACTTTCTGCATGTCATGCGCCTGACGCGCCTCCACGGACGCCTCGACCGATTTAAGCGTTGCATCTGCAATCGTCCGCAGCTCTTTCAGCGCCAGATCCGAGAAATCAATATTCACATTCTCAATCCGTTTCTTGGCAAGCTCTGCTAAGTTTTCACAGTGGTCACCGACACGTTCAAGATCACCGATTGTATAATACATATTCTTAACGAGAAGATGCTGTTCATCATTCAAGGAGAGGTTGTTGATCTTTAAGAGATATTCGGTCAGCATTTTCTCCATGCGGTCGATCGTCTCTTCATTTTCAAATACCTGTTCACAGAAATTATCATCTGCATCCACTAAGGCTGCTGTCGCTATTTTCAGGTTGGCAACCGCTACCTTACCCATGTTGACAACCTCGTTGCACGCCGTCTCAATCGCAAAGGACGGAGTTTCGAGGATACGGTCGTCTAAGTGACGGATCATCTCGGTCTCGACACTGTTTGCCGACCACTCTTTCTCTGTCTCCTTCGGCTTCGGAACAATCACATCCGATGCCTTTACCAGGAAACCAGCAAACGGGAACATAATGCAGGTGTTGACAACGTTAAATATCGTATGGAAAATCGAAATTCCCACACTGTCCGCACGCGTCATCGCAAGCTCCGGATTCATCATAAACACGATGTATAAAGCGACGCCAAATACAACTGCACCCGTCACATTGAACAGAAGGTGAATGACCGCCGCACGCTTTGCCGTACGGGTCGTACCGATACAAGATAACAGCGCGGTCGCACAGGTACCGATGTTCTGTCCCAATGTAATAAAGACTGCTGACTGCCAGTTTACCATGCCGTTGATCGCCAGCATCTGTAAAATACCGACGGACGCGGAACTACTCTGGATGATTGCGGTAACTGCCAGACCGACTAAAATACCTAAAAGTGGATTCTGTCCCAGTACCCGGAAGGACTCGGAGAAGATCGGCGCATCCCGGTACGGCTCAATCGAACCAGACATGAAAGAAAGACCGATAAACAGGAGTGCAAAACCGATCAGGACTTCGGCACCCTCTTTTTTCTTGTGGCTTTTCGCAAACATCGTGATGAATGCGCCGATACCGAAGAGAACCGGTGCAAAGAACTCTGGCTTTAACACCTCGCCCCACTCACTCATCGACACAATCCAGCTCGTCACAGTCGTACCAATATTGGCACCCATGATGATGCCGGTTGCCTGCAGAAGATTGATAATTCCGGCATTTACGAAACCAACGACCATAACCGTCGTCGCGGAACTACTCTGGATGATCGCGGTAACGCCCGCGCCCACCAGCACGCCCAGCAAGCGGTTCGAAGTCAGGATCTCAAGCACACGTTGTAAACGATTGCCCGCAAACTTCTGCAGACCATCCGCCATCGACTCCATTCCATACAGGAACATTCCCAGTCCTCCAATGAACTGAAAGAGTGTTCCCAAAGTACTAATAGACATACATATTCTCCCATCATCTTTTGATCTTTACAGGTAGTATGTCTTCACTATATCAAATAAATGTAAAAATAACCAGCAGGAAATGTAAAATCTGTGTAAAATCTAATATTCGCAACACTGTACTGCCAGAATGAGAGGATGGTTACAGGGCAGCCCGGTACCAATCCTATGGTGCCGGGTTGCGAAAGCCATCTTCCACAAACCGCCCGCTCGCAAACATCGCCTGAACAGCAGCCCGGTAGTCAGATAGCTTCTGTGCCTTCTTAATCTTCTTCAATTCTTTTTCACATCCTGGAAAATGGCACTGGAAATAATACCAGAGTTCCTTCATTTTAAACAAAGTATTCCGGTCGCCAGACATGATTTCTGCATAACCGGTCAGGAGGCGATCGTGGAATTGCTGGAAGGATTGGAGATGAGTCGAGGATGGCAGATTCCGCATCTCTCCAAAAATCCACGGACTTGCAACCGCCCCACGCCCAAACATCAACGCGGCTAATTTCGTTTTTTCCTGCGTTTCGCCTTTGTCAGACGGTTCATCTTGTCCTACAATTTCTTCCATGAGCGCAGACGCATCCGCCGCCGAAAAAAGATTTCCATTATAGCTGACCGGGCAGCGGCTCTGCTCCAGCGCATACGCAAATGATTCCATCCGTATTTTCCCCTTATAATAGTCCTCGCGCACTCTCGGATGCACAATCAGTTCTTCCAGCGGATAGTGATTATAGATAGCAAGCAGGCGTGGAAATTCAGACGCTTCTTTCATGCCGATCCGGGTTTTGATCGACAAACGCACCGGCTTTCCATCCGACGCGTGGATTTTTTCCAATCCGTTGCAGACTTCCTCCAGAAACAAGCTCAAATCTTCCGGCTCGGCTAAAAATCCCGCGCCCTTTTTCTTTGTAACCACCGTCCCCGACGGACAGCCCAGGTTCAGATTAACCGTCCTATATCCATACTCCGCCAGTTCCTCGCAAACCCACAGAAAATCTTCCGCCGAATGCGTCAGAATCTGCGGGATCAGGCATAATCCCTGATTATGCTCTGGAAGAATATCGTTCCTCTCCCTGGATGTCAGCTTATGACTGGAACCTGGTGCAATGAACGGACTGTAATACCGGTCAACGCCCCCATAAATGACTGCATGCGCCTGCCGGAATACGTATCCCGTGATTCCCTCCATTGGTGCAAAATCTAATTTTACACTCCTTGCATCGTTCGCGCTTATACGATTCGCGCCCACTTTTAATGCCTCTGGCTGAATCATTTTCTTCACGCTTCATTTCCTCCCAGTGATATGATATAGATCGGATTCTGCCCTTTCATCAAATGACTGGAACCAATCTTCTCCGCTTTTGCAATCTGCATGGACAGAATCTCCGCCTCTATCCTGCGCTCTTTCAGGTAACTCATAAGCACTGTCAGAGACTCCAGCGCAATCAGGTTGATCACAATCCGGATATCTGGGTTCAAGCGGAACAATTCATCCAGAATCTCGCGCATCTGTCCGGTTGTTCCCCCGATAAATGCCCGATCCGGTCGGTGAACATTTACCTGTGCAAATGTCTCCGGCGCCTTTCCCGGCACGATCGTGACCGCCTCTGTTCTGGCTTTCTCACAATTTGCCCGGATCAGTTCAACCGCCTCTTCCTTATATTCAAACGCACACACATGAATCCCCGGACAGCTTACCGCCGCTTCCACACTGACAGAACCCGTTCCCGCGCCAATGTCCCAGAACTCACAGTCCTCAAACAATTCCAGCTTGGACAATGACACGGTCCGCACCTCACTCTTCGTCATCGGGACCTTGCCCCGGATAAACCATTCATCTCGCATTTGCTACTCCCCATTTTCTAGATTCTCATATAAATTCACTCAATTGATATATTTTTGCTGACTCCCTTTGGCACATACATCCAGCCATTTTCGCAAAAAGTCTGGACAGGATACATAATAGAGATGCGGAAATCCGCCAATCTGTCCTCCCTTTTCATGGATGCAGCGCCAGCTTCGGTTTCCGGTCGGTTTGACTGCCTCCCAGTCGGTGCCTGGATCTTCGCTCTCCCAGTAATGGAACTCATGCCCGTGAATTTCCTGACCAGATGAGGTCAGCAGACGCACATAGCCAAACCGGCGCAGGCGGTTCGTCCGGTAAGCGTCAAATGGATAAACGCCAGCCATTTCCCAGTGTTTTCCATCGCTTCCTTCAAGAGTACGGTGTAAATATAAAAATCCACCACATTCCGCCAGAAACGGCATTCCCGCCGCAATCGACCGCCGGATACTCTCACGCATCGCCGCGTTCTTTGCCAGCTCCCGTGCATAATTCTCCGGATAACCACCGCCAAATAAAAGCCCATCCACTCTGTCCGGGATTTTTTTATCCCTCAGTGGACTGAAATAAACCAGCTCCGCACCCATCTGTTCCAGAAGGTGGAAATTTTCCTGATAGTAGAAGCAGAATGCCTCGTCACGGGCAACACCGATGCGGACGCGCGAGGTGACTTTTTGCTCTTGACATGCTGGGAATTTCGCTATACTTTCCGCCTCCATTGATTCGTTTTCTGCTTTTTCTTTCTCTTTGTTTTCTATCCTCAATGGAAGCATCCCTGCCACTTCCAGCACCTGCTCCACCGCGATCGACTTTTCCATCTGATCTGCCAATCGCCCGATCCGCTCGCGCAGCCGATCGATCTCGCCCGGCAGAAAAAGTCCCAGATGGCGGCTTTCCATGCGGTATTCCTCGGATTCCGGCAGATAACCAAGCACCGGAAGCCCCGACGCCTCTTCCACGGCTGCTGCCAGCCGCTCATAATACATCGAAGAAACCCGGTTCAAAATCACTCCGGCAATATGGCTTTTTTTCCGGAAATGTAAAATCCAGATGCCATTGCTGCCGCCGACAACGATGCGCCCTTACAGTCCAGCACCAGAATCGCCGGCGTGTCTGTGATCTCTGCAATCTCCCAGCTGCTGGCGGACGTTTCTGTTCCGCCCAAGCCGTCATAATAGCCCATGACACCCTCTAAAACTGCGATTCCCGCCTGTTCTTCCCGCACTGCATCCACCAAAACCTTCCGCACGCCTTCCGCCGGCAGAAAAAAGCTATCGAGATTTCGCCCAGGAATGCCGAGCACATAGCGGTGAAACATTGGATCGATATAGTCCGGTCCACATTTGCACGCGATCGGATTCAGACCGCGGCGGCGAAGGATTTCAAGCAGTCCGCAGGTCAAAAGAGTTTTTCCACTGCCGCTTTTTGGGGCGGCAAGCATGATACGTGGAAATACTCCGACAGAATCTGCAGGAAGCAAACGTTTATCTTCTTGTTCAAGCCTTTTCAGCTGCTTTACATTCTTTATTTCATCCGTGACTTCCAGCAGCATCAAGCTCAAATCCGCAAATTCCAATTTTCTCATTTCTTCCGCGGTTCCGCTCCGGATCTGCTCTTCCGGGTACGATAAGTTTTCACCAACCGTCACCTGTACATTTCCATATCCCGCCTGTGTCAGATGTTCACAAAACTGTCCAGCTCTATTTTTGCCGCCCATGAGGATAAACGCACGCTTAGCCGGTTCTTCTGGATCACACAGACGTTTCATCACCCGATCGACAGACAATTCTCTTCCATGTGCGGAATAAATCGCCGCATCTTCCCAGTGCGTCCCCAGGCGTGCCGCCAGATAACTGACACAGGATGTACCCGGATAGACGGTAAATGGATAACCAGCTTCCCGCAGCCGCTCTGCCATCCTGGATACCCCGCTGAAAAAGCCGGTATCACCCGAATACAGGATGACCGCCTGCTTCCATTCCGGGTGCTTCGATACAATCTGTATCACATCGTCAGGAAGATATGCTTTATAGCACTTCGTTTCTTTTTCCACCGCAGCCGTTGATTCCTGTCTGTTTTCAGCTTTTTCTTCCTTGCTAATCAGCAAATCATTCTGCAGCGCTCTCTCCGCGGATTCCAGCATACGCACCGCGCCAATCAAGGCGTCACTCTCTCGAATTGCCCGAAGGACTTCCCCTGTCATCTGGGACGGCTGTCCCATGCCAATTCCCGCCAGAATCAAATGTGTTTTTAACTCTCCAACATTCCCCTCATCCGCCTTCTTCAGCACCTCCATTGCCTCTTCCAGCGAAATACCATCCTCCTCCGGTCTGCGGATCACAACCACTCTGGTTCCATTTTCACGCGCCGCTTCCACCTTTTCCTGAAATCCGCCCGCACGCCCGGAATCTTTCGTCAATAGCCACTCCGCTTTTGTCTGCCGGAGAAATAGCGTATTCATTTCGGTGGAAAAAGGTCCCTGCATCGCAATCAGATGGCTGCCAGTTATCCCCAGTTTTTCACATTTCTTCAAAACATTCGAAGTTGGAAGCACTCTCGCATACACCCGTTTTTGATAATCTGGTATCTGGCACAGGGCTTCCAGTTCTTTACTGCCGGTTGTGGCAAAAATCACGCCGGAAACAGAAGAAAGAAATGACACTGCCTCCTGAATGGAATCAACCTCGACCCAATCACGTGCTTTGTTTTGTTCGCCCTCTGCGCGCAGGCACCGTTCCAGGCGGACACCGGTCCGTCCGCACGCTTCCTGGATTTCTTCTGAAACAAGTCTGGCATGCGGATGGGTTGCATCGATCACAAGATGAATCCCCTGGTTTCGGATAAATTCTTCCATCTGGTAACGATCCATCCGTCCACGTAAGACTTTTATCACTGAGGATGCCTGAACCGTTTTCAAGCTTTTCTTTGCAAAACAAATCTCTTTGTCAGCGCATTGCCCACTTTCCTTCGTATTGTGGTTCAAATCTGGATTCCCTGCATTCCCAGATTCCATCAGCTCCTCCTGCAAAAGCTCCTCTCCATACTCCGAAGCCACGCTGACCCACGCCTCAATCTTTTCCCGGCTGCAATATTCCGCCAGCAGGCGCCCTTCTGTCGTTCCTCCAAATATCCATATTTTACACATCGCGGTATCCCCTCGGTGTCACCAGACATCCATTTAACATCTGCGTTTCCTTATTTCCAATAAATACGGTCGTAAACATATCCACCGGCGTCTTTTCCAGTTCTGCCAGTGTCAAAAGGTGCACCGCCTCGCCCTCGCGGCCAATATTCTGTACATATCCGCAGGCAGTCTCACCACTTTTATACTCTAAAAGAATCCGGCAGGCACGCTCCAGATAATCGTGGCGTTTCCGGCTGGATGGATTGTAGAGGCAGATAATAAAATCCGCTTCCGCCGCTGCACGCAGCCTTTTTTCGATCACTTCCATCGGCGTCAGAAGGTCACTCAGGCTGATCACCGCAAAATCATGTCCCAACGGTGCACCGAGAATGGCTCCGCCTCCCAGCGCTGCCGTCACTCCTGGAATTACTTCCACGTTCACATCCGGGTACGCCTCTGCCATCTGCAGCACCAGCCCCGCCATGCCATAGACGCCGCTGTCCCCACTGCAGATCATTGCTGTTTTCCGACCATCCTGCGCCGCTTTTAATGCCATCTCACAGCGTTCCTTTTCCTGGCGCATCGGCGTTGTCAGAAATTCCGCCTGTGGATAAAATTCTTTTACCAGGTCCACGTATACCGTATAACCGATGATCACCTGGCTTTCCCGCAAAATGCGGTCTGCCCGGACCGTCATCTGTTCTCTCGCCCCCGGTCCAATTCCGATCACGTATAATTTTTTTTCTTCCACTGCTGCCTCCTTACTTGCTCCGATGCCGGAACCGCTACTGCTGCCGTTACACCGTTAAATGCCATTTTCTGTACTCTCAGATCGATCGCAGGCAGATTTTTCTCATCCATCTCCCGTTCCCGGTAAATCCGGCGCACCCCCATGACGGCTGCACGCTCACAAACATTTCCTACCCCTACTGTCTTCCGCACAAACGGCGATTCTGCAAACTTCGTACCGGCACTCTCCAGCTCTTCCGGGGTAAAACTCCACAGTTCCACATCCCACTCCTTCGCAAGCGCCAGAATGCCATCTCATTTTTCTTCCGATCCACCGTTGCAATCGCCCGCACCGCACTTTTATCAATCATCGCCCGCGAAAGTGCCACTCTTGCCATCTCCCGGACAGCATTCAGGGACGAATCCCGGCGGCATCCCATTCCAAGAACAACCGTTCGCGGATACAGGCGCAGAAGTTCCGGCGTACCTGATTCATTTTCCGGCTCATAACTTTGCTCTTTCTTCTGCTCACTTTTCTGCCCAAGCGATCCTATATCGGATTTTCCGACAGACATATCTATCTCAGCCGCCTTCGCCGAATCGCCGGTTTCCACTGCCACTACCGCCGCTGCTTTGGCTGCATCCCGCTGTTCCTTCTTCTCCTGCAGCCCAATCACCATATCCCGGCGCACCAGAGACGCTGGGGCATTTTTCGGGCATCCGCCCTGTTTCAGCGTCACATAGATGTTTTCCTTCTGCCATACGCCCGGAGTAATCTCTGCCGGAACGATTCCATCTACTGGATAATCACTGAAAAAGCCAATTTTTTCACCGCGCAGCTCCGCCGCAGAGATTTGTTTCGCCAGTTCCCGGTCACTGATCACCAGCTCATTTTCCGCTGCAAATACATCAACTGCAAATGCCTGCCGCAGATCCGTTGCCGTCGTAATTACCGGTTCTGCCCCCAGAATCTGCGCCGCTGCCTCTGCCAGTTCATTGCATCCGCCCACATGTCCAGACAAAATCGGGATCGCATAACGTCCCTGCTCATCGATCACCAGCACCGCCGGATCTTTCAGCTTATCCTGCACCCACGGCGCAATCAAACGGACTGCAATCCCCGCCGCCCCGACAAACAAAATTGCTTCCTTCTCCTGAAATGCTTCCTTGACCACCTGTTTCAGCGGTTTCGAATGTTCGGATCCTGTATAATCTAAAAAGTCAAACGCCTCTTCCATCTGCTGGCTTAATTTCTCCAGCAGGCGCGTCGCCGTTTCTTTTCCCTGTGCAGTAAAGCAAATGCAGATACCGTTCCTGACCCGAAGTTTCAACTGCTCCATTTATAACAATCCCTTTCTATTACTCATATACAAAACCATCCGTCCCCTGACGGAATTCAGTTGTGAATTCTGGCGCATATAAACGTGAGCGCTCGTATCCCGCCTGGGCAGTCACATCCCCGACGATAATCAGAGCTGTTTTTTTGATATTTTCCCGCTCTGCCGCCTCTGCAAGCGTGGCAACCGTGCAGACAACCCGCTTTTCATCCGGCCAGGTCGCTTTGTACACGATCGCCGCCGGCGTGTCCGCCTCATATCCGCCCTTTATCAGCTCTTCCGAAAGCTTCTTCAGCATTCCCGTGCTTAAAAATATAACCATAGTCGCATGATGCGCTGCAAACGACGCGATGCTCTCCCGCTCCGGCACCGGTGTCCGCCCCGCCATCCGGGTGATAATCACGCTCTGTGAAACGCCCGGCAAGGTATATTCCAGATTCAATGCAGATGCCGCGCCGCAGAAAGAGCTGACGCCCGGGCATACCTTATAAGAGATATTTAACTTGTCCAGCTCGTCCATCTGTTCCCGGATCGCACCATACACACAGGGGTCGCCTGTGTGAAGCCGCACCGTCATCTTACCCGTCGATTCCGCTTCTTGGATCTTTTCGACCACTTCTTCCAGCGTCATTTTCGCACTGTCATAGACAACGGCTGATTCTTTTTTATAATCCAAAAGCTCTGGATTGACCAGAGAACCTGCGTAAATAATCTGGTCTGCCTGATTCAAAAGGCGTGCTCCCCGCACTGTGATTAAATCTGGCGCTCCCGAACCTGCTCCGACGAAATATACCATATATGTGTTTTCTCCTTTTTTATTTAATATTCGAATCTCAACTTTTCGTAATTTATGATTCTTCTATCTATCATTACTTCCATGCCTCTCTCCATCTCCAGCAGCTCCCGCACATACGCATCCGCCCCAGCTGTCCGCGCCATCAGTCCATAATTGCTCGAAAATAGCATTACCTCCGTCTGAACGCCGCTCTCTTCTTCCAATACCGCTTTGACCTGATTCGCTACCTGCTCCATGACCTGTTTCAGATATCCATGTTCATATAGGAAATCTGCCGCTTCCTCAGTCGTATTCATCGGCAGCAGGGCATCTGCCTCCGGAAATCCAACGGTCCGCGCGCATGCAGACAAAATCTCCATCCGTCTGTCACCATACCGGGAATGTGTATTCATCACACCACCTGCCACTTTGACCAGTTTTCCAACATGCCCTGCCAAAAGCGCCTGGTGAATTCCTTCCTGTGAAAGCATTTTAAAGCTGGTCCCGATAAAATTACTGCACTTGATGAAATTTTCCATCGAAAGCCCGGTTTCTTCTTTTAAAAATCGTTCTCCATAATTGCCTGGCGCCACTGCCAGCAGCGAAACATCCTCCTGAGCGTGCACCCGGATATCCAGCCGGATCGTCTCAACCAATGCCGCCTCACTCATCGGGTTCACAATCCCAGTTGTTCCAAGCACCGAGATACCACCGATGATCCCCAGATGCGGGTTAAACGTTTTCTCCGCCAGCTCCCGCCCGGCAGGGATAGAAATCTCAATCCGCAAAGGTAACTCCGGCATGCCCGCCTCCCGGCGTGCCAGAGCCGCCTCCCGGAAAATAGCCGTCCGCGGTACCGGGTTGATCGCGTAATGCCCCACCGGACACGAAAGACCGTCCCGCGTCACCATGCCGATGCCCTCGCCGCCGGTTACCTCAATTCCCGGATACGCCGGATCTGTGTAACCGCTTTCAGTTATGCTATCATGACAAGCCAGGACGGCCCGTGCACAAACCAATGTCCCATTCGTCACATCCGGATCGTCACCGGAGTCCTTCTGTACACCGCATACTGCGCTATCTTCCTCCCGCTCTGCCCGGACAATCGGCAGAATCACCCGGACGCCGGAAGGTGTCACTGTCTCTGCCGCCGCAGGTGCTTCCCCTGTGCAGAGAAACAACACCGCCGCCCGCGTACACGCCGCCGCGCAGGTTCCGGTCGTAAATCCGGTTCGAAGTTCCTTTTTTTCATCTGTCTGTTTCTTTTCCGTCTCCATCTGCCTCCCTGTATGCCATTTTCTGCCTGAAGATTCTTCTGTCCATTATAGGAGATTTACACCCGACTTTCAACTTATTACTATTTATCTTTAATTAAAATTCCAGTAACAATCCCTCATTTTCCCCTTGCACTTTCCTCAACTGTGCGGTACAATACGGAATATAAATAAGTAGATTTAATTACATATTCAAGAAATAGTTATTATAAACGTGCAAGGACAGCTAACATGTAAATATAAAAAACCGGAAAGATCTTCTCTTTCCGGCATTTTAAGTCTCACACACTTTAAAACAATACAGTTTTAAACAACAACGTGAAACATTATTTGGTACGGACAACCAGATGGGCATTGACATACTCCCAGGAGTATGTACCCGCTTTGCCGCCGTCCTCAATGAAAAATGGAGTTACCATCTTGTAGCCTTCATCCATCATCATGGTTGCAGCTTCCAGACATGATTCCTCTTCGTTTTCAAAATCAACATTAATGCATGGATTCTCTTCCATGGAAGGATTGTCCTCATTCGGATCTAAATGTGCAATTGCGTACTGCATATGAATTCTCCTTTTCCTATGATACTGAGAGTCTGAAAACTCCCTACCACTCATTATAACTATCTTTCAATCAAGCGTCAAGCACCTGCGGGCGCACCTTTACTATATAAAATTTTGGGGTGAAAACATGAATACAATTATCAATTTAATCGAAAAAACCTACTATTTCCTCTGGGGTGACTGGATTCATCTGCCGCTTCCTGGCGGAACAACCATCAACCTGCCGCTTCTGGTTCTTCTGCTCGTCCCGACCGGTATCTTCTGTACTATCCGGACGCGGTTCCTGCAGATCCGAATGCTTCCGGATATGCTGCGCGCGCTGCTGGAAAAGGCCGAAACCGGACACAAAGGTGGCTCTCTCTCCGCACTCCAGGCACTGATCGTGTCAACTGCGACCCGCGTCGGTATGGGAAATCTTGTCGGTATCGTTGCCGCTCTCTCCGCCGGAGGCGCCGGTGCGTTGTTCTGGATGTGGGTAACCGCGCTGCTCGGTTCGGCAACCGCTTTCATCGAGGCGACCTTAGCCCAGCTTCACAAACAGCCGGATCCGCTCTACGGCGGTTACCGCGGCGGTCCTGCTTACTACATTCACGACTGGATCAACAGCAAACGCCAGAAACAGGGCACGCCGGTTTCGAAGAAAAATCTTCTCTCCGTACTGTTTGCGCTCTCCGGTCTGATCTGCTGGTGCGGTATCAGCCAGGTCATCAGTAATTCCGTGACCTCTTCTTTTAAGAATGCATTCGGCATCCCGCCGATCTACTCATGCTTGTTTTTAGTTCTCCTTGCGGCAGTCATCGTTCTTCGGAAAAATGCCTCCGTCAGGGTTCTGGATCTGCTGGTTCCGATCATGGCAGGCATTTACATTATCCTGACCCTGTTTTTAATTATCGTGAACTTCCGCCAGCTTCCAGGCGTTTTTGCCCGCGTTTTTGAGGAAGCACTCGGTCTGCGCCAGGCAATCGCAGGCGGCTTCGGCGCCGTATTGATGAACGGTGTCAAACGGGGACTTTTCTCCAATGAAGCAGGAAGCGGTTCCGCCCCGTGTGCGGCAGCGACGGCAGAAACCTCCCATCCTGCCAAAGTCGGACTGATGCAGGCGATGGGCGTTTTCATCGACACGCTTCTCTGCACCTGTACAGCCATGATCATGCTGCTGGTCCCGGCTGATAAAATCTCCGGTCTGGAGGGCATGGATCTGCTGCAGGCGGCAATGAGCTGGCATTTCGGGGAATTAGGCGTCATTTTCATAGCCGTAATCCTGTGGCTGTTCAGTTTCACTACCTTCATCGGCATCCTCTTCTACGCCCGCTCCAATGTGAGCTACCTCTTCGGAGACACCTGGGCCGCCCAGACGGCGTACAAGATTCTCGCCCTGATCATGATGTTTGTCGGCGGACTGACCGCCTACACCTTTGTCTGGGATCTCGGTGATGTCGGTGTCGGTCTGATGACCGTCTTCAACCTGATCGCGCTGATTCCGATGTCGAAAGAAGCACTTGTAAGCCTGCGGGATTATGAGGCAAAATATAAGAAATCATAGCCACTTTATTTCGAAATAAAAAGGGCGTGTGAAAAAACTCTCGTTTTTTCACACGCCCTTTTTCATTAATGATGGAACAGACGGATTCCCGTAAATGCCATTACAATGCCATATTTATTGCAAACCTCGATTACATTGTCATCACGAACCGATCCGCCCGGCTGTGCGATGTACTGAACGCCGCTCTTGTGCGCGCGCTCAATGTTGTCGCCAAATGGGAAGAATGCATCAGAACCAATGGTTACACCCTTCATGCCGTCCAGCCATGCGCGTTTTTCCTCACGGGTAAATACCGGCGGTTTTACCTTGAAAATTTTCTGCCATGCGCCCTCTTCCAGCACATCCATATATTCTTCTCCGATATAAACATCGATCGCATTGTCGCGGTCTGCACGCTTGATTCCATCCACAAACTGAAGATTTAACACCTGCGGAGATTGGCGCAGATACCAGTTGTCGGCTTTCTGACCTGCCAGACGGGTACAATGTACACGGGACTGCTGACCTGCGCCGATACCGATCGCCTGTCCATCCTTCACGTAGCAGACAGAGTTGGACTGTGTATATTTCAGGGTAATCAAAGATACGATCATGTCGATCTTCGCGTTATCCGGCAGCTCTTTATTCTCAGTCACGATATTCTCCAGCAGCTCACGGTTGATTGCCAGATTATTTCTACCCTGCTCAAAGGTCACGCCAAATACCTGTTTGCGCTCCACCGGAGCTGGTACATAATCCGGATCGATTTCAATGACATTGTACTTGCCATTTTTCTTTGATTCCAGAATCTCCAGAGCCTCCTTGGTATATCCCGGAGCAATCACGCCATCCGATACTTCTCTCTTGATGATGCGCGCCGTATCTGCATCGCAGACATCCGACAAAGAAATAAAATCGCCGAAGGAAGACATGCGGTCTGCACCTCGTGCTCTGGCATATGCACACGCAAGCGGAGATAAGTCTCCCATATCATCGACCCAGTAAATCTTACGCATCGTCTCGTCTAACGGAAGTCCTACCGCTGCACCTGCCGGCGAAACATGTTTAAAAGAAGTTGCCGCCGGAAGCCCGGTTGCCTCTTTCAGTTCTCTTACCAGCTGCCAGCCATTGAACGCATCCAGGAAATTGATATATCCCGGTTTGCCGCAAAGTACCTTGATTGGAAGCTCACTGCCGTCCGCCATAAAAATGCGGGACGGTTTCTGGTTCGGGTTGCATCCATATTTTAACTCAAGTTCGCTCATCTTCATTCCTCCTGTATACCCATTTAAACGCATGATTCAAATGCTGTTTCAAGTCGAACGTCCGTGAGACTTGGCGCGTGATTCTGGTCAGCGAAGCTGACATATTCTTTACAGAATCACTGCGCATCCTCGCGGAGCGTTTATCTCAGTCGGAGAATGGACTCCCACTGAGACAAACTTGCTATTACTCACCACCTGAAGAGGTGGGAGTCTTCTCGACTGAGATAAACAATTTTGTCTCTGACCTGTTTTCATTTTCAGACGGTTTTTGACTTTTTTTAACTATTTTCCAGTCTGTTCCTACTTATTTTTATTAATGATCTTCGTCTGTGTCTCTCTGGTCGCAATATCAATATAGCGCACAAACAGAGATACCTTATTATCCGGGTTCAGATTCTCCCAGAGTGTCGCTGCAAACTCATCCAGGCTGTCCGGAATCTCGATCTTTTTCGGCTCACCCTCGAAGCTCGGAAGCGGATTGCCGTCGTGCATATAGGTGTGGATGAAATGTCCCTCGCCTGCAACCGGCTTCTCATACGCATATGTATAACGATGGCAGGAATCCGGATTGCCGTCGTTGGATTTCAGAATCGACAGCGCATAGTTGTAACCGCCATCCTCGATATGCAGGATACCGGAAATACGAGGCGTGTAGTTCGGCGCATCCGGCTCGAACTCGCGGCTTCTGAGGGACTGCTCAAAGGTCATCTGACGGTCCATTCCCTCATAAATCGTATCAGTCTGATCGCCGTTGGTCACGATCGTTTTATTTCCCAGCACACGGACCGGTGCATAGATAATCAGGCTCGGATCTTCCAGCTTCGCCGGGTCAAATGCCTGTGTGCGGATGCCCTCACCTTCTTCTACAAACACACGGTTGCGGCTGTTCTCGCTTCTTCCCATGATAAAGTAAGCCGTAACCGCCTTCTTTCCGTCCGGCGTCCGTCCAATGATAATTCCGCGTCCCGGATAAGAATTGTTTTTCAGTTCCTCTGCTATCGATACAGTCTTCATAATGGCAAAGCTTCCTCCTTCATTGTTGTGCAATAATTCACTACTTTATATTTTACCACATTCTATTCTCATTTCCAGTTAGATTTATTGATTTGTTTTCAGAAGTATTGCTTATATATAATGCTGGTATTATTTTTTATTCTAATAAACATATAAAAGCACCTGCATTCTTTTACAAATGCTCTGCACTACTTCACGACAAACCGCGTTACTGTTCACGCATACGTGCCCAGTAACGGAATTTGCCGTGGCTTCGCATTTAAATACGGCAAATTCCTGCTGCCACCACGTTTTCTTACGGCACTTTCAGTTCCAAAAGTGCCTACCCCGGAACAGTAACTTTACCGATGCTTTTTAACAAAATACATCATAAAACAGACTGTTCAATCTGTACAATTCGGTGTATAATTAAAGAAAATATGCCATCAGGACGATACATTTCACATATGTATACAGATTTTGGGAAATGACGGCATGAAGATAGCACAAAATTAGCAAGCGGTCTGCGCTATGCACCGTTACGAAAAAACGTTCATCATCAAAATTCAAGAAAAGGCAGGTTATGAATATGAAAAATGTAACAATTCTCGATCACCCGTTGATTCAGCACAAGATCTCGCTCCTCCGCAACAAGAACACCGGAACCAACGAATTCCGTTCCCTGACCGATGAGATTGCGATGCTGATGGGCTATGAAGCGCTTCGCGATCTTCCGCTGGAAGATCAGGAAGTAGAAACTCCGATCGAAACCTGCAGCACTCCGATGCTGGCTGGTAAAAAACTTGCCGTTGTCCCGATCTTACGTGCCGGTCTCGGTATGGTAAATGGTATTCTGGCACTCGTTCCGTCCGCAAAGGTTGGTCACATCGGACTCTACCGCGACGAGACAACCCATGAGCCGCACGAATACTACTGCAAGCTGCCAACCCCGATCGAACTGCGTACTATCGTTGTCACTGACCCGATGCTGGCAACCGGCGGTTCCGCAGTGGAGGCAATCGACTTTATCAAAGCACGCGGCGGAAAGAACATCAAATTCATGGCAATCATCGCTGCTCCGGAAGGATTAAAGAGACTGCATGAGGCACATCCGGATGTCCAGATCTATGTCGGTCATGTAGATCGCTGCCTGAACGAAAACGCTTACATCTGCCCAGGTCTGGGTGATGCAGGGGATCGGATTTTTGGTACGAAATAAATCAGAGTTGCCAACCTTCTCGGCATATCAGCAGACGACCTTCTCGTAGACAGTCTGACACACTCGGCTTCCACTGCCGATTCCGAGATTCACCGTCTGCTTTTGGACTGCAACACACTTGAGCAGGAGATTCTCACCCGAATGGTAAAGGAACTGAAAGCGATTTTATACGGATTGGGAGTATGATTTTGTAACCCGTTGACCACATAACACAAAAACCCGCATAAGCCACAACTGCACTTCGGAGCATGCCGGGGTGCTGTCTGTGGTTCATGCGGGATGAGGCAAAAAAAGAAGCCCACCAGCGCACTATGTAGGATTTACACGGTACGCCAGTGGGCAAATCTTTATTTTAACAGATCTGATAAACTATATTCACCTTTAGGAATATTTGCGGTTCTACGGTACTCTTTTATTGCATTAACTAATGTCAGTGGATTACTAAAATAATCTTTTACAAAATCATACGATTTCACATTATGCATACGAAGATCTGATTTACAGAATTCACTCGGTTTCTTTCCTGAACGCTTAAATCGCTCATAAGCTCCTTCGCTATGAATAATCAGCATCTCTATCTCCGGAGCAGTAATAACATTGATCACATCAACCTTCTTCTCATAGGCTTTGCTAAGCCTAAACTCTTCTCTCCGAGAGTCAAGAATCCTTATAACAGAAATCTGATCTTTAAATCCTTTACGTAAGAAGCGTTCCTCAAATGTCTTAGCACTCCTGCAGCGAATAACATTTTCTTCAAGCATATCTTCTCTTGTAAAAATCAAAAGATTATTATCCACTAGAACATCAATAATTGCAGCTTCTGCTGATCCTTCACATACACACGCTATATATGGTGCTAACTTCATCCTACCGCCCCCTTATTTAATTGAAGCGGCCAGATTTTTCTTCAAACGCATATATGCTTCATACGCTGGAGTTGTTCCTTCCAGAAATCCGCTTTGATATGCATCGCTCTTCTTAATGTCATTGCGCTTTAGAATATAGCTCAAGTTTTCCACTGTAATGCCATTTCGATTTCTTACAATACAAATTCCATCATTTCGGTCATATTCATCCAGCAGTTCCGGATAATGCGTTGTAAAAATCAGCGTTCCGCCTCTCTTGTTAAGTCGGCTATCCATGAAGAAACGCATCAGAGTCGTTACAATTTCTTTATTAAAATGATTTTCAATTTCATCTACCAGAAGGTATCCTCCAGATTGAAGAACCTCTTTCACCATCGAAAATGTAATAATGCCCTTAATTGTACCAGAAGACAAATACTGCTCAAGATCTACCGCATTATTCAAGATAATCTCATCTTCATCTCTAAATTTCAGATGAATAAATGTTTTTCCTTCCGCCTGCTCAAAACATAGCTTCTCGATAGTCGGGTCAAGAAAAGTAATTACTTCCAGCGGAATATCTTCTGTAAAAGGCAAAACATTCACATTCGTATATGAAAGAAGGCTAAACACCTCAACGGTGTCATTTACCTTTTTATTATGAGCGATAATAAAGCTGACATCATCTGAAAGGTAAGCTTCATTACTATTACGTGTGTCAACAGGCTCTATTCCATCGAAATCCGTCAAATATTTTTTCGACTTAACGCCTGCAATCGGCTTTTCCCATAGTCTTTCAGACAAGATTGAATACACATACTCGCCTGTCTTTGCCTTTTTCGCTGTAATCACGGTTTCAAGACAGCAGATATATTTGCGCTTATCATAAAAGTATGTGCGAATCGCAGCTTTCTCTGACCCTCCAAGAATGGTTTTTGCCTCCACATGATTGATTGGCTCATTCTTTATAATGTTCAGTGCTAAATTTATGACTTTCAGCACAGAGGTTTTGCCAGAAGCATTGATTCCAATAAACGCACATGCAGAATGAAGGTAATAGTTGTCAATCAGATTATACAGATTATTCCTGTCATCTTCACTCACACGCTGCTGAGTGTAAAAGCAAATATCCATGTCTTCCTTAAACAACGGAAGCCCTTGTGCTGTAATACGAAGTATTTTCATGTACCGCTCTCCCTTTCAAAAACGGATTTCGCGTTTTTATTTTCCATCAAGTTCATTATACCCTATTTCCTAGAAATTATCAACGCCTTTCTCGTTTTTATTTTCCGTATTTCAAACTCCGATACGCATCCAGCACAAACTCCAAAAACTGGGGACTCATCTGCTCCAACATGCTCTTTCCATCCACATTCCCCAACATGGTCACACCCGCTTTTGACAGGTCATCTTCTCTCTTCCCCAACTCCATGATGCTGTCTGCCACGGCCGCATCGATGAACGCCGCGAACTTTGCTCCGTCAACATTGCTTTGTACCGGCATCGGTGCACTTGGCGAATAAAAATGAAATAGAGGAATTGCTCAGAATACAGGCAGAAGATAATAACTGACCAGCGCCCCAATGTGTATCACACACAGCGAGGGCTTTTTTGAACTCCAGAAGTTCATTTTATTTCCGTTACAAACTATATACTTCCATCATAAGCCGTATCCCGACTTTCAGACCTTCCTCAAAAGCAGTCTTCTCCCATGCACAGCACACTGTTCCCTGCCGGTCCATAATCTTCTCCCAGAGGGGAATCTTTATCTCCGACATAGTCATCTACGAGCCTATTCATACCTTCCAAGCCACGCAGCCACTCTTCCAGTTCCTTTTCCTTGACCTTTGCGGTTTTCCCGGCAACTGTGTTTTTCTCTACTGGATTATTCTCCGTGTAATGTTCGTAGATCAGATCAAGCAGATTCTCCACTGGCGGATAATACTCTGGTTCCGTTTTCCTCAAATACTCCTCCAGCATTTTCTTCAATTTTTCTATAATGCTACCATCCTTCCCAACTGAGATTCACATCCTCAGTTATGGCACATATTACCGTAGACTTCTGTACATAGCAACCTATTTTTTGCGGTTTTTCGGATGCCCCATCTTCTCCTTTACTTCATCCGGCACATCGATCAGCCCGAACCGATAGAATATCCCATAAATGTAAGTCACGCCCCGGATATCGCCCAGAGCTTTCGGGCGGTCTACCACTTCTCCTTTAATATTCTTCAGCGCCAGCAGCACTGAACTCCACGCTAGACTTTTACTCTTCTCCTGGCGGTCGATCCACAGCTCTTTTGTGTACTCACCGTTCCTGCCTTTTTTAATTTCGTAAGAGAATGGCAATCCAGAGTATGTTTTAAATCCTACCCCGGCATAGGACACAACCATGCCCCAGAAGTTTTCTTCTGTCGGATCACCCCTCCACCGCTTCATTGCTCTGTATCTCCGCTGCCGCTCTGCTCCGACACTGATCTTCCCTTTTTCTGCTGTGCTTGGGAAGTACACACCTTTCCGATATGGCAGGTACGAGGTGACGGAGGCTTTGGAAAGTTTCAGAGTGTTTGCAGTTGAGAGTATGGAGGTTTTGTAGTCTTGTGTTTCACGGTATTCTTGAAAGGTAGCTTGCACCTTCTCCGCCACTTCAGATTCATACACACCGGCCGTGATGAGCAGCTTTCTTACTTTGATTGGATTTAATCCCAGTTCTTCGCCGATGGCCTGCAAGGACATCTCAGAATCATAAAGTGCCACAGCACTTTCCATCTGCTCTTTCAGATTTTTCCCAGCATCGTACTCTGGCTTCAACTTCTTCCGGCCACCGCCTGGTTTTCTTGTTTTCTTCATTTTACTCATGCAGCTCCAACGGCAGTCCGTCCGGGTCATGGAAGAAAGTCATCTTCTTGCCGGTGTAATCATCCACACGAATTGGCTCACATTCAATTCCTACCTCTGCCAACTCATTCACTGTCTGCTCCACGCTCTCCACACAAAATGCAAAGTGACGCAGCCCACAGGCCTCCGGGCGGTTCACACGCTTCGGCGGGTTTTCTTCTGCAAAAATCTCCAGCTCTATGTGTTCGTTAACACGCAGATCCAGCTTCCAGTCTTTACGCTCTGGGCGATAGTTTTCTCTGATGACAGAGAATCCCAGCTTGTTCACATAGAAATCCTTAGCTGCTTCGTAGTCAGATACGATGATTGCAATATGATGTATTTTTGATAAATTCATTTTATGTCACACTCCATTTCTTTTATTTCCGTTATAAACTATATAGCGACCTCAAAAAAACCGTGTGCGCTTTCCAGCTCCCGGAGGAGCCTGTGTTCCTCACACGGCATTTATTTTCTCTTGGATTCTTGTTTTATTTCAGTTTTTCCAGAATCTCATCAGCGCTCATACCGCTGGCTAATAATCTCTTAACCACACTCTCGGCTTCAGCTTCTTAGCTTCTTCAGCAGCCTTAGCATCTGCCTTTGCCTTCTTCACTTCCAGGGATGCCACTTCTTTTTCGACCTTCTTCAAAGCAGTCTTCTTCTCCTTCAAATCAGCCTTCAAAGTGTCAATGTTAGCGGTGATGGAAGCGATCTCAGTATTTAGAGATGCAACAGTCTCCTGCTTCTCTGCGATCTGAGATGCGTAGTCTTTGGTGGTATTGATTTTGGGACGGTTTTTGCTACCTTTGGTTCTGGGCATAGGTGATAACCTCTTTCTTTTTTTAATGTTTTAAGTATAGCACTGCAGAAATATTATTTCAACTTAGCGAGAATATCATCAGCACTTACACCATCTGACAGCATCTTTTCAATCACATCGTCTATCTCAGATTTCTTTGCTTGTTCCGCTTCTTGTTTCTCTGCTAATGCCTTTTCCTCAGCTTTTATTCTATCTTCTTCCTCTTTATTTTGAATTTCTTGTAGCTTTTGCTTCTGTTCAACAATCAAATTATCGATTACTTCAAGAAAACTATTTGCATGTGCCTCAGATATTGGTAAAGATTCAACTCGGCATTTATCCAAAATCTGCAATACACGCCGTTTTAAGGTTTGGAATCCCTCTTCTGGCAACTTAATCTTATAGTCCTGTGTGCATATATTAACCTGCCACATTCTCTTAAAGTAATCTACAAAGCTACTTTTTTCTGCATTTGTCACCTTTTCGAACCCATCCGCTGTGGCCTCGGCCATCTCGACATCAAACATATCAAACCGCTTATTCTGCGTTTGAGCCAGGGCATTCAAGGGTTTTTTCTTCATCAAGCTCACATAAAGAGCTTTGTTCTTTTCAAACATCAATGTGTTGGAACTCAAAAATTCATTAATTATTTTATATGCATTCCATTCTTCCGGCAAAAATAAATCCTTATTGTCATCACCAATAATCATACGGTGGCGTGGTTGCTCTTCTCCGGTATGAATCATTTTCTCAATCTGCTTATGAATCCCATCGCAAATTTTTTCCCACTTAATGTCTGGAAGCTGAATATTATACTTTCTAGCCCAACAACTATTGTACAGCAAATTCACATAATCATTTAACTCCAATGTGCCAGTATATGCTTCTTCCAAAAGTATCGGGTATCCGTCTCTTATATCAACTTCATCTAAATCTAAAAGTCTATTCATTCGCACTTTTTCTTCCGGGGTAATAGCTTTGTCTCTATTTATGACATAATCAAATTCTGCATCAAGAGTATCTTTCGCCCACTCTCCATGCCAAATCCATTGCTTAATTCCACCCGTAATGAATTTATCATCATAAAATCCAGGTAAAGTATAGACACCTTTTCATCAGAAAAAAGCGTTCCATATCGTGCACTTTCTGGAATCAATCCCGCCCGGAAACACAATACATATGAAAGATATGTAAAAAGCCATTTTTCTCTATTATCAATATGCTTTTCATTAAGTAATATATATATTCTTTTAAAATCTTGAATTGCGCATTTAAGGCTTCGGATGTTATGCGGTCTATGTTTAAGCAACTCCTGAATTTTGTCTTTTTCACTTTCGAGTTCTGCCCTTGAATTTCCAGAATATTTCTTTGAGATCAACTGTTCTAGTGGTATTCCTTCTACTGATGCACCTGAAAAAATAGAACTAATAATTTCCTTATATTTTACAAGGAGTGCTTTGTATTCTTGAGAAACCACATCATCATCCTTACACTCTATACTATCAATTACATTAGAAACCACTGAAGAGTAATCCGGTACATAATGTATCGTTCTTTGGATAATTTTTTCCTTTATTTCACTATACTTAATTTTATCTTTTTCACTTGACTGTATTTTTTCCTCATTTGCCACTACGATTGTATTAATATGAAGATTTTCACAATAATCGTTGATACAGCCTAACAAATCAGACGTTGGAATATCAGTACGCTCCAAATCATCAAATATCAAGATTACTCTTTTATCTCCCATTTTAGGTTCGACTTTTACGAAATCAATAGCATTAAAAGATAATACTCCACTCACAATGCTTTTCCAAGGCTCTGGAAGGTGTTCAGCACCTTTATCCGCAACTGTCTTAAAAACTCCAGTATACTTTTGAGCCTTTTCAACCCATCCAGACGCTGGAGTATTTAATTCAGCTACGGTTCTAAGCCAACATTGCTTTACTTCTTTCTTTACCTCTTCTATCGACGCCATGCCAAATAGACTCACACGCAAAAACACACATTTATCCTTTAGCACATTTGATAAACTATTATTTAATAAATATGTTTTTCCACATCCCCACTCACCAGTGAGCATCAGTGCTCCCACAGGTTGTGGTTCATCACAGTAATATTTCAGTTCTTCTAAAGTATCCATATCGTAGCTCCTATGAGGTCAATCGCTCATTCTTCACATCTCAGCCGATTATCGAATTCCTGATTCTTAGATCGTTGCCTGCTGCCCACCACGGAGAGGTGTGTGATTATCAGAGCAGCGTAGGGAGCTACCGCTCCCAGTATATCACAATTTCATCCAATTTTACAGATGCTTTCTTGCCTTCATCACTGCACAATACATCAATCCGCCAATCATTCCACCTACTGTATTATAGAAGATGTCTGATAGCTGAAACGTACCTAGACGGAGCAATAACTGCAACATCTCAATGCTCACCGAAAAGATAAATGCTATCTTCCCGCTTTGCCACAGGATCTTCTTCCAACCGTTTCCTATCTTTTCTTCGAATGTCCACATCACTACGGCAGAAAACGGCACCATCATGATCACATTCTCAATACACTCCGTTGTCAGCTTCTGTTCGCCGTTCACTGTCTCCCAGATGCCCCAGCCGCCCATGACATCGGATAAAGGATTCATCCACAGCTGACGGTTTAACAGGGTTCGGAACAAAATAAGTGAAGTCACAAAGGCCAGGAAGAATAGTTTCCGAAAGAACACACTCTCCTTGAATTTCTGATACCACGTCACTATGGCACTCTTCCAACCTTTGCCTGCTGCGGTAGGCTCATACGCATACAGGTAGAAAAACATAGCAAGAAAAGAAAGCAAGAGTGAGAATCCAAACGGCTCATACAAAGCAATCAGGATGTTTGTGAGGATCTTTCCGAGTAAATCAATCGTTTCTTTCATCGTCATTTACAGATCACTGAACAAGTCAGCCTTGTACACACCATTCTCCAGCATCTCCTTGAAGCTGTCCTTTACAGCTGCGACATCCTCATGATAGGTCATGCCATACCATGTATCATTGGTTTTCAGAACCTTTACGGACATCCTGCCTTGCTCTAATAGCTCACCGATGAAGATAGGGATTAGATATTCTGCCTTCATAGGATTGCCGGGTACTTCTTTCTCAAAGAACTCTTTGAAGCCTTCTTCCAGCACACCCAGGAAATCAGGAGTTAATCCCCACATATTCATAGAAACAAGTGAATTAGCGTCGATCACCACACCATCTGCCTCTGCTCCAACAGCAGTTTTTACGATGTTCTTGGTCTCCATAACCTCTGTCAGGTTATGCTCCTCATCCATCTTGCAGACACCACGGGTTACACCGCCATAATCGGACAGAGTATTCTTCAGAACAAATCCCGCCATGCAGGACTCGCCGCCATTCACCAGATACTCATGAACAGCCTTGAATCCTTCTTTACCATAGTAGTCATCTGCATTGATAACTATAAACGGAGTCTTCAGCAATTCGTTAGCTGCCAGTACCGCCTGACCGGTTCCCCAAGGTTTTGTACGACCTTCCGGAAGTTCTCCTGGAATATCGTTAATATCCTGGAAAGCGTAATCTACAGTTACATTATGAGATGAGCAGATAGATGCAATACGGTCACCAATGACCTCTTTGAACTCCTTCTTGATATCCTTACGGATGATAAATACTACATGGTTGAAGCCAGCCTCAATCGCATCATGAATTGAGTAGTCCATGATGATATGGTTCGCATCATCCACCGGCTCTAACTGTTTAATTCCTGTTCCGAAGCGGCTGCCGATACCAGCTGCCATAATAAGTAATGTTGTTTTTATCATTCACTTTCCCCTCATACTGTTTATGTTTAACGCCGTACTAGCTTTATGCGATATATCGTGTTATCTATGTTTTTGTTCTCCTAGCGCTATTGAATATCAACATTCAATCAGGTTTTGAGTTTAGGTGGCAAAAAAAAATAATTTTGTTATTAATGTGTCCCACTTATAATTCTTTAATTTTTTTAGCAGGAACTCCACCGTAAAGACAATCACTTTCGCAATCTTTTGTCACAACAGAACCTGCTGCAATAACAACGCCATTACCAATAGTAACCCCTGGCATAATCAATGAATTTGCGCCAATCCAACAACCGTCGCCAACAATTATAGGCTTTGGATGATACATACCTGCCCTGCGCTCAGAATCGGCCACATCATGATCACTATTCATAAATGTTACATTCATTGCGATGTTGCATTTATTTCCAATAACAATATCTGCACCTAAATCAAACCAGCATTCATAATTAACAAATGTACCCCCCCATTTTCAAATGGCCTTTTCCCAGTCCCAAATAACATCTTGGCTTTATTTCGCAATCCGCTGGAATTTCCGCACCATATAAACGATAAATTTTCATTCTTAACCGTCTATGACATAATACTCCGGCCGCAATTGAATTCAAAATAAAATCCTTAATTATTCCCTTCATCCTCATATGCTCCTTATCTATTTTCTTGCAAAACTTTTTTTAGGTAGTTCATAATAGTATCACGCTTAACAAAAGCCATCACTATAGCAATACCAATCAACATATATTTTAACCACAGGATATTATTTACAGCCATTATTGCGAATCCACCGATTATAACCCCTATGGACAATATTAAAATAAATTTAATATCATAAATCTGAATTCCGTCAAGTAGTTCCTTGCACACTTTCTTATAAAACAAATAGTGAACAAAGCAAAAGAATAAGTAGCAAAAAAATGTTGTATATGCCGCTGCTTGATATCCGAAAATATTAATAAAAATATAGTTCAGTATCAAATTTAAAACTGCGCAAAAGATAGATGGAATAACAACTGTAAGCTTTCTCTCATAATATTCTTGAAGTCTTGCAAATAGCTGAAACAGGTAATTAAAAAATACACCTATACAAATCGGCACAATAACAGTAGCACTTTCAATGTATTTTTTTCCTCCAAAAATCAGAACCACTTCTTTGCTAAACAGCATCAAACATCCTAACATTATTGCCACAAACAATAAGACTTGATTAGCTACATTTGATAAACGCTCAAAATTTTTTGCTTTAATTTGTTGATATTGATACGGAGCAAATGATGAATTCAGAGCTCCTGTTATTAAATTAATTAGCGATCCTACTGAATAAGAAACACTATATATTGCCACATCGCGTGCGCCACTCATATAATTTATCATCAATTTATCGGAACTTTGTAATACAAACTCTGACAAGTAATGCGGCAGCAAACTAACACAAAAAAACAATGCAAATGACCACATTTTTTTATTATAAACTGTATGGTTGTGCTTAAATATTGATATATATATTCCCAATCCAATAATCGCAGTTACTATGCTTTGTGGAACTAGCCGACCTTCAGCAGTATCAGATACGAAAAGTACACACAATACTCCTAGTAAAGACGAAACCGCAGTGAGAAGGATCGTAACTATAATCAGGCTTCGATATTCATATGTATACCTTTTATAAACTTGCCAACAGTGAATGCCTGCTTGGGCAATAAAAGTCGCAAATAGGCATATAACCAAGGTTTTTGACATTTGCATCCATCTGGATATCTGATCTACAAAAGCTAAAGACACAATAAACCATACTAGTGTAAGAATTAAACTAAGTCCGCTTACTGCTGATAAAACTTGTTCTTTATTGTCATATTTGACATAGAGGTTCATCATTGCCTTATATAAAGATAATGTAGTGGTTAAAATCAAGACATTCTGCCACGATGTAAAAGTTGACACCAGACCGTACTGTTCTTCCGACAATACTCTGGTAAATATTGGTGTCGTTATCATGGTGATACCACGTTGCATGAAATTGCAAATGGTAAACCAAAAGCCAGCCTTTACCGGCAATGACATATTTTTATATTTCTTCTGAAATGTTTTCCATATATTACTAACTCTATTCACGGTCATGTGGGCTACCTTCTTCACATCTTTTCCTTTAAGAAAATTTGTAGTTCCTCCGGTGTCCCAAGAACATGAACTTTATCAGAATCTACAATGCTGATAGTAACATCCATGCCCTTCTCAATCATATAATTATAAAGAGGTGCGATATATTTTTCATTTTTTTCCATGTGCCTGTCATCCACATAGTATTCTTGATATAAATCTTCATAAAGTTTGGCCGAAGAAAAATAATATGCTCCTAAGGTGCAGTTGTCGGAAATTCTCACTTTCTCCCGCACTTCTATGACTTTTCCAGCATTGTCAAGTTTTGCAAAACTCCAGTGGTCACCTTCTGCATGGAAGCATGGGATGTGTCCATCTCCCGAAATATCCTCATATTTCATTTCACCAGGCTCAACATAAGTGTCAATATTATAAACCACAATTGCATCATTTAGATTACAATAAGGAATTGCCAACATACATGTAGTTGCCTGCCCATCTGTCATACGATCAATTTCCACAATTTTCACATCATGGATTCCGTATCTCGCGCAATGTTCTTTTATAAACGCCTCTGCTTCATCTTCTTTTCTTACCACAAACACATATCTGCTTACAATTTTGTTATATCCAATCAAACTATCCATTGACCAATCAAAAAGTGTTCTCCCTTTTGCGTCAATCATATATTTAGGACAGTTATATCCTGCCTTGCGGAATCGACTGCCTAAACCAGCCATCGTGATAATTATAGTCATGCCCATATTTTATTCCTCCATCAGTAAAATCTTCATTGATACTACTTAGTTGCTCCGTTCCCTCGATTTATTACAAATCTCATTCAATTCGTCTACAGAACAATTAAGGAATTCATCTGGCCTTACAGTTCGATCATCAACATAAAATCCCATATGTCCTGGCCATGGTTTCCCATATAAAATTTCATCGTATGGAATTTCCCATTTATCTAGCCATGAAAGCAACACTTTTGCCGTGCTTTTATTTATCAATCCCATATTTCCATTGTAGGAATTCATGTTTCTAGATGTAAAAAGAATAATTTTAGCTCCGTGATCATGGTAAAATCTTAATTTTTCTACCATTTCCTTATAAGGAACTAAGTCTTCATACTTTTCATTCTTTTTTTTAATCGGACACAATGTGCCGTCTATATCAAAGACAAATGAATATTCATCAAACATTCTTTTTTTCTCCTATCTGTATATCAATTACTCTGTTTAGAATTTCCAATCCAGTGCCAAGCATAACCATTTGATGCCTAATGCTCTCGCCATGAAGCGGAATCATACTCAAGAAAAGAAGAGCCTCAATTAATTCAATTTTTTTCAAGTCACTATCAATTTCTGTAGCGAATGTACTCAAAAACACCTTATACAAGTCAAATTCCCTTTTTCGATCCTGAATACGGTAATTAATGCACGCTCTCTCCGAATTGTAATCAAGGTCAAAAAGATCTTTTATAATGAAATCATATTTTCCATCCACACTATGGAACAGTTTTGCGAGTTCATAACGAAAATCACCAAAAATATCGTAGGTGCCAAACTTTCCTCGCGGATCAATCACTTTAATAAACGAAAAGTTTGAATCCACCATAATATTTGCAAAACATAAATCTCCATGAATGATATTAAAAGTATCTACATCATACAACATCTCAGGTATCGCCTTTTCCAGTGCTATGATAATTTCATTTAAAGGTAGATACTTTTTTCCATTCAATTCTATTGGTGACTCAAAAAAAGCTAAAAATCGTCCATCCTTTTTCATTTTTTCAAAACGCTGCAAAGTTTTTGTCAGGTACATTTCTTCTAATGCAGAGTGGATATTAGTATCCTTCACCGTGTAGCGTTTAAAGTCATCACATACAAAACGAATTCGATTAAAAATATCCACCCATTGCTGCAATGTCAAATCGCCATAGAGGAACAACTCATGAACGGTATGATACGCATAATATTCCATAGAAACATATGGATTAACATAAGATGTCGAATAATCAAAAATTCTGGGTCTGACATACTCAACGTCTGCTGGCAATTTTAAATACCATTTAATCTCCCCAATAAACTTATCCTTATCATCGCTTGTCTTTTTCAGAATGCCACGGTTTTTATCAATTGTAATATGGTTGAATTCTCTAGCACGTACCTCTAGTTTTGAATTATAGTACTTATCCTCATGACCAATATCGAACCAGTTATTCGCCAGTACTGCTTTCATGGGATACATTTTACTATACTCTTGTAAAGCATAATAAAAGGTACTCATCTGTAATGATTCTTGTTCAAAGGCCATTTCTAGGCATCTTCTAAAATAGACAGCATCAGTGAATTGAAATACACCAACAAATAGCTTCTTCTTTATTTCTTCCTTTACAGGTTCTTTATCATAAATCTGTACAATGGTACCGTCTTTTTCATCAAAATATGTCCAAGTATCAGACATATAGTCTTCCTGGCAAAAAAAAGCATTTCCCTTGATTCCTGTAACGCTATCTAAGACAATTGTATCTGCAAAATTAATAATAACTGTACCTACAGCATCTTTTAATCCAAAGTAAATAGTATGCCCTAAATCACTTAATTCTGGAAGAATCTTAATATTCACTTTTTTTCCAAGATAATTCTTCAACCTTCTTTGTACTTTATCTGCATTTTCATAACATATAATATCAATAGAATTCGTCTTTTCTTTATACTGTTCATACAAATAATCAAAGGTAATTCTCTGATTTATTGGGTAAATGATTGCCGGAAGTTTCCCTAATTTTTGGAGCTCTTCTGGAACCACTTTAGCAGATGGTATTATTAGCCTCATCAGATTTTTCCTCCCTTATATCTTCAAATTAAGTTTGTCACAGGTCTGCATATAATATTTTTCAAATTCTGGCTTGTATTTAAAAAATCCCTGATTGAGCAACAGCCAGTTCTGAAAAGTCCAATTATATTGCAGATATAAATCTGTATTGTCATTTTTACTATATGTTCGAAAAAGTTTACTTTCATTATATCTATCGTATTTCGGCCAAAACAATCCTATATCATCCCAAGAAACTGTAATTAGATAATTGCTAACAAAATCCCAGTACTCCTTCACTGTATCTTCCAAATTCTCTGTAATATATTTTTTGATATAATTTTTTACAATTTTAATTTCTGGTGCAGTAATATTATAATAATCTCCAATTCTTGGATTACTACTTAATAAATCTCTCAACCATATTCTTCGCTCGTCTTTTGTTCTATTTGGGCTTACATCCAACTCTATGTCAAAAAGATTTCTGATATCTTGTACCGTTCCAAAATACAAGAAATCTGCAATGAAATACGGAATAAACATTCCACCTCCAACTGTTGTTTGGACTGCTATAATTCGTTCCTTCTGTTTTGCACTGCCAACTTCTTGCTTTATCGGAAACTGATCGATTAATGTTTTAAAATATTCCAGCATGTGCGGTTTATAAATTCGCTGATCTGAGCGTGTCTTTAGAATATACCCAGCACCTGCATCATCTGCACATTGAATGCCGCCTTTTGTGGAAACAATTTGGAAATTCATATTTCCCAGTCCAAAAATGTCCGGCGCTGCATTTAACACTATATCTGCTCCTGCTGTCTTTAGACTATCAATTTCATTCTTATTAGAGTCGTTCCATGTAGAAACAATGACCTTACATCCGGGATAGTAACGTTTGTAAAGTTTAACCGTATTTAAGGTAAAATGATTATCTAAAATTAGCGGTCCCTGTATCACGATTGCGACATCGCTCATGTTTGAGAGCATCCCTGAATGCACAATCAAATTTTCTGCCGAACCTGATCTTTTTCTATAAGAACAGTAATCTCCTGTTTCTTTTTCATAAGACATACAGCAATCCCGCATTAAAATATCTGCATAATGTCTATCTTTTTTTGTTACAATTGAAAAGAAAAAATCCGTGATTCTTTCCACCGTATGTTTTATTTTCATTGTCTATTTCTCCTCGTCCAACTCATCATTCAATTTGTGTTCCATATAGCACATAAGAAAGACCATACCCAATGTCCAACTTGGCTTATTCCACCAAAATGTAATATTGTATAGCAAGATTGTCAATGAAATAACAAAGCCAAGAGGCCAATATATATTTTTTATCTTATATAATTTCCAAGCACTTTTATATAATTTATAAAACCACTTGATAACAACACTTGCTCCTAGCAATCCATAAACATATACAAAAGCGAAAATCCCATTGTCCACCAACCCGATTCTTTCGTTTCCCACCGCAATATATGCTGTTGATGCAGTGCCAGAATATCCAATATTAGGATATCCGCATCCAAAAATTAAGGTTGCAGGACTTTGTTTAAGCTGTCTCACAAATTCATCTCTAGCTACTTTTCGGATTGCCATCGTGTCAATACCTGTTGTAGTATTATAAAATTGCATCTGCAAAGCTTCATTAAAACGTTCAAAAAATGCACTATTAATAAATACCACAACTGCAATAACACCAATCAAAATCATACATATTTTTCTAAATGAAAGCCTTTTCATCAGTAATATCATTACTGCATATCCAAGAACTACTGAAGCTAATTCCAATCTTGATTGTCCAATAATCAATTCGTATACAAGTTCTATCGCCACAAAAAACAGATATTTTTTGTTGTTCTCTTCCAGATATTTGCTAAGGCCCAAGAATCCGATAATAACACACATAAAACTGTCTACATATAAGCGTGTCACTCTTGCTGCCTTATATACATGCACAAACTGAACATAATCAATTAAATTCACTTGAAGCCAATAGATTATGACAGAAAGAACTCCACAAAACAGCAGACCGTTAACCACTGTATTGATATCGATTTTATCTAAAGCAATTAGCTTTCGGATAGTAAAATAACTTACTAGTATAAAGATATAATTTCGTTGTGGAGCAAATCCCATTGATAACGGTTGACCAATAAGAAAATTACATTGAACGATTGATATAATCGCCAAAACAATCAATGCACTAACATCGGATGAAAAATACATCCGAACAGATTTTCTATTTAACCTATATCGAATATATAAAAGAACAATTCCTGCCATAAAAAGCAGAAACCAAGTCATCGCATAATTAAGAAATATGATCCTAAATGTATCTGTATTGATTAGATAAAAGCAATGTTCCATCAACACAAAGACAAAGATTATAAAATATGAGTTTAATGATTTTGTTCCCACCTTAATTTCCATAAATTACTTTCCTCTACTGTTTATATTCGCGCAGAATGAACATAAAAATTCTCTAGTTGTTGAGCTGTATTTTTAATGTCGTATCCTGCATCTATTACTTCTGCTCTGCAATCCGAGCGTTTATCACAATCTGGCACAACTTTCAGCATTTGATCTGCCCAATCATTTGGATTCCATCCATGTACACGAATAAACTTCGGTGTAATATCAACTTCATCAACAATAGTGTCTGCACAAATCGTAGGCAATCCAGCAGCTTGTGCTTCTATTGCAACAATTCCAAGACCTTCAAATCTTGATGGGAATATGAACATATCCATAGCCTGTAATATGCCCGGAATATCATACGTCACACCATAGAAAATCACAGAATCTGCAATTCTCATATTTTTTGCCTTATCTTGAATGCTTTGAAGAAGTTCACCCTCTCCAACAAGCAACAATACGCTATTCAGACAGTGTTTGTGAAATTCCGCAAATGCTTCCAGAATAAAATCATGGTTCTTCTGATATACAAAACGACCTACATGACCTACTACAACCTTATCCTGTATACCAAGTTCTTCCCTGATTCTTTTTCTGGCATCTTTATTGTAAGCATACTGCTCAACATCAATACCATTCTTTACTAAGGTATAGTTTCCACTTTCGTACACAGATTTAGGAAACATGAATTTTGCTGACTTTTCTGAAATTGTGAAATAATCCGTTACAACTACCTTCATCAGCAATTTATAAATTGGGATAAAAGCATCTCTCAACGGCTTTTGACTTTGGAAATTATCATTATGCGAGTGCATGACAATCGTTGGAACGCCAGCGATTTTAGCTGCAATCGCTACCATGACATCATATGGTGTTGAAGCATCCACATGAACAACATCATATTGCTCCCGTTTGAACAGGTTGACCATGGCTCTCATTTTGATAAAAAATTTCAAAAAATCATTCTTTATGTTCGCAACATCAATTACCTGTTTTTTTCCACCAAGAGAAATTGCTTTATCCTCTAAAAATTCTTTTTTATTTCTAAAAACCAGATAATCAAATTGAATATTATCTGCTATCAGCTCATTGATCGTAACTGTAAGTTTTGAGATACCTCCGCTTCCCAGAGGTGCCATATGTATAACTTTTACGGTCTTTTGATTATCATTCATTTTCTTTTTCTCCTGTTCATTCTTACCTTTTTCATTGTTCTAAAGAAGAAATGCGAAAATGGCATCTTATGGATAATCGGCTTCAAAGCAGTCGCCATTTTGTCTTTTCTCGATGCAGGCAAATATTTTTGAATCAAATCATCATAAGACATTCGCCCAGAATCTTCAAAAAATTGCGATCTATTTTTCGGTATTTCAAAAGTATAATCTTCTTTATAGATTTTGCTTTTCAAATCATCGTTTTCTAATGTCTCAACATGAATCTTTTTAATCTTTTCCGAACCAATATCATGCAGAAAATCTTCACCTTTTCTTGTATTGATCTGTACAATGGATGTTCCTCTATCATCATCCATTTGCTTAGAGTAGTCACCAATCTGCCAGAAATCTCCAATCGTAAAATCTGACATCTTATTTCTTCCACGATAAACACACTTATAACAGGACGGTCTCAATCCTAGTTTGGAGAACATTGTCTTTGTATATGTTTTAACATCAACAATATCTTCCAATGCCTGTCCATTTTGCAGCATTACCTTAATATTGACACCTGCATATCCATATTTTTTATCGCGGAAATATACTCTTGAAACTTTACTGCCATGTTTTTGAGCAATATCCTGAATCCATTCTTTGTAAAGCCCTGGTGACGGAACACCATAGCAAACCAGATCAACCGTAAGCAAGTGTTCTTTTTCTTTTTTGCCAAGATAATATAGTAAACCTTCTACCTGGCATGGAGTACCTACAAACAAAACTGTTTTATCGCTTGTAATTAGTTCTTGTCTGATTTTTTTGAATGTGTCTTTCAAATCTGACTGAACATATTTCGAGCCATACAAATCATTCAGCTCATCAAACTCCCTTGCTTCCTTATGCACAACAATGGCTGTATCATCAAATCCTGCCGCCCAAATTGTGCCACCTGAAGAAATCACCTGTTCTGCCAACAAACCAAACATACCGCCACTTGTACTAACTTTGCGAACATTCTCATTTATGTTCTGACAAGCGATATATTTAACACGATCTGTTCGTTCTTCCTCATGTTCTGATAACTGTGAGCATACTCTCTCACACAGACCACAATTCACACATGAATCAGCATCAACTACCGGATACAGAAATCCTTCTCCATCACATTGCATTGATATGCAATTTTTCGGACAAACACTCGCACACGCGGTACAGCCGCAACATTTTGTTTTATCAGATATCTGTATCATCTTCTATCTCTCCTACTTCAGAGCTGTCTCCAAGTATTTAATTGAGTCTGCTCTTAATTTTTCCAGTTTTTCTTCAACAGCGTTGTAATTGATGTCCTTTTCGACATTCATAACGTCTCCGCTGTATCTTCTCTCACTAAGCCCCAATAAGGTACAAAGGCTATCAATTCTACTATTTCTTGAATTTGCTCCTGCATTAAAGCGGTTAAACGTCATAAATTTTTTGTGATTCAGAATGCTGAAAACAGAGCCGTGGAAAGAATCTGTCAAAATATACTCAGCATGACGAATCAAATTCACAAAGTCTACTGCATCCATATCGAAGAGCTGAATATCGCCAAAACTCAAATCACATTCCACATAATTATCCAAGAACGGACAAGTAATCAGTTTCAGCCCTGTCTTGTTTTTGAACTCATTAGCAAACTTTCTATGCTCTTCATTTGTTCCCAAAAAATAGCAGAACACATACGGTTCTTCTACAACTTCTTTTTCCGGAAGCATTTGTTTCCATCCCTCTGCGTCAAACAACAGAGTGGGATCGCATACTACCTGCGCTGTTTTCCCTGTTAATTCTTTAATGATTTTTTGTCCAGCAAGTTCTCTGGTACTCAAATGCTGAAAACGGTTCAAATATTTTGCGGTAGCCTTTTTTTGAGAATTTGGAATTTGGCTCACTCCAAAGCTCGTTGCATATGCAATCTTGGGCTTATTATCGGGTGCAAACTCAAGCGTGTAGAAATGGCTTCCCAGATTATTCGGCAGCCAAAGCTGGTCACTTCCACAAAGAAATGCATCATAGTTTTTCTTGCATTTTGCCACAAGTGTTTCCCAACCACCATAAGATTCCGAAAACAATGGAGCAAAATACTTGTCTACAAAAGCATCAAAACGTTGATTTCGTTGTTGCACTTGTGCCTGATAAAAAGGTTTGCTTTTTAGTGCATTATCTTTTTGGTTCCCAGAAAGTTTCGATTTCAAAAACGAGATATTAAATAATCTAGGAATTGTTTGAACAATAAAAGTTGGCGTTATTTTTTTTTTATAACGAATTATTTCCGACTTATAACCAAGCTCCTCAACTTTTTTTACTGTGGCAAGCACCTGTAATTGACTTCCGAAATTTTTTGTGTCATAGCATACTGCTAATCCGATTTTTTTCATACTCTTTTCTCCTGCATCACATCAATATAATATTGAGCTATTTCTTGATGCATCGCGTCCATGCTGTACTTTGTATGAATAAGCGCAATATTATTTTTTCCTATTTTTTCTACTGTCTCTTGATTCATACAATATGTTATTAAAGCTTCTGAGAGCTTTTCAGTGTCTCCTGGCTCTATTAATATTCCATTTTCTTCTTTCACTACTTCTGGAATTGCGCCAACCGTTGTGCTTATAATAGCCTTTCCACAAGCCATACCTTCCAAAATCGCCATCGGAAGTCCCTCATTATAAGATGGAAGCACTAATACACTAGATTTTTTTAGCAGTTCTAATTTTTTATCAAAATCAGCCCATCCCACAATAAAGATATTGCTCTTGAGATTTTTTTCCTCAACGATCTGCTTGCATCTGTCAATATCCCCATCGCCAGCCAAATAACATTTAATGTCCGGTATTTGACCCTTAACTCGTTCTATTGCTTTGATGAGGTCATACGTTCCTTTTCTTTCTCCAAGTCGCCCAAGAGATACAAAAGTATGTGGATGATCTTTGACACTCGTTATAGCGGGTTTCAATCTCTCAGTGTCTATACCATTTTCAAGAACAACACAATTTTTTAATCCAAATGTTTCATCAAACTTCTTTTTCCATTCGGCAGACAACGCAATAACCTCATCTGCTTCTTTCAATATTGAAACAATCTTATCCTTTTGATTGCTTTTTTCATAAAAGAGCATATATTCAGCACCGTGAATATGTAAAATTACTTTTTTGCCCCACTTTTTCGCGGCATGAACATACAAACCTTTTCTGAATGTACTTCCGTATGAAGCTGCATGTATATGGTAAATATCATAATTTCTTTTTGTGAAATAAAACCTAATAAATGAAAATAGCGAAAAGAATAAAACCTTTAATTTATTTCCGTCAATATAGGATTCATAAATATCTATATTAAATTTAGAATTTAATGTCTTATCTTTTTCAATTTCTTCTATAACCGTTGCCATTCCACCCTTTGATCTTGTCGGACTTGGCCCAACTACCAAAATTCTCATTTTTTTATTTTCTCCACATTGTCTCTCTTAAAATAATCATTTTTCATTTTAACGGCTTCATTACTCAACAAAATAATACCAATAAGATTAGGAATTATCATCAATCCGTTAAATGTATCGGCCAAATCCCATGCAAAGCCGAGTGTACTTTGTGATCCAATTAGAATAATAACAACCCATAACGCCTTGATAATCGGCTTTATCTTCTGTCCAAAAATATATTCTCCAGCTCTTTCTGCATAGGTGTAATAACTAATCAAACATGAAAATCCAAAAAGAACAACCGAAGCCAGACAAATAAATCCACCAATTCCGCCAGGTAAAAGTGAATCAAAAGCTCTCATCGTCAGCACCGCACCATCAAGACCACTACTCCATAATCCCGAAAGTACAATTGCAATTCCGGTTACACTACAAATAAATACAGTATCAAGAAATACTTCAACTGGTCCCCATACAGCTTGTTCAATGGGATCGTTTACTTTTGCACCACAATGCACCATTGCCGCAGTTCCCAACCCAGCCTCATTAGAATAAATACCTCTCGCAATACCATATCTCATGCATACAAATACCGAACCCACAATTCCGCCAGTTGCCGCTTTCGGATTAAATGCTGCTGTAATAATTTCTACGATTGCTCCCGGAACCTGAGTAATATGAACAATCATGATTAGCAGCCCAGCAAGAATATACGCTCCGCCCATAAAAGGTGCAACAACCTCACAGACATGACCAATTCTTCCAATTCCACCAAATACAATAATCCCGACCAATACTGCTAAAATCACTCCAGTTACTACTGTCGGGATACTATATCGTTCATTTAATGTCAATGCAATTGTATTGGTATCAACCACACCAGATATAACAAATGCAAACGGAATAACCAAAATCGAAAACAGAATACCAAGCCATTTTTGGTGCAAGCCGTCTGCCAAATAATACATTGCACCGCCGCTGACCGTCCCATCCTTATGTATTTTACGATATTTAATACCCAGTGCAATCTCAGCAAATTTAGTTGCCATACCGACAAAAGCCGCTAAAATCATCCATACAAGTGCTCCCGGTCCGCCCATAACAATTGCCGTTGCTGCACCTGCAATATTTCCGGAACCAACTATCGCAGATACCGATGTCATCGCCGCTTGAAAACTCGTAAGTTCGCCTTGTGCGGTCGGCCCTTCATCCTTTTTCTTAAAAGCCTTTATAATTGTTTGCTTCACAAGCCATGCTGGATGGCGAAACTGCATAAATCCGAATCGGACTGTATAATAGACACCAGTTCCAAGAATCAGAAGCATAATGGGAACGCCCCATACAATTCCATTCACAAAATCATTAATCTTAATAAGTGTTTCCACAATAAACCTCTCTTAAATTTTATTTTTCCTGTAACACACGGTCCAATTTAATTCTTTTAGCCATTTCAAGATCAAACGAGCGTGGGGTAAACGGATCAGATCCTGCTCCATCTGTAAATGTCAACTCACCAAAATAAATGTGGTCGTTTGCCATGTACAAATCCACCCTTACAAACTGGAATGGTTTTGCCAGCTTTCGTACCACATCTATCATTTCAGGAAAATTTTTCCCTTGTGGCAGAACATAATCACTATTTTTTACTCCACCGTTAATAATACCCTCTAATTTATTTCCGTCCATATCGTACATATCAACAGTTTCATCTGTATAACGGTCTGTAAAAACGCCATAATAGAGAGGTTCTCCATCATAGCAGTAAAACTTATAATCTCTTAACGCTCCCGATTCATCTTCCAAATATTCTTCTGCAATTATTCTATTCTTCACGCCTTTATATTGTGGTTCTTTTTTCATCTTGTAAAAATCATCTTTCAACCACTTATTCATCGTAGTAGCGGCATTCTTTTTATTAAGAGAATTTTTATCTTTGCAAATAAGAACCGCACCACTTCCATTTGTGCACTTAAGTACAAATTTATTAGGCAACCTATCATAGTTGATTTCATCCGATCCGTTATAAACGCCATACAATTTATTCAAGTACTTATTCCCAACAGTTTTCTCTACAAAATCTCTGACTTCATATTTATCAACATACCGACTTAGCTCATCAAGATGCCCGTATAATTTCAACCACTGAATTTTTTCGCCAAAATACTGCGGATTTTTCAAATTCAGTATTTTTTTATATCCTCTAAAGTAAATCAGGTAAAGAGCCGGCTTATCCGGCAAAACACGCAGAATATTTCTATATAAATTTTTCGCAAATCCCATAATTATCTCCTCAATGTTTCTATATAATTTTCAATGCTTTTTACGATAGTATTAGTATTCGATTCGTATTCCGAATACTCTGTATGTTTCACTGTTTCTATTGCCTCTGCTAATTCATTTGTGTCTCCGCACGGACAAATCAGATTCAGATCATCAAACTGTTTAACCAACTGAAGCTGGTGGTCATCAACGTGTTCTCCATATTTTGCAAGACGTGGAACAGCAATGACTTTCTTTCCTTTTTTTACTGCACCAATAATCGCACCCGTTCCACCATGAGTAATCACTATATCCGCTTTACCCATTTCCACGCTAAATTCTTCTCTGTCCATGAAATTATTATAGCGATAATTTTGGGGAACATAATCGCTGTAACCAATCTGCGCAAATACATCTTTTCCGCAAATGATTTCTTTTTCACACAGCTTATCCACAGCTATAAGCAATCTATTGAATTGAAATTTCTGGGACCCCAATGTTATAAAAATTTTCTCTGCCATTTAATAGATTCCTCCTAAATATATCGCTTTAGGATAGAACTTCAGCATCGGTTTCCACTGCACATAAAATTGATCGGCAAACTTGTAAAGTAGCTTTCCTGTTTCAGTGGGCGAAGTCACCTTTGCAAATGATTCTATATAAATAAGCTTTTTCCCCATAAGTTTTGCAATAAGGCAAATTGGAATCATCGCCAGAACGCCCGTACAGATAACCACATCTGGCTTTTCTTTCCTATAAATACCAATGGACTTCCATGTATTTACAATCATTTGCCAGACAAAATCTTTTTCCCGGCGGTTCACTTGATTCATGTAGTATGTTTTTTCGCCTTTTGCCTTTGCGCTATAATCTGTTTTTTCGGTTATAACAAAACTGTCATATTTTTCCATCAAAGGTTTTAACATCATTAGCTGCTCATAATGTCCACCCGATGAAGCCGCAAAACATATTTTTTTATCTTTCATACTTCATCTTCCAAATTTCTATATTATTCTCTAAACCACACATTTCCGTGGTCACTTACTCGTATTGCAGGATTTCCCGCTATTGTACAGTTACCCTCTTCAAACGATTTATTTACGATTGCACCAGCACCAATCATCATATTAGCGCCAAGAGTTATCTTGCCAAACATTTTGACACCTGGTCCAATCCAAACATTATCTCCAATTACCGGAACAGAGCCTTTTTCGATATTTTGTCCAATGTTCACACCTTGGTGAATATCACACCATTCTCCAATCCTTGCCAACGGATGCACTACAATCAGACCATAGTGATTTATTTTCAGCCCCCCCCCCCGAAACAGTTGCATGGAATTGAAAACCCCAATTTTAATCCTAGCTGCTTATGTCGCCATTTCCAAAAAAGTCCAGCCAATTTGTTCTTTTGAGTATTTCTATAAAATTCATCCATCCTCAAAGCGATTTCAAATTTCCATACTTCATCTCCAATAATGGACGGTCTGCTTTTCTTCATCCCCAAAGCTCGTTTATCTTTATCCAAACAATCTTGTAAATCATCTCGTGTTTTTATCATGACTTTTTCCTCAATCTCTCTGGAAAATATCTCTCGTGTAAACTTTCTCTTTTACATCATCCAGGCACTTGTCATAGCGGTTCGCAATGATGGCGTGGCTCATTTCCTTGAACTTTGCCAGATTGTTGACCACCACAGAGCCAAAGAATGTCTCTCCGTCCTTCAGAGTCGGCTCATAGATAATGACTGTTGCGCCCTTTGCCTTCACACGCTTCATAACCCCCTGAATAGAACTCTGACGGAAGTTGTCGGAGTTAGATTTCATCGTCAAGCGGTAAACGCCAATCGTGACGGATTTCTCCTTGTCCTCATCGAACTCATTCTCTGCATCATATCCATAGTAGCCAGCCAGCTTCAGAACGCGGTCTGCAATAAATTCCTTACGAGTACGATTAGATTCCACGATTGCTTCAATCAGATTTTCCGGCACATCGGCATAGTTAGCCAAAAGCTGCTTGGTGTCTTTCGGCAGACAATATCCACCATAGCCAAAGCTTGGATTGTTGTAGTGACTACCGATACGCGGATCAAGGCAGACACCATCAATGATCTGCTGGGTGTTCAGTCCCTTGCTTTCTGCGTAGGTATCCAGCTCATTGAAGTAAGCCACGCGCAGAGCCAAATAGGTGTTAGCGAACAGCTTGACCGCCTCGGCCTCAGTGAAGCCCATGAACAGCGTGTCAATGTTCTCCTTGATTGCACCTTCCTGGAGCAGACCAGCAAACTCATGTGCGGCTTCCACCAGACGTTCATCGTTCGGGTCAGTACCCACAATGATACGAGAAGGATACAGGTTATCGTAAAGGGCTTTAGATTCACGCAGGAACTCCGGGCTAAAAATGATGTTCTTGTTGTTGAACTTTTCTCTTACACTTGCCGTATAACCCACAGGAATCGTAGACTTGATAACCATAATGGCATTAGGGTTATACTCCATGACCAACTTGATTACAGCTTCAACCGCAGACGTATCAAAGTGCTGGGTCTTGCTGTCATAGTTAGTAGGTGCCGCAATCACAACAAAATCCGCATCGCTATATGCTGCCTTTGCATCCAGCGTTGCGGTCAAATTCAAGTCCTTTTCTGCCAAGTATTTTTCAATATAATCATCCTGAATCGGAGATTTCTTGTTGTTGATCATATCGACCTTAGCCTGCACAATATCGACTGCAACCACCTGATGATACTGGCTCAGAAGCACTCCCAGCGAAAGCCCTACGTATCCCGTGCCGACCACAGCGATTTTATAATTTCTCATAGTTCTGTTCTCCCTCACCAATTTTTTATTTGATAAAACAGCAAACAAGCCCACGGCGGATTGCTCAATGGCAATCCACCGTAGGCTCGATTCGTTCTCCTTATTTTTTTACTTGCTGCTCATTTTGTGGGTCAAAACAGAGCTGCACCAAAACCTCCCACCTATAACCTCTGGATTTCAGCTTCTCCGCAGCCTGTCAGCAAATAAACACTTTTGTCGAACGAGTCGAGCCGCCAAAACCCTTTATTTATCGTGGTTTTTCTTGGTTGACCCTATTATATCTCCATCCCCAGTGCCAGCAACAGCGATTTTGAAATTCTTCATAATATTTACTCCTCCGGTCTTCTTTGGACCTAATTACCTCAAAAGGTGTTTTTATCTATGTACACGTATTTCTTGCCAATCGTATACTTTTACCCCCTCAACTTACTTCACAGCACAACAACAAGCCTGTATACAGATTGCAACAACAATCTATACGCAGGCTTGTCCTCGTACCTCCTTATTCTGTTTTCTGCTCTATCAGCTTTCGCTGTGATGGGTTAAGTATAGAGCGCAACCAGAAGCCATTAACCCCTGAAAGCACGCTGGCCGTAACGCACCGTGACAAGCAGAAATAAGTTGAGGTGAAAAGGTCAAGCCGCGCAAACCCGCATGAAATCAGGCTTTTCTCTGCTCTCAATCGAAGCATTCCACTTATGGATAACTTGTCCCCCCTTACACCGCCCCATCTCTCCTCAAAACTACCATCACCGTCTTCATCAGAATCTTTATATCCATTCCGATATTCCAATTAGTGATATACTCCCGGTCGAGGCGGACAACTTCTTCGAAGTCCGTGATTTCACTTCGACCGCTGACCTGCCACATACCGGTAATACCCGGCTTGATCGCCAGTCTGGCTTTATGGTGCAATTCATAGAGATTGGTCTCTGAAATCAGCGGCGGGCGGGTGCCTACAAGCGACATATCTCCTTTCAGCACATTGAAAAACTGAGGAAATTCATCCAGACTTGTCCGGCGGATAAATTCACCGATTCCGGTCTTATGGCTTCCATCCGGCATGATTTGATTTCCGATCACGCGCGGGTCAAAATCAAGCTTGAACATCTTTCCATCGCCCAGCTTATTTTCTTTCATCAGCTCATCACGGCGTGTTTCGGCGTCCATGTACATACTTCTGAATTTGTACATTTTGAACCGTTTTCCGTTTTTTCCAACTCTTTCCTGGGTAAAAAAGATCGGTCCCGGTGATGACAGATAAATCGCAGGTGCAAGAAATAAAAAGAGTACCGCCGTCAATGCACAGCCGATCAGTCCGCCTATGACATCCATCATCCGTTTGAGAAAAAGCTGGAAAGACGACGCATAATTGATGCTCGTTGTCAGCACGGTATACGGTCCTATTTTCTCCACAAACTGTCTCTTTCCCGGCACACTTGTCACTTTTGCCAGGTTCAGATGCACCGTTACGCCGGTTTCTGTCAGCTGGTTCAGCAGCTTATCCGGATATGGCTCCATCTCTGAGGTTATAACAACAACCTCATCAATCCATCCCTGGCAGACATAATGGGGAAGTTCTTCCTCCTCCACTATCACAGGGATTTCTTCGATTTTCTCTCCTACATGCGATTCGTGGCATCCGATCAGGCAGACCCCCGCAATCATGTATTGTGCATAATTGTTTTCCTTGATCGTTTTGACCGTCCGTCCGGCTATGTCCTCATTTGTCACAATCAGCAGAACGCGCTTGTTTCCATCGACTGTTTTTTTTCGCTGCAGATGCCATTTCCAGCATTCACGCACAATATATGCGATTCCGATATAGAAGACAGCCGTCAGCATCAGTGCCAGCCTGGAATACCTCTGCCCTTCCTGCAGAAGGAACAGATATAAAAGAGCACTGCCTTCTATCAAAACGGCCTGCTTGACAGCTACTATAAATTCCACAAAATGGTCTCTTCTTATGACTCCCCGCATTGTCTCCCGGCAAACCAGCAAAATCAGATCCATCAGTCCTAAGAAAATCGCCATATTCCGATACAAAATCGGTGTGTATATATCCCATCCATACCCACTGCATGCATAGGCAAGTATTAATACCGCCTGCAGAGAAATCACATCCAGGATGATGAAATCGATATGCTTCATCCATCCGCCTGAATCTCTTCTGTACATATCTACCGCTCCCCCGTCAATGCCTATTGCAATCGACTTTGTAAATCAGCCTCTCAAGGTACCGGCAGGTACCTCTCTTACCAGGTACCTGCCGGCTTCCGCGGCCTTATCAATTAGTTCTTATGAACCAATGTAAAGACTGCATTGCCCGGAATTGTTACATTAACAGAGTTTGTTGCATGATCAATCCCGTTGACCGGAGCTAATTTCCACTTATGATCGGTTTCACTGTAGTAGTAGATTTCTACATTCTGAACATCGCCCAGAGCTGCTACTGCAATATTTACCGTGACCGGATCACTCACTACACCGCCATTTGCATCGGTTGTCATGAGCTGCTGTGCCGGCATAAGCGGAGAATATCCAACCAGTGCCGGATCACCCGTTACACGATACAGCGGAACACCTGCATTGATCTCAAACACTTTTTCTGCAACAGCCCAGCTATTGCCGTCTTTGATCTGCTGATCGGATGCGAACCCAACCGAACTGCCATTTGCAGTATTTCCCTGCGAAACAGTAATACCGTTGGAACCATTCTGACCACTATTCTTGATACCCGTAGATGTCTTGTTGGTAATGGTTCCCGCATTTACATTGAGACCTGCGCTCTTGGAAGAGGCAGAACCTGAACTGCTTCCTCCGTGACTGACTGTCGCGTTTGTGTTCGGGCTCGCTGCCATTGCCAGTGTGCCCGGCACTGCCATGATTGCTACTGCCATCATGAGTGCTGCGTACTTCTTTTTCATTTGAACCTTCCTTTCCGGCTTTCAAAGCCTTTGCTTTTTAAGCTTTTTCTTTATAAAAAAGATTGATGACAATCTCTTTTAGCTCATCCATATCTGGGTAAAACTCTTCGAATTTTCCCTGATATATTTTTCCCGACAGTTCAATAAAATCACCGTCTTCCATGGCATCCGGACTGTTCAAAAGCGCCAGTCCCATGTCCATGTACTGGTCCTTTGCCATGTTGGTGATCGCCAATTTCTGTATTCCATCCACCAGCCGAGTTATGGTGGTTTTGTCTGCCGCCTGACTTTCCTTTGCCTTCTGAATAAACGCTTTCAGATATCCTTTCTGCCGGTGAAGACGAATACTTGCGGAACCCTCTTCGTCCACATCCCGGAAGCGGACATATTTTTCTGTCAGATCTCCGGTCAGGTTGACTGTTTCTCCCATCTTGAAATCTTCTGGATACTGGTTTGCGACCATCTCATCATCCACAGTAACCGGCACACCACCGACTGCATCATTGAAATAGGGAATCGAATCCATATTGACTGCAAAGTATCCGTCGATCTTAAGACCAAATAAAAGTTTAGAAAGGGCTTCTGCTGTCAGTTCACAGCTTTCTTCCCGCCCGTCTCCAAACGCATACGCCAGCGTCAGCTGCTGTGTCTCGGTCCCCAGAGGTTCCCCAAAATAGTCAAATACCTCTATCTCCGTCATTGTATTTCTTGGAATCAGAACAATCTGAGCCTGATCTCTGGACGCGTCCTCGGCGATCAGAAAGATGGCATCGGCATCGCCGCCTTTTCCCGAAACTACCTGTGATGCCATCTCGCCCTTCGTATCAATACCCATACAAAGAATGGCTCTCATCGCTGTATTCCGGCGATATTTCTTTCCATTCCAGGTCAAAATCCCATTTTTCTGGTCTTCTGCATCCTTGTTTTCCTGCTGCCCGCGTGCTTCCATCTCCTGCACGGCTGCTTCTCTCTCTTCATATCTGTAATACGCATGGATACCGAATCCCACGCAGGCGATTCCCAGCGCCGCTCCGGCAATCCATCGAATCATATTCTGCTTTTTCATTTATCCGACTCGTTTTCGTAATATTTACTATATTTGGAATATTTTCCATAATATCTATGATAGTATCCGCTGCCTGCCATATCGACACGATTCAGTACGGCTCCTAAAATCCGGCAGCCCGTCCGCTCAAGCTGGTTTTTTGCTTTCTGCACCAGGCGATAACTGAGCGCCCCGCTTTCAACTACCAGGATAGCTCCGTCACAGCGCTGGGAAATAATAGCTGCGTCAATGACACTTCCAAGAGGCGGCGTATCAATGATGATCGTGTCATATTCATTTCTTGCCCATTCAACCAGCCGCGCAAATGCGTCTTCTCCCAGCAATTCCGCCGGATTCGGCGCCATCGGGCCAGAGAAAATGATGTCAAGATTTGGCAGATTGGTATGATACAGAATATCCCCCAGCAGTTTCTGTCCTGTCAGGTACTGCGTCAGACCGTAAATCTGCTGCCCGAATCCGAAGCGGGATACCAGCACGGATTTACGGATATCGGCATCAATAAATAAAACTCGTCCCTCTGTCTGTGCCATTGAAATCGCCAGCTGGGAAGATGTCTCACTTTTTCCCTCATCCGGCATCGTGCTGGTCAGCATGATCACTTTCAATCCACTGCCCGAAAACTGAATGTTGGTACGGAGTGTTTTCATTGCTTCCTCATATTGATAGTCTTTTTTTTCATCCTGTGTAACCGGGATGAACAGATTCTGGTTTGCCATGCTCTCCTACCTTCTTTCGTTTTTCTCTTTTCCGGCAAATGGATTGATGATATCCCAGATGCGGAGGTACGTTTTACTTTTTTCTCGCCTCTTCCGTGAATCTTGCTCTCCGGAATCACAGCCAGTACCGGCAGTTCCAGATATTTCTCCACATCTTCCTCTGACTGAATCGTATCATTCAAAATAACAGTCAGGCTGATGTATGCACACACCAAAAAGGCTGCTATCAAAGCGCCAATCGCAGCATTTTTGGTATTGCTCGGACTGGTCTTTTTAACAGCCACCTCACCGCTCTCGATGAGTTTCGGCGGTGTCATCTCCATGATTTCTCCTACATAGTCCGATGCTACTTCTGCCGTCGTATCAACGATCTTTTTTGCCATTTCCGCATCCGGATCCTGCGCTGAGATGCTCAGAATACGTGTATCTTTCGGATTCTCCACTTCAATCTTCTTAACCAGGTTTTTATAGTCCATGTCCAGATGAAGTTTATCGACTACCTCTTCCATGACCGAGCGGCCGGTAATGATCGTCTTGTAATCCTGCGTCAGCTGCGTGCCAATCTGCAGGTCGGCCAACGATGTCAGTGTTGTTTCTTTTGTCAGTACATAGATTTTTGCGGTTGAAGTGTACTGCGGTGTGAGCAAAAAGTAACTATATGCCCCTCCAATTGCTCCTCCAATCACAAGCGCTCCGATGATAATCCAGAGTTTCCGGAGCAATGCATACAAAATCTCTCCGACATCAATTACATCCTCGTCATCCCACGCCTGTTTTTGACTCTCTTTCGTTTCCATACCTTACAAATTTCCTTTTCTTTCTTTTTTTCTGACCGGCATTCTGCCAATCTGTTTCAGATGTATTTTAGAGTTTCTCTTATAATCGTTCATCCAGGATTATTTTTTCTGGATTCTCCACTGACAATTGTCTGGCCAATGTATCCCCGCCTTTTTTCCGGATCCAGGCAAGTGCCCTGTCACTGTCCGGTGCACGGTGATGAACCCCATGCATATCGGTTCCCAAAAAACTGATATATCCCGCCAGCAACACTTTACGGCACCAGCGCCGTTCCAGTCTCTCACGTAAATTCCAGACATTTCTAAGCTTTATCAGACTTCCGTAATTCATCTGAAGATAAGCGCCCTCCCTCTGAAGCTCTGTCAGACGTCCTGTCTTTCTTAGACACTGATAACGCTCAATATGCGCCAGCACTGGGAAATATCCCGCCAGCAGCAGCTCCCGGACTGCATTCTGTATCTGACTCCACTGCGTCTGGGGAAGGAATTCTACCAGAACATAATGACTTCCCGCCAGTGTCAGCAGTTCTCCCCTCTGAAGCATATCAGCCATGCCTTCAAAATATTGTATTTCCTGCCCGCTATACAGTCGCAGCTCCGGCATCGCCTTCTGAACCGCTTTTGCCATCTGCTCCATAAGTCTCTGTATCTGTTCCGGTTTTGTCCGCCAGTGATAGACGGTATAATGAGGGGTTGCTATCACATTGCGCACACCTTGCTGATATGATTTCCGAAGCATCCGAACACTGGCGCTTATGCTTTTCGAGCCATCATCAAGTCCCGGAAGAACGTGTGTATGTATGTCCGAAATTCTTTGTTCTTTTTTTTTCGGCTCTTCCTGCGATTTTTGCAACATTCTATTCTCTCCCTTCGCTCTCAGCGCCGCTTTGTTCTCCATGATATTTTTTTAGGAATGTATCATAATACTGTTTTTCTGCATTCGCGCCCTTGTTTCCCCCGTCCATGCCAGCATTGCCGTCTTTGACCATATCCAGGTAAGGAGAATCTTCTTTCCATGGTCCCAGAACCAGAAGACGTCCATAACGTTCTCCCGTCAGATCCAGCCATCCATGCGTCTGCCTTTTTCTGCGGTAACAGCCGCAGCTTTTTGTATGTCCACTTTTTAAATGCGTTCCGTAAACCAGACAGATGTTTCCGCAATCGCATTGGCACCCCCAGTATCGATGAACTCCTGTCTTCTTCTCGCTCTGTCTTATAACCAAAAGATGTCCATATTTCCTGCCAACCAGATTTTCCTGCTTCATATATGTCCCTGTATATGACATAATATGTATTATGTCATTGCTGCATTCCTTTTTTTTATAAATTCTTTACTATTGTACTTTAAAATATTACAAATCGCAACCGCAATGCAAATTTAAGTGTTTCATTTTTTTTGTTTCGAAAATAATGTAATCAGAAAATCAACGTTTTCCTTTTTTCTTTTCTCTCATCGGCTGTAAAAGTCCTCATATCACGGCACACTGTATATGACATGATACATATTATGTCATTGCCGTATTCCTTTTCATTTTACACTCTTTGATTTCCGAATATTTGCCTCTACAGCATTCACTGCAATCGGATCACTTACGTGATTTCCATTTGCATCCGCTGTCTGGCGAATGATCTACCGCGTAAATTTCTCCGCGATCGCACCGCTATAGTACGCATTCAGCAGTTTTTCCAGATCTTTGATCTTCTCTTTCAGTTCCCGTCCGATATCGGTATCTCCGACACACTTGCGCTCCGGCACCCATTTGACCATACGGCTCTCGGAGTGGATGTCACTCTCCTTTTCGATCGCCGCCTCGGTGGACTCAAACGGATCGTGCGCGGCCAGAATCAGACCGTAGGAGTTGTATATCAGCGTATACCCCGCGATACCGGTTTCTTTCTGATATGCTCTTGAGAAACCACCGTCGATGACGAGAAGCTTACCGCCGCATTTGAGCGGGCTCTCGCCGTCTTTGGATTTGACCGGGACGTGACCGTTGATGATGTGCGCGCCCTCCGGTTCCAGACCGAATTCACGGAGAATGCGGTCAAGCACTTCCTCATTTTCCAGCATATCGTAATACGGATTTTTTACTTCTTTATGTGTCTCTTTTTCTGCCAGAAAATAGCGTTCAAACGTTGCCATCTTGTCCTTGCCGAACAGCGGGGAATTTTCATTCAGCCAGATATACCACATCATATCCCTGCCTTTTTCCCGCTCTGCCTTATCGACCGCGACAAACCCCTTGCGGACATAATTGTCCAAAATATCGTACAGCGCCTTTCCCTTATATCGCTTGCCGTAGATCTCTACCTCCTTGAAGGTACCGTCCTTATTTAACGGAACACAGCCATGGTAGAGAAGGTTATTGTTGTATACTTTATAGAGACTTCCCTTCGCCAGCAAGAATTTCATATGCTGCTGCAGCTTCTCGCAGTTCATGAACGCACGTTCCAGACGTTCCATGATATCCGCTTCTTCTGGTGTAAATGCATATGGATCCTTTGGATCCACCGTCGGGAAATTCATATCAAGCATCTTGTACTCTCTGCCATCCATTTCCAGAACGCCGCGTTCAAAATCAATATGATGCAGAAGATTTCGTTTCTCCAGACCAAATTCCGGATGGCGCTTGATGATCTGCCTTCCGCCTTGAACTGGATGATCGAGATCGCCTTGTGCATCTTCTGGTTCATCTCGCGCTCAGACGCACTGTAAGAGTCACTGCCCTTTAATTGGAAGCAGGTGCACGGGTCATCCCCATATGTATTGATCGCAAAGGTTGCCAATGGAAGAAGGTTGATGCCGTAACCATCCTCCAAAATATCCAGGTTTCCATATCTCGCGCAGATACGGATTGCGTTTGCAATACAGCCCATCTGTCCCGCTGCCGCGCCCATCCAGAGCACATCGTGATTGCCCCACTGGACATCAATCGAGTGATAGGTCATCATCTTGTCCATGATGATATGCGGTCCCGGCCCCCTGTCATAGATATCGCCTACGATATGAAGATGATCGACCGTCAGGCGCTGAATCAGCTCGCTTAGCGCTATAATAAAGCTTTCGCCCGTCCCACACGGACAATCGTCTGGACGATCGCATCGTAGTAGGATTCCTTGTCCTGCAGATCACCGCGCTCAGTCAGAAGTTCTTCCAGCACATAGGCAAATTCCTTCGGAAGCGCCTTGCGGATCTTCGAACGCGTGTACTTGCTCGCTGCCCGGCGGCAGACCGCAATCAGACGATAGAGTGTGATCTTATACCAGTCATCCGGGTTCTTCTCCGTCTGCAGAATCCGGCTCATTTTCTCCGCCGGATAGTAAATAAGGGTTGCCAGTGACTGCTTATCCTGACGGCTCAGGGTATTTCCAAATACATCGTCAATCTTTCGCTTGACGGAACCGGAACCATTTTTCAATACATGAGAAAATGCCTCGTATTCCCCATGGATATCGGTCAGGAAATGTTCCGTTCCTTTCGGCAGATTTAAGATCGATTCCAGATTGATGATCTCCGTCGATGCCGCTGCAATCGTCGGGTAAAGCTCTGCCAGTCGATCCAGATAACGCGCCTGCAATGATTTCATGTTTTCTCTAACCCCTCCTGTTTGCGGACGCCCCTTTTGACCCTTTTTCACCCAATCCCGTGCAGCCTGCTTCCGATGCCCGTTATGCATATAAAACACACGCAAAAGATACACGCAGAAAGATGGAAAAGAATTTGTAATGCTTGTTGCAAACAATTACAAAAAATCGAAATGGCGTCTCATTTTTAATTCCGATACTTGTATCTTATCACACTTCTATTAAAAACGCCATTTCGATTCCTATAATAAGTATTATTAGTATTTGCGGGCAATCACGTATTTCTTCTTAAATTTAAAACTTATACCGCATCTGATACCAGATCACGTTTCCATGCACCGATTCCGAGATCCCCTCATTCACAAATCCAAACTTGTCATAATAGGCTATCAATTTTTCCTTGCACGTCAACACAAGTCCCTTCCTCCCCTGTTTTCTGGCATCCTCGATGGCGCACTGGAGCAACTGTCCCGCATAGCCATGTTTCCGGTATGCCGGGATCGTATTGACACCAAAAATCATCTGCCATGCGCCGTTTTCATCGTGCATTTCTGCCCGTTCGTACATCTCATCCGTCAGATCCGGCTTGTCTGTGACGAAGCCGTCCACAAACGCAATCAGCTTTTCGCCTTCAAACATGAGCCAGAAATGATTTCCATAATACTTAATTCTCTCCTCAAACTCCTCTTTCGTTGCGGCTTCCGCTGCCGGAAAGCATTCTGCTTCCACGGCTGCAATCTGAGCCAGATCTGCTATTGTCGCTGTTCTTATCTCCATAATATCTCGTATCATCCAATTATCCTCGTTCGAGGATAAAAAAATAATCTCCTTTCTCTCTTCAAAGGCATTCGCCCATATAAATAAAAAACAGAATAATTTCGGTTCTTTCTTTGCAAATAAGCCAATGCATATAGTTTTCCCCATACACATCGGCTTATTTCACGCATCAGGCGGATCTCTCGATCCTGCCTTTTACTTCATATTCAACTATTTCCGCAGCTGTGCCAGGCGCTCCTGTACCTGTGCCATCATCTGGCGGTATTTCTCCAGCTTCTCACGCTCTTCGGCAATCTTTGCCTCCGGTGCGCGGCTGACGAACTTTTCATTACTTAACATGCCCTCGGAACGGGCAAGCTCTTTTTTCAACTTCTCCTCTTCCTTGGTCAGACGCTCGATCTCCTTGTCCAGATCCACCAGCTCTGCAAACGGCATATAGATGGTTGCCTTTGCAGTCACAGCCGATACGGCATCGTCTGCGATTCCGCTCTTGTCCTTCTGAAGGACAACCTCGCTCGCATAGCCAAGAGTTGCGAAGAATACACGGCTGTGCTCGAAGATGGCCAGAACTTCCGGATCCTCGGATACAACGTATACTTTTGCCTTCTTGCTCGGCGGTACGTTCATGGATGTGCGGACGCCGCGGATCGCGCGGACTGCATCCTTGATCGTCTCTACAGCTTTCTCCTCGTCTGCGAAATTCCACTCATCCTTGTACTCCGGCCAGGAAGAAATCATGATGGACGGTTCCTCATCCTGCAGGTTGCAGAAGATTTCCTCGGTGATGAACGGCATATATGGATGCAGCAGTTTCAAGGACTGAATCAGAACCGTTTTCAGGGTCCAGAGTGCAGCTGCCTTGGTGGTGTCTTCCTCGGACCAGAGTCTCGGTTTTACCATCTCGATGTACCAGTCGCAGAACTCCTCCCAGATGAAATCGTAAACCTTCTGGAGAGCGATTCCCAGCTCGTACTTATCCATGTTCTCGGTAACATCTTTTGCCAGCGTGTTGACCTTGGAGAGGATCCAGCGGTCAGCCATCTGCAGGTCAGAAAGCTTCACATCCGTTACCGGCGCTTTTTCGATGTTCATCATAATGAAACGGGATGCATTCCATACCTTGTTTGCAAAGTTACGGCTGGCTTCCACACGCTCCCAATAGAAGCGCATATCGTTGCCCGGTGCGTTACCGGTCATCAGGGTCATACGAAGTGCATCGGCGCCGTACTTGTCGATAACCTCAAGCGGATCGATACCATTTCCAAGGGATTTACTCATCTTGCGTCCCTGGGAGTCGCGTACCAGACCGTGGATCAGGACGGTGTGGAACGGCTCTTTGCCAGTCTGCTCCAGACCGGAGAATACCATACGGATAACCCAGAAGAAAATGATATCGTATCCGGTTACCAGCACATCGGTCGGATAGAAATATTCATATTCCGGTGTGTCCTTCGGCCAGCCGAGCGTAGAGAACGGCCACAGGGCGGAGGAGAACCAGGTATCCAGCGTGTCCTCATCCTGATGCAGGTGGGTGCCGCCGCATTTCGGGCATACCGCCGGTGCGCTCTTGGCAACAGTCATCTCGCCGCAGTCATCACAATAATAAGCCGGAATCCGGTGTCCCCACCAGAGCTGACGGGAAATACACCAGTCACGGATGCCCTCAAGCCAGTGCAGATAGGTCTTTCCGAAGCTCTCCGGAACGAATTTAAGTCTGCCGGATTTAAGTGCCTCTACCGCCGGTTTCGCCATCTCTTCCATCTTGACAAACCACTGTGGTTTTACCATCGGCTCTACGGTTGTGCCGCAGCGGTCGTGAGTACCTACGTTGTGGGAATGCGGAACGACTTTGACTAAAAGTCCCATTTCCTTCAGATCCTCTACCATGGCTTTTCTCGCCTCGTAGCGGTCCATGCCCTGATATTTGCCCGGTACGCTGATGGTTGCATCGTCATTCATGATGCAGATCTCTTCCAGGTTGTGGCGTTTTCCTACCTCAAAGTCGTTCGGGTCATGTGCCGGTGTGATCTTTACGCAGCCGGTACCGAACTCTTTATCTACATACTCATCCGCGATGACTGGAATCTCTCGGTCGGTCAGCGGCAGTTTTAACATCTTGCCTACGATATCCTTGTAGCGCTCATCCTCCGGGTTGACAGCTACCGCAGTATCGCCTAACAGCGTCTCCGGACGGGTGGTTGCGATCTCGACGAAACGTCCCTCTTCGCCGACGATCGGGTAATTGATGTGCCAGAAAAAGCCGTCCTGCTCCTCATGCTCTACCTCGGCATCCGAAATGGAAGTCTGGCAGACCGGGCACCAGTTGATGATACGGGATCCCTTGTAAATATAACCTTTTTCATACAGTCTGGTAAATACTTCCAGAACCGCCTCGGAACAGCCCTCGTCCATCGTGAAACGCTCGCGGTCCCAGTCAGCGGAGGAACCCAGCTTGTGAAGCTGTTTTACGATACGGCTGCCGTACTCTTCTTTCCACTCCCATGCTTTCTCCAGGAAGCCCTCACGACCCAGATCATGCTTGTCAATGCCCTGCTCTTTCAGCTTATTGATAACCTTAACCTCCGTTGCGATCGCGCATGGTCGGTACCCGGCTGCCACAGTGCCTCATAGCCCTGCATTCTCTTGTAACGGATCAGGATATCCTGCATGGTGTTATCCAGCGCATGTCCCATATGAAGCTGTCCGGTAATATTTGGCGGCGGCATCACAATCGTGAACGGCTTCTTGCCGTTTCTGCGTCCACGCTCTGCATCGGCGTGGAAATATTTGCTGTCCAGCCATTTCTGATACAGGCGATCTTCAATATCCGCCGGATTATATGTCTTTTCCAGTTCTTTCATTGATCGATTCTCCTTTTGTGTTTTAACTCATCAAATGCTGTTTATCCTCGCATTCTATCATGAACCGCATCTTGTTTACCTTCATTTTGTGTAATTTCCGATGCAGTTTCTTACATCTGTTTCCGGACAATCTTGTACTCATCATCCGTCTGGTAGTACGGGCAGACAAAACGCTGGTTGCTTAAAAATGCCGCCATCTCGTCCTCATCCAGATCTGCCTCGCACAGATAATACCCATAATCATCGTCATAGACATAATTGCCGCACGTATCACAGCTTGTCAGCGGACCCTGTTTTTTCATCTGTTTTGTCCTTTCCGAAGCGCGTTTCCTATGAAAAAGAATGTGCCTTTTGTGTAATAGGGAATTCCAAGGAATTTTCCATTACATGAAAAAAGCCCCTTGCAGACATATCATCTGCAAAGGGCGTCATATACGCGGTACCACCTTAATTCAATCAGGATTTCCGCCTGCCGGTGTTTTCTTTGCACACATCCAGACTTTACCCCAATCCTCTTGATTCTATAACGGGAACTCCCGGGATCTCTTATCCACCACTCTCTTTCACAGCATTCCTAAGTCATAGCAGAACGCGGTTTTTCAGAAATCCGGCTCCGAAGCTACCTTCCACATCCGTTTCCCGGAACCGTCTCTCAACCTGCGCGGTTCTCTCTGTCAGGGCTTCTATGTGTACTCCTCTTCTTCACTGCCTTTCATTTTTCAGTTCCTTGTTATCATAGAGGTTTTTCAGGAAAATGTCAAGGTTTTCGGCACAGGTTGATAAATGATATATGCCCGTTACTGTTCACAGGTAGGCACTTTTGGAACCGAAAGTGCCGTAAGAAAACGTGGTGGCAGCAGGAATTTGCCGTATTTAAATGCGAAGCCACGGCAAATTCCGTTACTGGGCACGTATGCGTGAACAGTAACATATGCCCTGGCTCTTCCCACTTTAAAGACGCCCAGCTGTAACAGCTGCACAGCCCCTATTTCGGCAACGTATCCTTATATTGTTGATACGTCCCATCCGTCACCAGCTTTGCGTATGCATCATATGCCTCCTGCAGATTCTCATACTTTTTATCATTCGAAAGATATTCCGTATACTGTTTTGGAGTTCGATGATCGGCGATTGCCACATAGTTACCAGCTGTATTCTTTCGAATAGCGGTAGTTGTTTCCGAAATATAAAACCTTCCATCTGCTGTACTGATAATAACCGGTATCTTCTTTCCTGCACCAACCGAATCTGACGATATATCTACAGATGTCCAGAATAAATATCGCTTTGACTTATCCTTCGCATCTCCCAGATAGGCCCAGGTTCCCTTTTTTAACAGGCTGTCCTCCTCAATCTTTGCCTGTATCTTTGGAAGCATATTGGATTTTGTACAGTTGGAATCAATTTCAAAATTGTTGTTATTACCCAGCATTTCCAATACGCCGCTGTTATTCAAGGGCGCATGCATATCGCAATTGATATTAAACGTATATTTCTGTTCCGAACCACCTGCACCATTTCCACCTTTCCAGTTAAAAAGCACTCCCGAATTTGGCTGATAGGAAACTTCACACTCCCCACCCGGAACCGGATAACCAATCCAGTTGGCCGTATCACTCTGATCATTATAATGCATCACTCCACCTATCGTCACCGGGTCATGCGACTGCCATTTTGCTTTTTTCTGCTTCAGCTTTACAACCTTCACTTCATTCTCTGTATCCTCAATCATGACCGCTGCCATCACCTCTGCATAGGCAGAACGGACATTGGCAAGATCCGTGGCCTCCCGGCTGGCCTCCAGCTGCCTGGTGAAAATAGGAATAGAAATTGCAGCTAAAATGGCAACAATCGCAACGACTACCAAAAGCTCCGCCAGCGTAAAGCCCTTTTTCCTATTCTGTATATGAATTTCCATTCTTATCACCCACCTGTCACCTTTATCCCTTTTTTTGTTTTATTCTATCACATGATTCTAAAAAATTCACGCAAAACGTTTTGCATCTGACGCACATTCCCATAAATCGAAAGAAGAGGCCTCCGCCTGCGGTTTTCACCGCAAAGCATCCGCCTCTTCCCCATTTCATTGCTGTAATCAAATTCCTGCCGTCAATTAAAACAGCGGAACAACCGCTCCATCATACTTCGTCTCGATGAACTCTTTGATATCATCACTTGTCAGGACTTCCATCAGAGCTTTTGTCTTGTCGCTCTCCTCGTCACCTTCACGGACTGCTACGACATTTCCGTATGTCTGGGCTGCCAGAGAATCAGAAGCCTCTACTGCCAGAGCATCGGTTACCTTTAAACCAGCCTCGATTGCGTAGTTGCCGTTGATAACTGCAATATCAGCATCCTGTAAGGAACGCGGAAGCTGTGCTGCCTCAAGCTCTACGATATCCAGGTTCTTCGGGTTCTCTGTAATATCATTGATAGTTGCGGTCAGACCTGCATCTTCTTTCAGTGTCAGAAGACCCTGATCCTGAAGAAGCAGAAGTGCTCTTGCCTCGTTGGTTACATCGTTTGGCACCAGAACCTCTGCGCCGTCAGCCAGCTCATCTAAAGAATCGCTCTTGCCTGCGTAGATGCCGAATGGCTCATAATGAATTGCACCTGCACTTACCAGGTGAGTGCCATTTTCCTCATTGAAGGTATCCAGATATGGTTTGTGCTGGAAGTAGTTTGCATCCAGATCGCCGGACTCCAGTGCGTTGTTCGGCTGTACATAATCAGTATACTCTACGATCTCCAGATCGTAGCCCTTGTCTGCCAGAAGGTCTCTTGCAGCTTCCAGGATCTCAGCGTGCGGTGCCGGGCTTGCGCCTACTACCAGCTCTCCAGATCGCCGTCTGCCTCTTTAGCCTCTGCGGTGCTCTCCTCTGCTGTCTCTGCAGCAGTCTCAGCAGTTGTCTCATTCGAGCTGGAAGAGCAGCCTGCTAAGGATGCAGCTGCCAACAGTGCCAGGAATGTGGTTCCTAAGAATGATTTTTTCATAGTGATCTCCTCCTCTTTGTGTGTTTAAATTTATATTTCAGAAATGTCCTGCATCTGCCACAGACGATAGGCTGCATTTCATTTCTGTAAATATCTTATTAACGGATTCTCTTATCACTTCTTCTCGAACTCCGCGTAAAGATCTCCTGAATCAGCTGTGCGATAATAACCAGAATCACAACGGTAACCAGCATCATATCTGCCTGATAACGGTGGTATCCATATCGGATCGCCACATCGCCCAGACCGCCGGCGCCGACACAGCCTGCCATCGCAGAATATCCGAGGATTGTCGTGATCGAAATCGCCGCGCCGACTAACAGGGACGGCTTGGACTCCGGAAGCAGCACCTTGAAAATAATCTGCCAGGTTGAAGCGCCCATTGATTTTGCTGCTTCAATCACGCCTGCATCAATTTCCTTTAATGATGCCTCTACCATACGACTGATGTACGGGAACGCCGCGATTACCAGCGGTACAACTGCCGCATTTGCTCCGATCGTCTTTCCCACGATCGCGCGGGTCAGCGGCATTACCATCGCTAACAGGATGATAAACGGCACCGAACGGAGCAGGTTGACAATCACGCCCGCCACTTTGTTGAACAGCGGCACCGGACGGATGCCGTCTTTATCGGTTACAACCAGCGCCACGCCGAGCGGGATGCCGATCAAATAAGAAATCAGGGAAGAAAGACCTACCATATATAAGGTTCTCCAGGTCTCTTTTACCAGCATACTGACTGTCTTCGCATCAAATACCATCTTAGCGCACCTCCTCATAGGTCACACCGACCGTTTTTAAATAATTGCAGATACGCCCTGCATCTACCTCGTCCTCCGGGAGCTGCAGAAGCATCTGTCCCATCGCCTTGCCCCCGATATCGTGGGTATCCGCGAGAAGGATATTGACCGGAACCTTGCAGGCTAATACCATATTAGAAATAATTGGCTCCGAAGATTCCTGTCCATTGAAAATAACGCGGATCTGGCGCGCTCTGGCAAAGCTTGTCTTCTGCCCTGCCGTCTCTCCTAGAATCAGCTGCCGCCCAATCTCCGACTTCGGACCGGAGAAAATCTCTGATACCTTGCCAGACTCTGCAATGTGGCTGTGGTCGATGATCGCCACACGGTCACAGATAGACTCAATAACTGCCATCTCATGGGTAATCACGATCACAGTAATGCCGAGTTCGCGGTTAATCTTCTTGAGAAGCTCCAAAATCGATTTTGTCGTATTCGGGTCGAGCGCACTCGTCGCCTCATCGCAAAGCAACACCTTCGGGTTCGTGGACATCGCACGTGCAATCGCCACACGCTGCTTCTGTCCGCCGGAGAGCTGTGCCGGATATGCCTTCATCCGTTCTTCCAGACCGACTAATTTTAAAAGCTCAGCCGCCCGTTTCTTCGCCTCTGCTTTCGGGACACCGGCAATCTCCATCGGAAAGCACACATTCTGGAGTACATTTCTCTGTGCCAGAAGATTGAACTGCTGGAAAATCATCCCCATCGACTGTCTGGCTTTCCGAATCTCCGACTCCTTCATCATCGACAGGTTCTGTCCCTCAAAAATAACCCGTCCCGCCGTCGGTATCTCCAGATAATTGATACACCGGACCAGCGTACTCTTTCCTGCACCCGACAGACCGATAATTCCAAAAATCTCACCCTGCAGGATTTCCAGGTTAATATCATCTAACGCGGTCACCGTTCCGTTCGTTGTCTGGAATTGCTTTCCCAGTCCTTCCAGGCAGATGATCGCTTCCTTTCTCTGCTCCATTGTCTTTTCCCCTCTCTTTTTCCGAATATACAGCATTGATACCCTGTCGCATAAAAGATGCCACTACTGTTTTTCTGTCACAGGAAGCAGTTAGTGCCTTTTTGTGTCATAAGGAATTTCAAGGAATTTCCTATGACACAAAAAAGCCGCGAATCCAGTACGGATCGCGGCTTCCTATGCTATACTTACAGGTCTATCCGACCAGCCCGTTCCGTCTTTCATGCACACAAATATGACAGCACATCATACACATGCCGTTCATCATCATATTCATCTGCATGGCTTTACTCTGACGCATCGGACCTGTCCCCTTTCAGCTTATATTCCCTTATTCCTGATAGGAATTATTTGTTTATGAAGATACACCCATTTTCCGGGTTTGTCAAGTGTTTCCTGAATTTTTAAGAGCTATTTTTTAGAGCTATTTCACTCCTGCTCCGGTTTTTGCACAGCTTCTCTTCTTTTTGATGTCTGGAGTTCCCGTGCTTCTGCACGGCTGCGGCGCAAATTTTCTCCTGGCATCTCCTGTTTCCGGCTGCGCCCTTTCTCACGCTCGCGGATGCGATCCGGCGTGCGGCTCTCAATGATATAGCGCGGGCGGTGCTTCGACTCCAGATAAATCTTTCCGACATACTCTCCGACGATTCCGACCGAGAGAAGAAGCAGTCCGCCGATAAACCAGAGCGATACCATCATGCTCGCCCAGCCGGTGATCGTATTGCCCCGGAAGAAATCAACCACCGCCCAGATAAGGAATCCAATACTGACAAAAAATGCCGCAATTCCCATGAACGTAATCATCCGGATCGGCTTTGTGCTCAGCGAAGTGATGCCCTCGATCGCAAAAGCCAGCATCTTTTTCAGCGGATATTTGCTCTCCCCTGCTGCCCGCTCTTTACGGTCATAATATACCACATCGGACGGATAGCCGATCATCGGGACAATCCCGCGCAGAAACAGATTGACCTCCGAAAATTCCGCCAGCCCTTCCAGTGCCCTCCGGCTCATCAGGCGGTAATCCGCATGATTATACACGGTGTTCGCTCCCAGCGCATTCATAATCTTATAAAATCCCAGCGCAGTTGTACGCTTAAAAAATGTATCCGTCGCCCTGTGGCGGCGCACACCGTACACGATGTCACAGCCAGCCATATACCGCTCGATCATCGCGTCGCATGCGTCCACATCATCCTGCAGATCGGCATCCATCGAGATCGCCGCGTCACACCGCCGTCTCGCCGCCTCAAAAAGCCCGGCTAAAAGCGCGTTCTGATGACCGCGGTTGCGGCTCAGCTTCACACCTGCAAACCGCTCGTCCTTCTCATGGAGTTCCTCGATCAGCTTCCATGTTCTATCCTTCGAACCGTCGTCTACCATCAGCACCCGGCTTCCCGGATGAATCCGGCGGCTGCGGGTTAAATCATCTAATTTTTTACCTAAAAATTCTGCCGTCAATGGCAGAACTTCCTCTTCGTTGTAGCAAGGCACCACGATATAGATAACCGGTGCATTTCTCATACTGTCATCTCCTGCCCGGGTCACTGTCCCTTCTATGCAGACAAGTCCCCTTGTATTTTCAAAAGCAGGTTTCCAGATACAGGTATCTTGCCAGAATCCTCCTGCAGCTGAAATCTGCTTTTTCCGTATTTTCCTATTATATAGGAACTACATTAAAAAGAAAAGTAAATTTTTGACACATCCACCCGATTCCGGTATAATAGAATTGATATTTTTATCACTTTACTATTACTCGCCACCTAAAGAGGTGGGCGTCTTCTCGACTGAGAAAAAATCAAAAAAAGCCATCTATCAGGAGGTATTCATATGTCAAAAACCGAAAAAGCAAAGGTATATTTTACAGATTTCCACACCATTGCATTTGGCGACGGTCTCCCTACCAAATTAAAAAAACTGATCCGTAAAGCCGGGATCGGTTCCATCGATATGGATGGTAAATTTGTCGCTATCAAGATGCACTTTGGTGAACTTGGAAATATCAGTTATCTGCGTCCGAATTATGCCAAAGCCGTTGTTGATGTCATCAAAGAGCTGGGCGGCAAACCATTTTTAACAGACTGCAATACGATGTATCCAGGCAGCCGCAAGAATGCGCTCGAGCACCTGGAATGCGCCTGGGAAAACGGATTTACCCCGTTGACTGTTGGATGTCCAATCATCATCGGTGATGGATTAAAAGGCACCGATGACATCGCTGTTCCGGTGGCCGGAGGCGAATACATCAAAGAAGCTAAGATCGGCCGCGCCGTCATGGACGCCGATGTCTTTATCAGCCTGACCCATTTCAAGGGACATGAGATGACCGGCTTCGGCGGTACGATCAAAAATATCGGCATGGGCTGCGGTTCTCGCGCCGGTAAGACCGATCAGCACAGCAGTGGAAAACCACACGTCAAGGAAAAGCTCTGCCGGGCTGCCGCCGCTGTCAGAAGGAATGTGCCAACGGCGGTCTCGTTTTCGATGAAGCCTCCAGAAAAATGCACGTGGATGCTGAGCACTGCGTCGGCTGCGGACGGTGTCTCGGCGCCTGCAACTTTGACGCGATCGAATTTGACAACAACGCAGCCAACGAGCTGTTAAACTGCCGTATGGCGGAATACACAAAAGCCGTTGTGGATGGACGTCCAAACTTCCATATTTCCCTGGTCGTTGACGTCTCCCCGAACTGCGACTGCCACGGTGAAAATGACGTACCGATCCTTCCAAATCTTGGTATGTTTGCTTCTTTCGATCCGCTGGCACTCGATCAGGCCTGTGTGGACGCCTGTCTGGCCGCTGCTCCGATGCCGGGCAGCCAGCTTGCAAAACATCTTGCTGATCCGGATTTCCACGATCACCATGACCATTTCACAAATTCCACACCAGAATCTGAGTGGAAAAGCTGCCTGGCACACGCGGAGAAGATCGGTCTGGGAAGCCGGGAGTATGAATTGATCACACTATAATAACATCACCCCCATCTGCCAGCTGTTCCGCCGGTCTTTTTGCGGCCGCAGAGCTGTGAAAAACGGAGCCGCCCCGGTCTTTTCTGCCGGTCGGCTCCGTTTTATGCTCTTCTTTATTTCTGAATCCAGACACCATTCGCATCGACTCTATATCCGTCCGGTGTCGTTCCATTGACAAACAATGCTCCGTCAGCACTCACATAATACCAGTATCCATTCGTCTGAATCCAGCGGCTCTTCGCCATAGCCCCGCTTTCGGTATAATAATGCCAGGAGCCGTTTACCATCTGCCAGTCACGCGCCATCCACGCATCTGCATGGAAATAGTATGTCTCCCCCTTGATCAGGAGACTCTCATTTGCCGCGTAGGTTCCGTTTGCTTTCAGGTATTTCCATTCATTTCCAAACTGCTGCCACGCACCGTCGCCCTGAGCAGCTGCATTGCCAGCTCCAGAGCTACCCGGTCCACCCTGGCTGCCGGAAGAAGAGGTATTTTTGCTGGTCGTATTGCCGGACGGCTTGCTGGAATTTGACGTACTGTTGTTCGCCGCATCCGATACCGAGGTGTTCGTGCCAGCCGGTGTGCCGGATGCGCTTCCCGCCACTGCAAAACCATAGTCCAGCAGCTTCTTCGTATCGTCATAATGGGTCTGCGAACTCTTTAAAATAACTGCAATCAGGCGCACGCCATTTCGCTCTGCACACGTTACCAGCGTGTTGCCTGCCAGGGAGGTATAACCGGTCTTTCCGCCTATGATTCCCTCATAGTACTGGGAATTTGCCGGATTGAGCATCTTATGTCCCATCGTAAGCGTCCGCACCGTCGGCACGCTGGCAGTCGCCGGGAAATCGTAATGCAGGGTCGATGCAACCTGACGCACCGTCGCATTATTGAATGCAGCATTTGCAATCAGCGCCATATCATGTGCGGTTGTAAAATGGTTCGCATTGTTCAGACCGTTCGGGTTTGCAAAATGCGTATGTGTGCATCCTAAAGACGCTGCCTTCTCATTCATCTTATCCGCAAACGCGCTGACACTGCCGGACACATGCTCCGCCAGTCCGTTTGCCACCTCATTTGCCGATTTTAAAAGCAGACCATAGAGACAGTCCTTAACCGTAAAGGTATCGCCCGCCTTGACCTGCAGCGTCACCGCGCCCGATTCCAGATTCGAAACTGCCGTCTGGGAAAAGGTTACCGTATCACTCAGATTACAGTTTTCCGCTACCAGAAGCGCCGTCATCAGCTTCGTGATGCTGGCTGGATAATACTGCGTATCCGCATTCTTGGAAAACAGGAACTGGTTGTGCGTCGCATCATAGAGCACTGCGCCCTGCGCTGCCACCGTCGGCTGAGCTGCATTCTGTGAAGTAACCGTTGCTCCCGAAGGAACTGCGCCGGAGACCGAGCCTCCTGCCGCCTGTCCCGGACCGGTCGCCCCATCTGTCGCAGCAAATGCCGTCCATGACACAGACATCATAAGTGCCATTCCCAGGCAGAGGGAACGCACGGATTTTTTCCATATATTCATCGTATATTGTCCTTCCTGTATGTATTTTCGCTTTTCTCCTACCCGCCAGCTCCCGCAAACGTAAAGTTACGTTCACTCATTGCGCGGACTTTAACGGATTTTGCCAGTGCTGCGCAGGTACAAATCATGCAAATCTGTCTTACATTTTACTTCATTTTAAGCGACAATACAAGTTGAAAGGAAAATTTGAAATTATTACAGATACTTCTTCCGCAGATCCGCCCCACTCTCTGCCGACAGATATGCCGGTGCCACATCAAAGACGGTCTTGCAGCCTTTCTGGCCTTCCTGGTTCATCTTGTATGCCGCGCGTGCGTATGCCACGATGATGGAGGAAGTAAATTCCGGGTTGGAATCCAGCTTTAAGCTGTACTCGATGATATGGTGGTTCTCTTTGTTCCAGCCGGTCTTACCGCTGCGGAGTACGAAACCACCGTGCGGGAGACGGTTGTGATCGCGTTTCAGTTCTTCTTCGGTGATGAAATGAACCGTTGTGTCATAATCAGAAAAGTAGTTCGGCATGGTCTTGATCTCATTCTCGATCTTTGCCTGATCCGCTCCCTCTTCTGCCACAACAAAGCACTCTCTGGTGTGTTTTTCGCGGGTGGTCAGCTCTGGGCTGCTGCCGCTTCTGACTGCCTCCAGTGCACTTTCAACTGGGATTGTGTACTGTCTGGCATCCTTGACGCCCTCGATCCGGCGGATCGCATCGGAATGTCCCTGCTGACGCCCTTGCCCCAGAATGTATAATTTTCGCCCTCCGGCAGGCATGCAGCTGCATAGAGACGGTTCAGGGAGAACATACCCGGATCCCAGCCAACGGAGATGATGCCAACCTTTCCGGATTTCTGTGCGGACTCATCGACTGCTGCGAAATGCTCTGGAATCTTTGCATGGGTATCGAAGCTGTCCACTACGTTAAACCACTGTGCATATTTCGGGGTCTGAACCGGCAGATCCGTAGCCGAACCGCCGCAGAGAATCAAAACGTCGATCTCGTCTTTCTTCGCCTCTGCCTCATTTACATGATAAACCGGTACGCCCTCGGTCAGGATCTTGACCGTTTCCGGCGCACGCCGTGTAAATACTGCTTTCAGTTCCATATCCGGATTCTGGCGGATCGCACACTCCACGCCGCGTCCCAGATTTCCATATCCTAAAATTCCAACTCGGATACTCATAGATATTCCTCCTAACGGTACAAAATTTGCCACGGATCCGGCTCTATTTTCCAGCTTACGCGATCCGATTTTACTTAAAAATTTCAAGTGTTCCCATTATACACTAGATCCATCCGTTTTTCAATATAGGTGAGTTCACGCGTACAGGAAACAAATTCTCATTTAATTCTCAACGAAAGCCTTATTCCAGCTCCTTCATTCCGGTATACAGCTCAAAATACCGCCCTTTCTGCGCCAGCAGATCTTCATGGTCGCCGCGCTCAATGATCTGCCCGTGCTCCAGCACCATGATCGCATTGGCGTTGCGGACTGTCGAAAGCCGGTGGGCGATGACAAAGGTCGTCCGGTCCGCCATCAGCCGGTCCATGCCGTGCTCGATGTGCTTCTCCGTCCGCGTATCGACCGAACTCGTCGCCTCATCCAGAATCAGGATCGGTGCTTTAGAAACTGCTGCCCGCGCAATGTTTAATAGCTGGCGCTGTCCCTGGCTTAAGTTTGCACCGTCGCCCTCCAGCATCGTGTCATACCCATCCGGCAGACGCATGATAAAGGAATGCGCCGATGCCGTTTTTGCCGCCTCAACAACTTCTTCATCCGTGGCATCCAGCCGCCCGTATCGAATATTTTCCCGTACCGTGCCGGTAAAAAGATGCGTATCCTGCAGAACCATCGCGATATTTTCCCGCAGCTCCTTCCGGTGCATCCGGCGGACATCGACGCCGTCCACCGTGATCGAGCCGCCCTGTATATCATAAAAACGGTTGATCAGATTCGTGATCGTCGTTTTTCCGGCTCCCGTCGAACCGACAAAGGCGATCTTCTGTCCCGGCTTCGCATAGAGCGAAATATCCTTCAAAATCACCTGCCCCGGCTCATAGCCGAAAGTCACATGGTCAAGCACCACCTCACCGCGGATCGGCGCGATCGAAACCGCATCCGGCGCATCTGCCGCCTCCGGTTCCGCATCCAGCACAGCAAACACGCGCTCCGCGCCTGCCAGCGCCGAAAATACGTTTCCAACCTGCATGGAAAGCTCGTTGATCGGTCTGGAAAATTGCCGCGAAAAACCTAAAAATACGGTCAGTCCACCAACATCAAAATTCCGGAACACACAGAGCAGACCGCCAATGCAGGCTGTCAGTCCATAATTTAACTGGCTTAAATTGTTCATGACCGGTCCCATCACACCGCCGAAAAACTGTGCCCGGATCTGTTTTTCTTTCAGATCCGCATTGAGCCATCCAAATTCTTCCTCTGCGATCTCCTCATGGCAGAATACCTTGACGACCTTCTGCCCCTGCACGGTCTCCTCAATATAGCCGTTCATCGCGCCAAGCGCCGCCTGCTGGGCAGAGAAATATTTCTGGCTCCGTCCGGCAACAAATTTACCGGCACGCAGCATCACCGGCATCATGGCAAGCGTAATCACCGTCAGCCACACGTTCGTGTAAATCATCAGCACCAGCGTTCCCACAATACTGAGTGCGCCGGATAAAAGCTGCACCAGCGTACTGCTGAGCATCATGCCGATCGTATCCACATCGTTTGTAAAACGGCTCATCAGATCGCCGTTGCTGCCGGTATCATAAAACCGGAGCGGAAGCGTCTGCATATGGTTAAACAGCTCTTCCCGCAGCCGCTGCAGCGCGTTCTGCGCCACCTGCAGCATGATGCGCGACTGCATATAGGCAGCGGCAACGCTGACTAAATAAACCGCTCCCATCACGCACAGGGAACGGAACAGCCCCGCCACATCGCCCCGGCTGCCATCTAAAGGCACAATATACCGGTTGATGATCGGGCGCAGCATATAGGCGCCCGCCAGATTCGTCACCGTCCCCAGGATCACACAGAAAAAGGCGGCTGTCATCGCCATCCGGTCGCGTTTTAAGTATGAAAGCAGGCGCAGCATCGTCTGACCGCCCGCCTTGGGCTTTCCGCCCTTCATGACCGCCATCCGTTCCGGTCCCCGGCGGCGTTTCGGCGCGTCGGCTATGCGGCTGCCATATCGGCGTTTCAGGCTTTCAATCTGTTTTTCATCCATCATGCCATCCCCTCCCCGTCTGCCCGTTTTCCATATTGCGTCTCATAGATCTCCCGGTACGCCTCACAGGATGCCAGCAGCTTCTCCTGCGTTCCCTCTCCGATAATCCTGCCGTCCTCAAGGACGAGAATCCGATCCGCGTATTCCAGCGAACTCAGCCGCTGTGCGATAATAAATTTCGTCGTATCTTTCAAATCTTCCCGGAATGCCGTCCGGATCGCCGCCTCCGTTGCCGTATCGACCGCACTGGTGCTGTCGTCGAGAATCAGGATCTTCGGCTTCTTTAAGAGTGCCCTTGCGATGCACAGCCGTTGTTTCTGACCGCCGGATACATTGACGCCGCCCTGTCCCATCTCCGTTTTGTAGCCTTCGGCAAACAAATTCACAAAGGAATCTGCCTGCGCATACACTGCTGCCCGCCGCACTTCTTCCTCCGTCGCCGTCTCATCACCCCAGCGCAGGTTTTCCTCGATCGTGCCGGAAAACAGGACGTTTTTCTGTAAAACCATGCCAACGCCGTCCCGGAGATTTTTCAAGGAATACTCCCGCACATCGATACCATCCACCCGCACACTCCCCTCTGTCACATCATAGAGGCGGGGAATCAGCTGTACCAGCGACGTTTTTCCGCTTCCGGTCGCACCGAGGATGCCGATCGTCTCTCCCGGCTCTGCCGTCAGGCTGATGTGGGATAGAACCGGCTCACCGCCTTCGCGGTAGGAAAAGGAAACATCCTTAAATTCCACGCGTCCTTTCTCAACCTTCCGGTCCTTCTGTGATGCATTTTCATCGCTCAGATCAATCGGCTCATCCAGCACCTCATCGATTCGCCGGATGGACGCCATCGCGCGGGAACTCTGCAAAAATACCATTGAGAGCATCATAAGTGACATCAGAATCTGTACAATGTAGGTCGTAAATGCCGTCAGATCCCCGACCGCCATCCGTCCGCCGATAATCAGGTTTCCGCCGAACCAGACAACTGCCAGTGTCGTCACATTCATCGCGAACATCATGACCGGCATCGTCGCAATTACGATCTTCAGCGCCCGCAGCCCTGCCTCCTTGAGCTCCCGGTTCGTGTCGGCAAACCGCTTTTCCTCGTAGTCTTCCCGCACAAAGGATTTCACCACCCGCACGTTCGTCAGCACCTCCTGGATGCCGCTATTGAGCGTATCCAGCGCTTTCTGCATGGCCGTAAACCGCGGGTATGCAGTCCGTAGGATCCAGACGATCGCCGCCGTCAGAAGCGGAATCACCACCAGGATGACAGCTGCCAGTTCCGCATTCATCCAGAACGCCATCACAAGTGCCCCCAGGAACATGCCCGGCGCGCGCAGCATCATCCGAAGTCCCATCATAATCAGGTTCTGTACCTGCTGGATATCGTTCGTCAGACGGGTTACCAGCGATCCCGTGCTGAACGTATCGATATTTTTAAATGAAAACTGCTGCACTCTGGCAAATAAGTCGCGGCGCAGATCGCTGGTAAAGGAAATCGACGCCTTCGCTGCAAAATATGCCCCCAGAATGCCGCCTGCCGCCATCAAAAAGGAGGTAATCGCCATCACAAGTCCCATTTTGAGAATGTATCCGCCGTCTTTCTGCGCCACGCCATGGTTAATAATCATCGACATAAATTTGGGCAGCAGAATCTCACCCAGCACCTCCGTTACCATCATGAGCGGTCCCAGAATAAAGGCGCTCTTATATGGCAGTATATATGATTTGTATCGTTTCCATTGCTTCACGCTTTTTCCTCCTGCCCGTTATTTCTGCAAATTTTTTTATGGATTCTGTTCAAACAGCTCCATCAGTTCATTCTGGCTCAAATCGCTCAGTGAAACCATTCCCTCTGAAACCACCTGCGCCGCCAGCGCAAGCTTCGCATTCTGCAGCTTCAAAAGATTTTCTTCTATCGTATCCTTTAAGATCAGTTTGTATACCGTGACCGGCTTTTCCTGCCCGATCCGGTACGCGCGGTCGGTCGCCTGGTTCTGCGCTGCCACATTCCACCACGGATCGTAATGAATCACGATATCCGCCGCCGTCAGGTTGAGTCCCGTTCCCCCGGCTTTCAGGGAAATAAGGAACACCGGAACCTCATCCGAGGCAAACGCCTGCACCATCCGGCTGCGTTCTTCCTTCGGGGTCGCGCCGACCAGAAGATGGGACGAAATGCCCTCCTGTAAAAGGCGTTCCCGAATCCGCTCCAGCATCGAGGCAAACTGGGAAAAGAGCAGGATCTTATGTCCCGCCGCAGACGCCGATGCGATCAGCGAAACACAGGTCTCCAGCTTCGCCGATTCTCCCGTATAATCTTCAAAACAGAGTGCCGGATCGCAGCAAATCTGGCGCAGCCGCATGAGCTGGGAAAGCACTTCCAATTTTCCATTACCCGACCACGCGCCGCCAGCCAGCGCCTCTTTCAGTTTCAACGCCGACGCCGTATAAAGCTTCTGCTGCCGCCCCGACGCCGCCGAATAAACGATCCTCTCTTCCTTGCCCGGAAGCTCCCGCAGCACATCCTTTTTCAAGCGGCGCAGGACAAACGGTCCCGTCATCCGCCGCAGTGCCGTCAATGCTTCCGGATCCTGATTTTTCACGATCGGCAGCTCATACCGCTCACGGAACTTCCGGTAACTGTATAAAAATCCCGGCATCAGGAAATCAAAAATGCTCCAAAGCTCGCTGAGCCGGTTTTCCACCGGCGTTCCCGTCAGAGCGAAACGGGCATTCGCCGAAATCTCCTTTACCGCCTTCGCGCCCTGTGTCTTTGCATTTTTAATGACCTGCGCCTCGTCAATAATCTCATATTCAAACGTGCGTCCCAGATACGCCGCCCGATCCCGTTTCAACAGATCATAGGACGTGATGATCACCTGCGCCCCCTCAGACGCCTCCATCCGCATCTGCTCCTCCAGCTGTTCCTGCCGTTCTTTCGCCGTCCCGGCAATCAGAAGCACGCGGATCTCCGGCGAAAACCGGGCAAATTCCTGTCCCCAGTTGTAGACGAGCGACGCCGGGCAGACGATCAAAGACGGAAGAGGTAATTCTGCCCCACTGCCTTCATTTCCAGCCGCTTTCTGCTCGGTTTTTTCCTGATAAAATGCCGTCAGAAGCGCAATCACCTGCAGCGTTTTTCCCAGTCCCATATCATCTGCCAGGATCCCGCCGAAATGATACCGTGCCAGCGTCCGCATCCACGTATATCCGATCTTCTGGTATTCCCGCAGCGTCTTTTCCAGCACCGCCGGAACCGCATAGCTGACACTCTGCGCCGTTTTTAGATCGCGCACCATCATCCCGTAGGCTTCATCCCGCTGAAACAGTTTCATCCTGCCGTCGCCCGAGAGACTGTCCAGATAAAAAGCACGGTAGGCAGGTATCTTCGCCTCCCCCGCCTGAAATTCACTCTTTGTCAGTCCCAGATCCGCAGTCAGGCTGTCAAGCGCCTGCAGGCCGCCGCCCGAAAGCTGCAAAAATTCGCCATTTTTCATGCGGTAATATTTCTTTTTTTGGCGGTATTCACTGAGTACCTGCAAAAGCTCCGCCGGGTCGATTCCCGCCGTCTCAATCTTCAGATCCAGCCAGCCGCCTCCAAGAGAAACCCCCATCGACACTTCCGGCGGGGGCAGGACGCGCAGATGGCGGACAGACTCTGACAGCCATACCTCGCCCACCTCCTGAAACTGCGGCATTCCCTCGCTCAGAACCTGGTACAGCGCTTCTTCATCCCCGCGGATCACCAGCTCGCCGCTCTCATCCTCCCAGTAAGAGAAGTACCGCGTGATCAGGCGGCTGATATAAAATTCCGCCGGTACATCCCGGCAGATCTCCCGCGGAACATGCTCGTCCGCCAGCGGCGAAAACGTAAAATCTCCGTAGGAAAGCGTCGGACGCAGACGCAGCTCGTCCGGCGAATCACTGTCAAACTCAAACCGGGCTTTCAACGCCTCTGGGCGGTATTTCTCCCAATCGATCTCCGGGCTCTGCAAGATCCCAAGTGCCTCCATGCCTTCCAGCACCCGCGCATAAAAGAGCGGAATATCCCGGCTTCCAACCAGCAGCTCCCGCTTCTCTTTCCGGCTTCTGCACTCTCTTCCGCCCTGTTCCATCTGCTCCAGAAAAACGCCCATCGTTTCTGTATACAGTTCACTGCATCCAAACAGATGCAATCCATCTGCCACATACAGACGCTGTTCTCCCCGGAACGAGGTTAGAGCCGATGGAACCGTAACCGCAATTCCATCGCCCCTTGCTTCCACCTCCACCGGGAAACGCGGATCCTTACGCTCAACCCGGCACACGCGTTCAGCACCTTTCTCGTCCTCCGTTTGGACTTCTTTTCCCTCTAAAAGATCAAACAGCCGATCCCTCGCTGCAGATCCCAGCGTTAACGCCCGCATCACCGGAAGCGGCAGCCCCGCATGACCGCGCATCTCCTCATAATGGCGTATGTAGGCGTCCGCCTCCTCCAGCAGAAGATCTAAAAATGGGCGGCTTTCCGGCGCAAAGGCAGACGGGACGTGTTCAAACGCCATGCCTTTTCCGTATTCCACCCGTTTTCCGCTGTGAACCGCCTGTGCAAATTCCAGCAGGTTTTTCACAATATACCGTTTTTCCCGTCCGATCCGTGCCTCCAAAAGCACTTCGCCGCGCCGGATCTGTAAATAGGGATGCAGATAGACCGGTTCCCGCTCTTCCTCGCCCAGAATCCGCGCTACTTCCCGGTTCGTGTACTCCCGGATCATCATCCGGATCTCCGGCGAAGTCGAAACCGGCGGTGTATGCTCGGCTTTCTGCTGGCGGGCAAACGCCTCCTGAAGCGCTTTTGCATGCACGCAGGGACCCCGGAATGAATTTCCCTCCGCACAAGAACAAGAGTAGTCATAGATCTGACTACCCTTGATAAAAATTCTTGTCTGATATACCTTTGTCTCATCCTCAATCTGTCCCTGTACCCGTACTTCGCCCTTCCAAAAGGTATCTACGGACATTTTTATTATTTTCATGAGGATTCCTCCATATTACAGATTACATGTGTTCCGGCGATTCCATTCCGAGCAGATCCATACAGGTATCCAGCACCCGCTTGGTCAGCGTGATCAGACTGATAAAGGCTGCCTGCTTCGCTGCGTCCTCCTCGGAGAGGATCTTATTTTCCAGATAAAATGCATTAAACGCATCCGCCACTGCCGCCATGTATTGGCAGAGCTTATGCGGCGCCGTCTCGTAGAATGCAGATTCTGTCACCTCGCCGAAACGGCAGAGCGCCATCTGAAGTGCTTTCTCTGTCTCGCTCTCAGCCGGACGGATCGGAACCACTTTAGCATCCGCACCGCGCAGTTCCTTGTATTTCTCCAGAATGGACTTGATGCGGACGATCATATACTGGATATGTGGACCTGTATTTCCCTCGAAGGAAATAAAGCGGTCTACATCGAAAATGTAATCTTTGGTCGCCTGATTCGAAAGATCGGCATATTTAAGTGCCGCCAGACCGACAATCTCCGCCGTGCGTGTCATCTCGTCCGCCGGAACTTTCTGCTTCTCCTGAATCTTCTCATATACCTTCTCATCGATATTCTTGATCAGGTGCTCCAGACGCATAACACCGCCCTCACGTGTCTTGAACGGACCACCGTCCTTGCCGTTCATCGTACCGAAGCCCAAGAAGATCATCGGCGTATCTTCTTTGACGATGCCCGCCTTCTTCGCCACACGGAATACCTGGATAAAATGAAGCTCCTGGCGCTTGTCTACGACGTAAATGTAGCGGTCCGGATGGAAATCCTGCTCACGTTCGATGATCGTCGCCAGATCGGAAGTCGCATACAGCGCCGCACCGTCGGATTTGCGGACGATACAAGGCGGATATTCCTTCGCATCCCCTTCCTGTGCGATATCGACAACCAGCGCGCCATCGCTCTCATAGGCGAGACCTTTTTTCTGTAAATCCTCGATCAGTCCCGGAATATATGGCTGCGCATCGCTCTCGCCCTTCCAGAGGTCGAACGATACATTTAAATTGCCATAGTTTTTTTTCAGATCCTTCAAGGACACGTTCATGATGTGCTTCCAGATCGCATGGAACGGTGCATAGCCACTCTGCAGTTTGAAAGTTGCTTGCTGTGCCCGCTCACGGAATGCCGCATCTACCTTGGATTTCGCGCTCGCTGCCGGATAGATATCCTCCAGCTCGGAAATCGTAAACGGCGGCTCCGACGGATACTCGCCGGTATAATCCGGGTCAAAATATACCAGATCCGGCTGACGGTCATGCAGCTCCTCGATGATCAGTCCCATCTGCAATCCCCAGTCACCCAGATGCACATCGCTGATGACATGGTGTCCCATATAGCGGCTGATGCGCTTGATGCTCTCTCCGATGACCGCGGAACGTAAGTGTCCGACATGCAGTGGTTTTGCTACATTGGCTCCGCCGTAATCGATGATGATCGTCTCCGGCTTCTTAGCTGCGTTGAGTCCCAGCTTTTCATCCTCTGCCACCTGCTGTACATAGGATGCCAGGTAGCACGGATTCAGGCGGATATTGATAAATCCAGGCATCACGGCGTTGATCTCAGAAAACATCTTGCTTCCGGCTGTCTTTTCCACCACCTCATTGGCAATATCGATCGGTTTCTTTTTATACGCTTTGGCAGCTGCCATCGCGCCGTTACACTGATACTCGCAGAGATCCGGGCGGTTTGATACCGTCACGCGGATATACTTCTCATCGTACCCGCAGCCGGTAAACGCCGGTTTCAGTTCTTCCACGATCAAATCTAAAATCGTTTTCATACTAGATTCCCTTTCATAATTTATATCGCATATTTTCAAGAATGCCTCTGCATTCTTGTTGCGAGATGCGCGTCATGCAAAGCATGACATATTTCTTTTGCGCATCTTAAGCAATCCTGCCGGAGGCTATATCAGATGGGAGACCCGCTCCCACCACTGATACTAATTTGCTCCTCGCCACCTGAAGAGGTGGGAGTCATCTCTCATCTGATATATCCTTCCGCATTGCCTTTTTCACATCCTTGCGGAACTGCTTCCAGGCATCCTCATGATCCACGAAATACTTCGGGCACGCCTTTCCAGTCACATCATAATGACGGATCACGTCTTTCGGACTTAAATCGAGCTGCTTGCACAGCCATGCAGTCAGTTTTACCAGCGAGTCATACGTCTCGTCTGTGAACTTTCCGTCTGCCGCCGGATGGCAGCACTCAATCGAAACGGTGTCCGCATTCCTCTCATTGGAGGCATATGCCTTCTCCCCGACCGGAACGCACTCAATGATCTCGCCGTCCAGACCGATCACGAAATTGCTGCTGACGGAAACAGTGTTACTGCCGCTCTGATCTTTCAACCCCTCAAAATAATCATGGTTCTGCTGTGCCGTCGTCCCAGGATTGGCCACATAGTGAATCACGATCCCGTTGATGACCGGGATATTCGTCCCCGGTCTGGAATATCGGTTGACCGTGAGAAGCTGCTCATCAACCCAGTTTGGCATCTCGATCGTGGACGGATCGATCAGCTTGCGGATCATTTTCCCGCGCAGTGTCCAGCCTGTTCCCGCACCCAGGAGGAAAATAAGCAGACACAAAAACAGCCGCATCATCACACGGCGCTTCTTCTGCTGCCTCGTCCGCTCCCGGCGGATTGCCGTCTGCCTGCCGGATGTACGCCTCTTCCTGCCACCAGATCTGCGCCCCGGCTCATCCTCTTCCCCCAGACGCAGACGGTCTTCTCTTCCGTTCTCCATATTTATCACTCCCCATGAGCACCGCTCACTCCGAACCTGCTCTCTGAGATGAACCAACGGACGCGTCATAGACGCCTCCCCGATATGTTAAGCAAAAAAACTGTTGTAAAATCTCGACGTTTCCTCCGGATCTTACAACAGTTTCTCTGCTTGCTACTGTTCATGCGCTGCATAACCAGCAAAGGAAAATGCCTGCCACAAACAGTAATCTCTGTTTCCAGTCAGAAACCTGTCAGTGACACGACTGCCTCCCCACAAGGGTACAAACGGTATCGTGAAGACCTTTCTGACGTATATGTTATAACTTAGACTCTGGACAGATATTCACCAGTACGTGTATCGATCTTGATCTTATCGCCCTGGTTTACGAATAACGGTACATATACAGTAGCGCCAGTCTCTACAACTGCCGGTTTGGTAGCGCCTGTAGCAGTATCGCCCTTGAAGCCCGGCTCTGTATCTGTGATCTCAAGCTCTACGAACAGCGGCGGTTCTACGGAGAATACCTTGCCGTTGTAAGAACAGATCTTGCACATCTCGTTCTCTTTTACGAACTTGAGTGCGTCGCCGATTGTCTCCTGGTTTAAAGCTACCTGCTCATATGTGTTTACATCCATGAAGTTGTATAAGTCGCCATCGGAATACAGATACTGCATATCAACTCTGTCGATTCTGGCAGACGGGAACTTCTCGGTCGGACGGAAGGTTTTCTCTACAACGCCGCCATTCATTACGTTCTTAATTTTAGTACGAACGAACGCAGCTCCCTTTCCCGGTTTTACGTGCTGAAATTCCATGATCTGGTATACGTTGCCATCAATCTCCAGTGTGATGCCGTTTCTAAAATCGCCCGCTGATATCATAAATGATGCTCCTCCTTGAAAATACTCGCTTTATCTTTTTTATTTTATACTATAAAATCCTCTTTTTCAACTACTTTTTTGAAAACGCAGGGCACATCATGTCAATTCCGCCCCTTATTTTTCTAAAATTGCCGATATTTTTTCTGAAAACAACTGATTTTCCACCGTTTCCAGCACTCCTGTCAGCATCCGGTTCTGCCGCCTGGCAAGCTCTTTCAAACCGTTCAAAAACACCCGGCTACAAACTTCCGCTATTTTTTTCCTGTCTTCTCACATAGAACCACAGGACAATTTTCTCCAGATACCGCTTTAACACAATCTGGATCTCTTCCTTCGGATTGATCGGCTTTACAAGAATCGAATAGATGCCTGTCCGCCTCGCCCCGTACACATCCGTAAAGAGCTGATCCCCGACAAACATCGTCGAGCGCTCGCCCGTTCCCATCCGACGCATCGCCTGCCTGTATCCGCTGCGCTTCGGTTTTCTGCCCTTGTAAATATAATCCGAACCCACCTGTCCGGCAAACGGGGCGACCCGCGCCTCCTTATTATTCGAGAGCAGACAGGTGTGGAACCCTATCGCCCGCAAACGTTCAAACAGCTGTACTGCCCGCTCGTCCGCCGGGGCACCGTGCGGCACCAGCGTATTGTCAATATCAAATATGATACCCCGCATTCCCTTCTGGTAAAACTGCTCATACGGGATATCATACGCAGAATCCAGCCATTCATCCGGATAAAACGCATTTCCCATCATCTGGTCTCTTCCCCGTTCTTTCCAGGCTCATACGACGGCACATTCCGCTGCTGTATCTTCTGCAGTTCCTCCATAAATGTATCGACGTCTTTAAACTCCCGGTATACCGATGCAAACCGCACATAGGTAACCACATCCAGATCCTTTAACCGCTCCATCACAAGTTCCCCGATCACCGCGGTCGAGATCTCCCGTTCTTCCCGGTTAAATAAATTGTTTTCCACATCGTCGATCAACGCCGAAATCTGTCCCTGAGAGACTGGGCGCTTGTGGCAGGAATGCAGGATTCCTGCCTCTATCTTCGCCCGGTCGTACATCTCCCGGGTATTATCCTTTTTGACAACCATCAGAGGGATCGTCTCAAGTTTTTCATATGTGGTAAAACGCTTTCCACAAGTCTCGCACTGTCTCCGGCGTCTGATAGAACTGTTGTCATCCGCAGGCCGTGAATCGATTACTTTCGTGTCAGCCGCGTTGCAAAATGGACACTTCAATCGCTCTTCCCCTTTTCTGGTTTTATTGATATGCCCCCGCCAGGTTTTCATAACATATCATACTTATTATAATATCGCAGGAAGTGCGCTTCTGCAAGCAGAAGTTTTCCGCTATTCCTTCTTTATTCCTTCTTTTCTCTCTCTTCTTTCAGCCTCACCAGAATAATGTCATCCCCTATCTGGCAGATGTCGCAGAATGGAATTATGTACTCTTTTTCCCGCCCCAGAAAGCCCCAGACACAGCCCGGTCCCGGCACGATGATCGCAAGCATTTTTCCCGTGCTGATGTCAAAATCGACGTCGCCCACAAAACCAAGGCGCTTGCAATCTTTTACATTTATAACTTCCCGCTGTTTGAGTTCACAGATACGCATAGACATAAACCTCCCGGATCCTTCTGTAATCAAAATATGTACAAAAGGACCGGGAGGTTCTTCCTGGACAGGTATTTCTATCTACTTTTATTTCGTAACTTCTGATAACGTCACGCTGTCAAAATGCAGCGTATAATCAATCAGATGCGGCTGGCTCATCGCCACCGTCAAGGCACTGACCGCTACATCCTCATCCAGCGTTACCGGAATCTGGAACTCGGAATTGCCCTCGGTCTGGATCGGATCATACTGCACGTCATCCACCAGCATATACTCATAGTTCGGGCTGCTCCAGACAATATCGGCAGTCACCTTTCCATCCTTGACGATAATGGTCGCCGGGCTGTCCACCGATGCTCTGCCGGAACCTCCCTGCAGGGTTACCTCACAGGTATAAGTGCCGTCTGCCACATCTGCAGTCTGCCCTGCCGGTTTCTGGGCATCTGCCGCATCATCGCTATTCTCCGTCTCGGATGATGCCGCTTCCGCGTCCTCTGCCTCTCCGGAAACCGGATTTTCTACCCTTACTTTGTGGTCGTACCAGGTGCCCTTCTTACCAATCAGAGCCAGGTCAAATTCTTCTCCGAGCGCCGAACCGGCACATCGAAGCCGTTGACCTCCTCGCTCAGACCGTCGCTGTAAGTAACCGTGTCTACGGTTGGCTGCAGCCAACCGGCTTCATCTTCCTTTGCCTCGTCCGCAGTACCCAGATACAGGTTCACGATGTTTTTCGAGGTCAGGCTGATATGAAGTGTCGCCTCGCCATCCTTGACCGTCAGGACGCCTTTTCCATTTTTCGATTCATTGACCTTGAACATGCTGCTGTCCGTCTTAAAATCGACGGTGTAGACGCCGTCTGCAAGGTCAATGCTGCTCTTTTGATCGGCATTCTCGGTTTCTGCGCTCTCTGTCTGCGCCACGGTGTCAGCTGCGTCCTGTTTCTGTCCTCCGCACGCTCCGAGAAAAGCGGCAGCAAGCAGAAGCGCCGCTAAATTTAATTTCTTTTTCATATACATTATTTCACAATAGAATCAATGGCTGTCCGTGTATGAGCAACATAGAATGATTCTACTGCTTTAATTCTGCCCAGACCGGAAATCTGAGTATCTACCTTGTCAAATGCACCTGATGCCTCAAACTGGCTCTTCCAGGAATCCTCGTCATCGCCTGCCATGTCGTTGTTTGCGTGATCACCTGCAACTACCATCAGCGGACGAAGAACGACATTCTTATAACCTGCTGCCTTCACTGCCTCGATAACAGACTCACAGGAGGTCTCTTCCGGCTCGCCCTCTACGGTACCGATAAATACATTGCTATATCCAAGATTCTGCATCTGGGTCTGCATCTGGCTGTAGGTTACCTTTGCAACGTGTGCGGTACCATGCCCCATCAGAACGAATGCAGTTCCCTGATCGGCTGCGTCAGCTGCATCTTTAAAACCAGCTTCCGAAGCTTCTTCTGCTACAACTGCTTTTGCAACTGCCTCTTTATCTGCATTGATAACGGTTGCATCGTCGCCAACCTCACCCAACAGCGGCTCTGCGACAGCTATCTGCTCGAATTTATCCTGATACTTCTCGAGCGCCTCAACCATCTCGTCATACTCAGCACCGTGCATCAGGTGGGTCGGCTGGACAACCAGCTCTTTAACTCCGTTCTCCACGGCGCGCTCCAGTGCCTGATCCATATTGTCGATGCACTCGCCGTCACGAGCCTCAACGTGGTTGATAATGATCTGTGCGGTAAATGCACGGCGGACTGCCCAATCTGGGAATGCATCCTGGATGGAATCCTCGATACTCTTGATATCTTTCACACGGCTGTCGTTGAAGGAAGTACCAAAGCTGACTACCAGGATCTCTTTGTCGCCAATCTCATCCTGATTGCGCGGATCGTCCAGGCTCGCGTCGCCGGTATCACGACCAAAATAATCTGGATCTGCGTTCTCGCCTTCTACCAGCTCCTTCTGCTCGTCAGTCAGGGCATCCCATGCCTCTTTGGCTGCCTTGCACTGCTCATCCGTATCATCGGTGCGCTCCTGTACATAGATGTCATCGATCAGCTTTGCCACCTTATCTGCCGCTTCCTGATCGGAATCGGCGCTCTCAGCTGCCTCGGTCTCTGCCTCAGAAGCCGCCTCCGTCGAGGTTGCCTGGCTGGATGTACTGCCGCCGCAGGCTCCAAGCAATACGGACATCGTAACTGCCGCTGCACTTACAACTACTTTTTTGTTTTTTCTCATGTTTTCCTCCTTGTGTGACTCGCACAAAAATAGTTTTAACCGATATGTTCACGACAGCCGGCAGGTTTCCTGGCTTTCGGGTCATCATGCACGCCGCGCCTTCTCACTTTCGCAATGGCATCTGCAGCGCCACTCTCCGGTTCACAGTGACGAGATCGCACAGGTTTTGCACCTGTTTCCCTTTTACCCCCTGTCCATGCCTGTCAATCCGAGCAATCTGACTGGTCTGGCACAAACAGCGGCACCCACTGCCCATATCAGCTTGTTTCATTATAGATGGGGTATGTTTAAAAGTCAATTTATCCCGGAAATTATATTGAAAAAGAATGTGCCTTGGCACATTCTCGCGCCGAGCGCGGTCGCTTGCGACATGTTTCTGCTTCGCGCGAGTGCGCATCATTGGCACGTTAGTGCCTTTTTGTGCAACAGGGAGTTCCAAGGAATTTCCTGTTACACAAAAAAGCACCTCTCATCCGGATAAAAGGTGCTCTCCTCCTCTTAATGATTTTATATCTTTTATGGCATAAATTTCCGGTAAATCGAAATAATTTTCTCATTCTTCACCGTCACAGCCGTGTTGTATGGCTTAAACTCCCCGATCAGCCGATCACGGATCGCGAATAATTCTTCCGCGGTATACACCTGCGGCGGTGTATCCGGGTCAGAATCATCTGTCAGGACAAAGTTCTCATCCATCTGCAGCGTAACCTCTCCCAGCTATGGTAACTTCTCCCGACTGCCATCTCCGAGCCATAAAAGGAATCCTCCTCTACCATTCTCAGCTCTTCTCCCCCCTGTGCCGGACCGCCATTGATCTCGATCCGCCCAGACTCCTGTCGGTCAATCGAAGTAATGAGACATTCTTTCCCATCGATAAGCAGCGTATCTCCCGCCTGCAGTTCATCGATATCTGCCTTATGAAAATGCTCATAGTCATAGACCGTCAATGTGATGATAACATTGCTTTCATCCTGATGGATCTGCTGCGGTTTGAACCCAGCTGCAAAGGTACAGTTGTCAAAATGCGTCATATTGAGGGTTTCCCGGACTGGTTCAACCGTGAGCGGTTCCGTCCGCTCAGTTTCCTGCGTTTTATCCCGTTTGGGCTGCTCCTGCGCCTGATCATTTTCAGCCACAGCCTCACGGATCGCCCCCTGGCTCTCCTCATCGACAGCCCCTTCCTGTGTGGCTGTCTCCGATGCCGCGCCCGCACAGGCGGTCATCCATACACTCATCCCAAGTGCTGCGGCGATCCATGTTTGTTTCAATCGTCTCATGTTTGCTGCCGCCCCTTTTCGGCTTCTCCTTTTTCCTGGCATTTTCGTAACTGTTCAGTACCTTCACAGTCACGCGCAAAAATCCATCAAAAATTGCCTACGGCAATGGGATTTTTCTGCTTTTTCTTCGCCGCCTCAACCAACTTCTCCATCTCCCGCATTACCTCTTCAAAATTCAACGCAGAAGTATCCAGTAAAATGGCGTCCTCCGCCTGCTTGAGAGGCGACAATTCCCGGTGCATATCGCGGTAATCGCGCTCGATGATATCCTGCTCGATCGCCTCCAGGGAACAGCTTTCCCCGCGTTCGGTCAGCTCTTTATAACGGCGTCCAGCTCTCACACGGCTGCTCGCGGTCAGATATACTTTCAGGGTCGCATCCGGCAGAACCGCCGTTCCGATATCCCGGCCATCCATCACGACATCCCGGCGTCCGGCTAATTCACGCTGCAGCTCCACCAGTTTTTTGCGGACCGGCGCATAGACAGAGGTATTCGAAGCCATATTTCCAACCGCCTCCGTCCGAAGCTCGCTGCTGACATTCTCCCCATTTAAATAAACCTGCTGGATCCCATTTTCATATTCCAGTGAAATGGAAACCGTCTCACAGGCGCGTCCGATCGCCGCCTCATCATGGCTGTCGATGCCCTGGCGCAGAAAATACAATGCCATCGCCCGGTACATCGCCCCCGTATCTACATAAATATATCCATAATCTTCCGCCAGCTTCTTTGCCACTGTGCTCTTCCCAGCCCCGGCTGGTCCATCAATCGCTATATTAATCGGCATTTCGTTTCCCCTTTTTCATATCGTTATAATTCATGATTTTCCGCTGCGCTCCGTCCTGCCAGCACACCGGTCGACCACGCAATTTGTAAGTTGTAACCGCCCGTGACTGCATCGAGATCCAGCACTTCCCCGGCAAAATAAAGCCCTGGAAGCTTCTTCGACTCCATCGTGGATGGATTCACTTCTTTTACCGTCACACCGCCCTGGGTAATGATCGCCTCATTGAAACCTCGCAGCCCGGTCAGCGTCAGTGTAAAATGCTTTGTCACCTCCGCCAGCCGTCTCCGCTCTTCCTTCGTCACGGCGTTGACCTGCTTGTCCGGCTCAATGCCGCTGCGGCGAATTATGACCGGTATCAGTTTTGATGGGTACAGATGGTTCAGCGCATTTTTAAACTGTTTATTCTTCTCCGCCTCAAAATCGCGCAGAATCCGCGCATCGAGCTGTTCCATGGAAAGCGCCGGTTTCAGATCGATCATCAGAGTCAGCGGACCCTTTTTCAGTTTTTTCGCCGCATAACTGCTGGCACTCAAGAGTACCGGACCCGAAACGCCGTAATGGGTAAACAGCATCTCACCAAATTCACGGTAAACCTCTTTCTTTCCATTTAAAACAGCAGCTTCCACGTTCCGCAGGGAGAGTCCCTGCAGCTCCTTCACATCTTCCTTCGTCTCAAACGGAACAAGCGCCGGCGAAAGTTCCGTCACCTTGTGCCCTGCCGCCTCCGCAAACCGGTAACCATCGCCGGTTGAGCCGGTCGTCGGGTAGGACAAACCGCCCGTCGCCACGATCACTGCATCCGCAGCTATGTAGGAGTCTTTTTTCCCACGCTCATTACCGCCCTGCGCCAGAATCACACCTTTTAATACACCATTCTCCAGCCACAGTTCCCGGACTCCCTGATTCAATTCTACTTTCACGCGCAGTTCCCGCAGCCGTCTTGCAAACGCCGATGTCACATCCGATGCCCGATCAGACACCGGAAAGACACGGTTGCCGCGCTCCACCTTAACATGACAGCCGTTCGCCTCCAGAAAATCCTTCATATCCTGGTTACTAAAACCGTAAAATGCACTGTATAAAAAGCGGCTGTTTGTCACAACACTGTCAAACAGACCTTCCATATCACAGTCATTCGTCACATTGCAGCGCCCTTTTCCTGTAATATAGATCTTTTTTCCCAGTTTCTCATTCTTTTCATAGATCGTTGCCGCGCAGCCATTTTCCGCCGCCGCAATCGCAGCCGCCATGCCGGCTGCCCCGCCGCCGATCACGATTATTTTTTTCATATTGCTATCCTTTTCGTTTTTATATCGCCTGGTGCTATCAATCCTGTACCAGGTGGATCGCAAATCCGCCGACTTCTTCTTTAAAATAGGCGAAAATACAGCGACCCTGCTCATCAAAGCGCTTCGTCTCTTCCCGAAGCGTCATACCGCGGTTCACAAAGTATCGGATCGCCGCCTCGCAATCATTTACACCAAAGCCAATATGGCCGTAGGTTCCGTGGCTCTCCACCTTCATATTTTCCGTCAGGTCACCGCTGAACACCGCTTTCTCCGTCTCGCGCGGCATCAGCCCCATCAGGCGCGCCAGTGTCTCAGCAACCTCCCAGGCCTCGTCTTCCGATTTTGTATTGATTCCCACGTGTTTTACGTGCATATGAAATAATTCCATCGGGGTTGGATCCCCCGCATGCTCTGCCATAAATGCTAGTGTGCGCTCTTTTGCTGTCTGCTCCATTTTGTCCGCTTCCTTTCTATCGCTACATTTAACGCAAAGTTTACACAAATGTTTGTGTTTTTCAAAATTGCCGTCTTTTTCTTTAAATATTGATTTTACTGTATCTTACGAAGAATTGCAACCGCGCTTCTTCATATTTCCACACATGATTACCAAATCGGCCGTCCGCTTCTTTCTATCACTTACGCAGCTTTTTTACCTCACGGATCTTCTCCTCCATCGCCTCCACAACCGTTTCCAGCACCTTGACGCGCGCGAAATATTTGGAATTTCCTTCTATGATCGTCCACGGGGCATAGGTAGTAGAGGTCCGCACCAGCATCTCATTGACTGCCTGCTCGTATGCGTCCCATTTTTCACGGTTGCGCCAGTCTTCGTCCGTGATTTTCCACTGTTTTGCCGGATCCTCCATGCGCTCCTTAAAGCGGCGTTCCTGCTCATCTTTATCAATATGAATCCAAAATTTCACGATCACCGCGCCAAAATTCGCCATGTGCTCTTCCATCTCATTGATTTCCTGATACGCCCGTTTCCAGTCCGCCTCACTGCAGAAGCCCTCGATCCGCTCCACCATCACGCGCCCGTACCAGGTGCGGTCGAAGATCGCAATATGCCCCGCTTTCGGCATCTCCCGCCAGAAACGCCACAGATAATGGTGTACTTTCTCCACATCATTCGGTGCCGCCGTCGGATTGACCTTGTAGCCGCGCGGATCCAGATGGCTTGTCAGGCGCCGAATCGCACCGCCTTTTCCCGCCGCATCCCAGCCTTCAAAGCCGATCACCACCGGAATCCGCAGCCGGTACAGCTCGCAGTGCAGCACCTCCAGCTTTTTCTGCAGCTTATCCAGACGTTCCTTATATTCCTCGCGCGTCAGCGTTTTCGTCAGATCCACGCCGGAAAGCACGCCATTTTTAAACCGCTCATCTGGAAGTTTGACCGGCGGATGCACCGCCCCTTCCCCGTATTCCATTCGGCGGCGGTTCAGCTCATACTCCAGCCGGTCTGTGACGGTGGATAAAATCTTGACTGCCGCATAATTTTTATCAGTCGCTTCCACGATCGTCCACGGCGCGTAGCCGGTATCCGTCCGCTGCAGCATTTCCTCGTTCATTTCCAGAAATGTATCGTAATCCTTGTTGCGCTTCCAGTCCGCCTCCGTCACACGCCACGCGGTCTCTTTGCTTTCTTCCAGCCGTTTAAAGCGTTTTTTCTGCTCGTCCTTGGAAATATACAGAAACAATTTGATCAGAATCATGCCGGAATCTGCCAGCTGCCTTTCAAATGAAAGGATATCCCTAAACGCCCCGTTTAGCTCCTGCCGCTTCGTCTCTTTGTCAAACCGGTCAACGGTAACCTTATCGTACCAACTCTTGTCAAAAATCATCATTCGCCCGTCTTCCGGTGTCTTCGTCCAATACCGCCAGAGAAATGGACGCATCCGTTCCTCTTCCCCCGTCTCCCGGCTCGCATAAACATCAAAGCCGCGCGGATCCAGCGGCTGGATCAGGCGGTTGATCTGCGTTCCCTTACCGCCTGCCCCGAATCCGTCAAATACGATGACAACCGGGATCTTTTCCTCCTTACAGGCGCGCTGCAATTCTCCCAGCTTCACATCCATCTCTTCCCGAAGCTTCTTGTAGTTTTCCTTATCCACTGATTTATTCAAATCAACTTTTTCCAGCATCTTTCCACCTCCACATCAAGCAGTAAAATGACCTTTCAAGCCCGCTCTTTCCTCCTGAACACCCTTTCACCAATCCCATGGCATCACAATGATTCGTCTTTACCTTTCCCCGTCATCATCTTATGCTCTTTTTTGATCTCTTCATATAATTGTACCGAATCCCACTTCATATTATACGGTGTCAGGACTGCTTTATAATCGATCCGTCCGACTCCCTTTTTTCGGAGTGCATAGATAAATGCATCGATCTGGCGGAAGAAAAGCCTGCCATGATCGCCATCTCATCCGAGAAATCCATTTTCCTGGAAGAATCATTCTCCGGCACTTCTCGCTGCAGCCTCCCGTCTGCCTGTTTATGAGCGGTCCCTTCTTTTTGCGTTTCCTCCCCGGTCTCTATTGCCTGTCCGGCTTCCTTGAGGACATCCTCATCCAGTCCTTTCACGCCAGCCAGCACGCCCACCGGCAGCCCGTACTCCTCCTTTTTCACTGCCCTTAAACGGAATCCCAGCGGCATAAGCGCCTGCTGCACCTTCATTTTTCTTTTGGAATCAGTAAAATTATACAATAATACGGTTGGTTTCATCGTAATTTATCGGTTCTCCTCTCTGTTTCTTATTCCCGCCTCATCAATTCTCCGGCTTCTCAATATGATTCTCTATTATATCCTTTTTCTCCCCTTCTGTGCAAGAAAAACAAAAAATGGCACAACACTTCCTCGTAAAGCAAAAAGACAGCGGCATCAGCCACTTGCTTTCGCTCGTCCGCTGTCTGCCGCTGTCTGATTTTTATCTCAGTCGAGAAGACTCCCACCTCTTCAGGTGGTGATTAATAGCAAATTTGTCTCAGTGGGAGTTGGATCTGCAGCCAGATACCTCCTTAGTGAAGAACACCATTTGCATCCGCTACCATACCGTTCGGAGCTACCATGTTAGTCCAGAGTGCTCCGCTATTCAGGTCAAACAGATACCATGCACCATCGATGAACTGATAGCCTGTCTTTCTTGCACCGCGAGTGCCGTCGGATACCGGATTCAGATAATACTTGTACGGTCCAATCTGCTGCCAGCCGGTCATCATTCTGCCTCTTGTACCATCGGATACCGGGTTTAAGTAGAACCAGTTATTATCCGTATAGATCCAGTCTGTATCCATGAATCCGTTTGCATTCAGATGATACCACTCATTATCAACATATACCCAGTTATTCTTAACCGGTACACCATTGATGTAGTAAGACCAGCCGTAAACGCTGTTTACCCACTGACCATTCGCATTTGCCGGAGTGGAACCACCGGAAGAGTTATTCGAAGAATTACCGGTCGGAGGTGTACCTGTATACACATCTGAAGAATTCATATAATATTCATCGGACTCATCACTCCACTCACCCTTGTCGCTTCCATCAACCGCGCGTACCTTAAAGGTATAATCGCCGGATTTCGTCATGTACGGGTAGAAATTGTAGCTGCTGCCTGTGGTTGTAACAGTCGTTACGGTAGAACTGTTGCGGTATAGCTTAACTTCATACTTGCTTGCATCCGATACACTGTCCCAGGTTGCGGTACGATTGCTCCAGCTAAGATCCTCGACCGTATCCAAATCGCCGTCAACAGCTGACATCGTAATCTTAACTTTCCACTCGCTCTTATCGCCAGATCGCTTCGTAACTTTGTAAGCCGACTTGGTTGCAGAAAGCTTTGTGCCGGATAACTGATAACCGTCCTTTGCCTCGATCGTCAGGTAGATGACCGGCTTATCACCTCTCTCCCACTCGCTGTCGTCATTGTCAAACTCCTGCTCGGTAATCTCAACATTACCCTTCGTAACTTGTACATCCGGATCCCCGATGCTGTCGCCCGCTTCCGGTTTCGCATTGACACGGAACTTAACTTCCGAGATCTTTTTGTCAGCCGCGTATGCCGGAATACTCATCGCCAGTGCCGCCATGATAGCAAGAGCGGAAACCGCCGCTGCCTTCAGGTTATGTCTCATATCCCATCCTCCTTTTTTAATGTACTCTCGCGTACAAACTCTTGTTTCCATTATAACAAACATATCTGCCTGCGTCAAAATAAACTGTCGGTATTTTCAAAATTTTTACCTTGTTTTTTGAAGTAAATGTCTGTTTTCTGTTATTGACAGGATAGCACACTTTTATTACCTGAGAATAACTTTTTGTTTAAGGTTTTCTGACATTTTCGTCAATGATAAAATTTATATCATAATTGCTATTTTCTGTGACATAAAAAGAATGTACCTTTTTGTGTGATGGGGAATTCCAAGGAATTTTCTATCGCACAAAAAATAGACCGGGGCAGATTTCTGCGGTCCGGTCTATTTCTACCTTGCTTAAAAGCAGGTGTTCATTTTATTTGAAATACTCCACACCTGAAGCAAACAGCTGCATATCCTGATTTCCATAGATATTCATGCCTGTATCGCTCCAGCAGCGCTCGTTGTGACCCATCTTACCAAGAATACGTCCATCCGGGCTTGTGATACCCTCGATGCACTGGTAGGAACCGTTCGGGTTCCACTCCTCGCTGACGGATAAGTTTCCGTTCGGATCGCTGTACTGGATCGCGATCTGACCATTTGCGCGAAGTTTTGCAAGCCACTCCTCGTTGGCTACGAAACGTCCTTCACCATGGGACATCGGATTGCAGTATACGCCTCCCAGCTCTGCTTTTCTGAGCCACGGGGACAGGTTAGATACAACCTTTAAGTATGCCATGCGGGAAATGTGGCGTCCAATGTTGTTGGTTGTCAGAGTCGGGGAATCTGCTTTCTGCGGCTCAATCTTGCCTCCGGTTAAAAGTCCCAGTTTGATTAATGTCTGGAAGCCATTGCAGATACCCAGTACCAGGCCATCCCGGTCATGAAGCAGTTTGTCGATCTCCTCCATCATCGCCTCGTTGCGGAATACCGTAGCGAAGAATTTAGCCGAACCATCCGGCTCATCACCTGCGGAGAATCCACCCGGGAACATGATGATCTGGGATTTCTTGATATCCTCTTTGTACTGCTCGATGGAAGAACGGATATCGGATGCATTCTGGTTGCGGAATACACGCACAATCGTCTCCGCTCCGGCTGCCTCAAACGCTTTCGCGCTGTCCAGCTCGCAGTTGGTACCCGGCATTGCCGGAATAAATACGGTTGGTTTTGCCACTTTATGTTTGCATACATATACCTTATCGGTATTGTAAAGTGTCTCTTCTGCTGCCTTCATCGGTGCGCCAGAAGCGGTCGGGAACACTTTCTCCAGGGTTCCGGTCCATGCTTTCAGAGCCTCTTCCATAGAGATCATGGTACTGCCATACTCGAAGGTTCCCTTGTCGGTTACCTCACCGATCACAGTGTACGGGATGGACAGCTCGCCTACCTTGCCATCCGGAACCTCGCAGACGATATTGCCCCAGCCAGCGGCGAAGAAGTCTCTCGGATCTACATTGTGCTCAATCTTTACGCCCAGGCGGTTACCAAATGCCATCTTGCTGACAGCCTCTGCCACACCGGCACCCTCAACCGCATATGCGGAAATAATCTTTCCAGACTCCATATCGCGGTAGATTTTCTCGTAACCATCCATGATCTGGCTGTAAACCGGCAGGTCATGTGCATCTTTCTCGATGGTAAAGAGAACAATCTTGTTGCCCGCTTTCTTAAATTCCGGAGATACCACGTGTTTGGTATCGGAAATATCAACTGCAAAGGAAACCAGTGTCGGCGGTACATCGATTTCTCCGTGCTCTTCATCATAGAAGCTGCCGGACATACTGTCCTTGCCGCCGATGGACGGAAGTCCAAATCCGAGCTGCGCACTGTAAGCACCGAGCAGAGCGGAGAACGGTGTGCCCCATCTCTTCGGATCTTCCGTCATACGTTTGAAGTACTCCTGGAAGGTAAAGCGGATCTTGTGGAAATCACCGCCGTTTGCCACGATCTTAGCAACAGAATCCAGCACTGCGTAAGTAGCGCCGTGGTACGGGCTCCAGCTGGACAGGTACGGATCATAGCCGTAGCTCATCATGGTAACAGTATCGCATTTGCCCTCGCTCATCGGCAGTTTTGCCACCATCGCCTGTGTCTCGGTCATCTGGTGAACGCCGCCATATGGCAGGAATACACTGCTTGCGCCCACGGTGCTGTCGAACATCTCAACCAGACCCTTCTGGGAGCATACATTTAAGGAAGAAAGCATGGACAGCCATTTTTCTTTGACATCCTTTACTTCCTGTTTATCAAATACATTGCCTTCCCTGGTCGGAACCTCAACGGTAACGGTTGTCTCCTGATGAGCACCGTTGGTATCCAGGAATGCACGGCTTAAATCTACGATCGTCTTGCCTCTCCAGTTCAGAACCAGGCGCGGGGACTCGGTAACAACGGCAACCGGAACTGCCTCCAGGTTCTCTTCTGCTGCATAAGCAAGCATCTTATCAACATCTTTCGGGTCTACCACCAGAGCCATACGCTCCTGTGACTCGGAAATCGCAATCTCCGTTCCGTCCAGACCTGCATATTTCTTCGGAACCTTGTCAAGGTCAATCTGAAGTCCGTCAGCTAACTCACCGATCGCTACCGACACGCCGCCGGCGCCAAAGTCGTTACACTTCTTGATCAGACGGCTGACCTCTGGGCGGCGGAACAGTCTCTGTAATTTACGCTCGGTCGGTGCATTGCCCTTCTGAACCTCTGCGCCGCAGACCTCGATGGACTCCTCGGTATGTACCTTGGAAGAACCGGTTGCGCCGCCGATACCATCACGGCCGGTACGTCCACCCATCAGGATGATTACATCGCCCGGATCGGAAGTCTCACGGATGACGTTTTTGCGCGGAGCTGCTGCCATAACAGCACCGATCTCCATACGTTTTGCCACATAATTTGGATGATAAATCTCTTTTACATAGCCGGTAGCAAGACCGATCTGGTTACCGTAGGAGCTGTAGCCATGTGCTGCATCCTTTACGATGCGCTTCTGCGGAAGTTTGCCGTGCAGTGTCTCCGACATCGGACGGGTCGGATCAGCCGCACCAGTCACACGCATAGCCTGATATACATAGGTACGTCCGGAAAGCGGGTCACGGATAGCACCGCCTAAGCAGGTGGCAGCGCCGCCAAACGGCTCAATCTCGGTCGGATGGTTGTGGGTCTCATTCTTAAAGTTTACCAGCCACTCTTCTTCCTTGCCGTCGATGGTAACCGGAACTACGATACTGCACGCATTAATCTCCTCAGACTCCTCCAGATCCTCCAGCTTGCCTTCACGGCGAAGCTTCTTCATAGCGAGAACAGCCAGATCCATCAGGCAGACAAACTTGTCATCGCGATCTTTGTAGAGAACCTCGCGATCTGCCAGGTACTGTTTGTAAGAAGCTTCCATCGGCTCATTGTAATCGCCCTTTGTAAAGGTAACGTCCTTTAACTCAGTCTGGAAGGTCGTATGACGGCAGTGATCGGACCAATATGTATCCAGCACGCGGATCTCGGTCACAGACGGATCTCTCTTCTCTTCGTTCTTAAAGTAGTTGTGGATATGCTCGAAATCCTTGAACGTCATCGCAAGGTTCAGGGAATCGTAGAGTTCTTTTAACTCTGCCTCGCCATAACCGCAGAAGCCATCGAAAATCTTGACATCCTCCGGCTGCTCAAATACCGTTACCAGCGTTTCCGGCTTTGCGTTGTTATTCTCACGGGAATCCACCGGGTTAATGCACAGGGACTTGATGCCCTCGATCTGCTCCGCGGTCAGTGTTCCGGAAATAACATAAGTTGTCGCGGAACGGATCACCGGATTTTCCTCTTCATTCAGAAGTTTCACACACTGTTCTGCGGAATCGGCTCTCTGATCGAACTGTCCCGGCAGGAACTCAACGGAAAAGATCGTATCGCCTTCCTTGGACGGGAATGCCTCCTCATAGACAAAATCAACCGGCGGCTCAGAGAAGATCGTAATCAGCGCTTTCTGATATGCATCCTCCGATACATCCTCAATATCATAGCGGATCAGTACGCGGACATCGGTGATCGTGTCGATCCCCAGATAGCTTGCGATCTCCTCTTTCAGATCGTGAGCCAGTACGGCAAATTCCGGTTTTTTCTCAACGAAAATACGTCTTACGCTCATGTTTTCCTCCTGTTTTTTCGTATTTTAATGTTTCATGTTCTGTAAAATACATTCATTTTTTAGCATAAAAGGCAAATGCCTTCTTCTAGCATCTGCCTTTATCATACACAATTTTTATAGATTAGTAAAATTAATATATTTAATATTTTTTATTAACACATCTTATTGATTACTGTTCACGCATACGTGCCCAGTAACGGAATTTGCCGTGGCTTCGCATTTAAATACGGCAAATTCCTGCTACCACCACGTTTTCTTACGGCACTTTCGGTTCCAAAAGTGCCTACCCGTGAACAGTAACTCTTATTGTATCTCTTGCCTTATTTCATTCCTGCTTTTTTCATTTTGAAATCATTCTTTAAAACGATTTTTTCTGTTCCAACGTCCCTGTCTCATTCAGTGCAAGCAGCTTTCCCATCCCCGTCGAACGGTCATACGAAACAACCGACAGACTGGCATTCGCCACAATGATCTCCTGCGGATCCCGATGGAAACGGAGCAGATAATTCATCAAAAAGACGAGGATCCCACCGTGCGCCACGATCACCGCATCCCCGGCTGTCTCCTCCAAAATCTGTCGGATCGCCCGTTCACTCCGCGCCTCGCAGGATTTTCTTGATTCTCCGCCGGACGGGATGCCGACCATCGGCTGTTCCCTCCACAGATGAAATTCGTCCGGGTACTCTGCTTCCACCTGCTGCCAGCTTTTGCCTTCCCAGCATCCAAAATCGCGCTCCCGCAGCCCCGTCAGGCGGCGGAGCGGTAATTTTCCTTCCTTTGCCAGGATCTCCGCCGTCTGGAATGCCCGCGCAAGCGGGCTGGTATAAACCGCATCGATCCGCGTTCCCGCCGGATAGCCACTCCTCTCTTTTAGAACAGCGGCTAGCTGCTCCGCCTGCTGCCGTCCTGTCTCATTCAGCGGAATATCCGTCGTTCCCTGTATCTTTCCCGCCCGGTTCCAGTCAGTCTGACCGTGGCGCACCAAATAAAACAGCATTTTCTATTACTCCTGTTCATCTATCTCGTTCTGAGCCATCTCTGCCGCCTGACCGCTGACCTTCATCGCATCCATCGTCAGCTTCATGATGTCACGGATCTCATCCTCGCTCATCTTCATGCGCTCTGCCAATTCCGCAAGGGTCGCCTCGCGTCCCAGCTCCCGCGCCATGCTCGCAGAAATATCCTTGAGGACATTAACGCGCGCCGCCATCTCCTCCTCAATCTTCGTCTCGCGGTTCTGAATCTGCAGCGCATCCTCGATCGCCGCGCGCACCTTTTTCTCCATCTGCGCGTCGAAATCACCGTTTTCGTACTCGCTTGCGAACAGAAACAGCGCCATATTTGCCTCCTGCACCAGATCGCCCGCCGGAAGTCCCCGATCGTGATACTCCTCCGCGATCTGAACCGCCTTCGTCAGTTTTACTCCGTCAGACGGGAAACAGCTGTCTTGTCCCCCTCCGTCAGTTTTTTCAGAAGCGCCGTTTCCTCCTCCGGCGTGCCCTGCGGGAGATTTTTCAGTTCCTCTAAGTAAATATCATAAAATGTATTAGATTCCATGTGGTATTCCCTCCTAAAAAATACATACTTCTAAGATGATTCCGTCATTTTATCACAAACAAGACACAGATACAATCATTATTGACTCCGCCCTCCAATCATGTTACACTGAATACAGTTCTATAAGGAGGACTAATAAATGGATATCAACTATGAATTATATAAAGTATTTTACCACGTAGCCTCGACGTTAAGTTTCTCCGAGGCATCTAAGCAGCTTTTCATCTCCCAGTCGGCGGTCAGCCAGTCGATCAAGGTACTGGAGAAGAAACTGAACCAGACTCTTTTCATCCGCAGCACAAAAAAAGTACAGCTTACCCCGGAAGGCGAGATCCTACTCAAGCACGTGGAACCGGCGATGAACCTGATCCGTCAGGGCGAAAACCAGCTGCTCGACTCTAACAGCTTAAACGGCGGTCAGCTCCGCATTGGCGCAAGCGATACGATCTGCCGCTATTATCTGGTGCCATTTTTAAGCGAATTTCACAAGCGCTACCCGAATATCCACATCAAGGTTACCAACCGTACCTCCATCGAATGTGCGCGGCTTCTGGACAACGGTCAGGTCGATTTTATTCTGACGAACTATCCAAACTCCGGGCTCGGTGGAACGCAGAATATCCATGTGCTGCGCGAATTCAACGATATATTCGTCGCCAATGAGACCTATTTTCCGATGAAAGACCACCCGGTTACACTGCACGAGCTGCAGGCGCTCCCAATCCTCATGCTGGATCGCAAGAGTACCACCAGCGAATTTCTGCACAACATGTTCCAGAAGCACCAGCTCGACCTCGTACCGGAGATTGAATTAAGCAGCAACGATCTGCTCATCGATCTGGCACGCATCGGTCTCGGCATCGCATTTGTCCCGGATTTCTGTCTCCCGGCTGGCGAAAAAGAACTTTATGCCCTGACCCTGACTGAAGCCCTGCCGCCGCGCCAGCTCGTCGTCGTCCACAATGAGACAATGCCGATCTCACAGGCATCGCGTGAATTTATTGAACTTCTGGAAAACGGCTCCAAAATGCCTGAAGCTCCTGCTCCAGAGACGAAAGACTGACCCGTTTGACATCGCTCCATTCCCTTGGAAATAATTCCCGATACTCCCGACGCCAGAACCGGTCATCCAGTAAAAGGATGACGCCCTGATCGGACGCGGTCCGGATGACCCGCCCTGCCGCCTGGAGTACCTTATTCATGCCCGGATACTGGTAGGCATATGCAAATCCATCTTTTCCCTCTTCTTCAAAATATCCCTGCAAAATTTTCTGCTCCGTGCATACCATCGGGAGCCCGGTTCCGACCACGATCACGCCGATCAGCCGATCGCCTGTCAAATCGATTCCCTCCGAAAACAGACCGCCCATCACGCAGAACGCCACCAGGGAGGTATCACGTTCAGCTGTTCGTTCGGGAGAAAATTTCTGTAAAAATGCTTCCCGTTCCTCCTCGGTCATGTGAGAATCCTGGACCAGGATTTCCATGCTTTTTCCGTTTTTCCCGGAATGATTTTTCATTTTTTCATTATCATCCAATTCAACATTCTGATACGCATATTCCCCTTCACACACCTCACGTACCCGGTTCATATACTGATACGACGGAAAAAACACAATATAATTGCCCTTTTTCACACTTGCCATCGTCTGGATGTACCGCAGCACCCGCCGGTATTCCGTCTCATTGCGCCGCGTATACCGGCTCGTCACATCCGTCGCCGCCAGCAGAAGACGCCGCTCCTGCGGAAACGGGGACGGCACATAAACCGTATAGTCCTCCTCCTGATCCGACAGAAGCATCCGGTAATACCGGAGCGGCAGAAGCGTTGCCGAGAAAAAGACCGCCGCTTTCCCCTGCGACAGGCACTGCGCCAGATTTTCAATCGGATTGACACAATAAAGCCGGATGACAAATTCGCCGGACGGCAGAAGTTCCGTATAAATCCTGTAATGCTCATCGACCCGCTCATACATATTTAAAAAATGTCGCACCGAAAAATAAAAATCCAGAATCGTGTCCCGCCCATCTTCCCCGCCCGGCTTTTCCAGATACTTTTCCATTTCTCCAAAAACACCGTTTAACACTGAAACCAGATGTCCGGCATCCTTGAGCACCTGGTAGCCGCTGCACTCCCGCTTCATCCCCAGAAGCGCCTTATTTAACCTTGTAAGCTGCCGCCCCAACACCGGCGCACGATGTCCCAGTACCTTTTTCGTCAAAAGCACTTCTTCCTTTATAATAGAAGCACTATACATTTCCCGCGCGCGCGATACCAGATTGTGGGCTTCATCCATCAGGAAGAAATAGTCCCCCTCCGCCCCATCCGCAAAATAACGTTTCAAGCGCACGTCCGGGTCAAAGACATAATTATAATCGCAGATGATCCCATCCACAAACGAAGAAATATCGAGGCAGAACTCAAACGGGCAGACCTGAAATTTTTCCGCATACTCTAAAATTACCGAACGCGTGATTCCAAATTCCTGATGCAAAATTTCATACACCGCATCGTTGACACGGTCAAAATGCCCTTTCGCACGCGGGCACATTTCCGGATTACACACCGGTTTTTCCAAAATACACAACTTTTCCTTTGCCGTGATCGTGACCGAACGAAAATACAGCCCGCGTTCCCGCAAAATCGCCAGCGCCTCTTCCGCCACCGTCCGCGTGATCGTCTTCGCCGTCAGGTAAAAGAGTTTCTGCCCATGCCCTTCCCCGATCGCTTTAAGTGCCGGAAATACCGTCGAAAGAGTCTTTCCAATCCCGGTCGGGGCCTGGACAAACAGCCTGCGCCCGCGCTCCAGCGTCCGGTAAACCGCCACCGCCAGATCCCGCTGTCCCGCCCGGTACGGATAGGGAAATTCGAGCGCTTTGATTGATTCATCACGTCGCAGCCCGTTGTGATAGAGGTAACGCGCCCATTTGACATATTCATGGATCAGACCAGCAAACCATTCAGAAAGTTCGTCCATCGTCTGGATCTCCTGAAAGCGGCAGATCTCCTCCGTCTCCAGATTACAGTAGGTGAGCTGCAGTGTCACTTCGTCCAGCGCTTCCTGTAATCCATAGATATAGCCATAACAGCGCGCCTGCGCCATATGCACGCCAACCGCTTCTTCCAGACAGTTTACATCCTGGTAAACACACTTGATCTCATCGATCGTGACATCTTTTCCATCCCGGATGATTCCATCCGCACGCCCCTCGACCACGATCTGGAATCCGTCCTCCTCCACCGAATGGCGCAGCGACACCTCCGCCTGATACCCTGAGCCCATCCGCCGCTGTATCTTCCGGTGCATCCGTCCTCCAGCTAACATCGCCTCTTTCTGTGCACCCGCCGTGCGCCGGTTATCAATATCCCCCGAACGCAGAACGAACTCAACCAGATTGCGGACGGAGATCCGTATCTGCCTGCCGGTCAGCTCCATGTGTGGTTCCTCCCTTCCCCATACATGTACTCTCGGAATCTTTCTGTGCTTGATTTTGTGAAATGATTTTTTGTCAGTTGTGCCCAAATTTCTGAGGCGTACGCGGCGCGTACGTTGATGAAATTCGGGTGCGGCTGGCGGAAAATCAGCCACAAAAGCACGTGCAGAAAGACTCCGAGAGTACATATATATGTCTATCAAAAAGACTGCAGACACCATCTTCTCTCCGGCACCCGCAGTCTTTCTTTATTTTCGTACTATCAACTTTTCTTTCATCATACCGATTCGGGTCATACATATCCTTCCAAAATATCTATGATATCTATGTTCCGCTTGAACCAGCCCTCCAGCCCTTTTATGCCGCTGTCACATTGTCCGCTTCCATCGTGTCAAGGAACGCCTCATACTCTGCATCCTCGCCCGTGTACTCAACGGTCAGAATCTGTGTCAGATCCAAACTCATAACTCCCAGAATCGACTTGGCGTCAATGACAACACGGTTATAAAAAACATCAATATCAAAATCGCATTTCATAGAAGCATTGACAAATTTCTTTGCATCTTCTATCGTTTTCAGCATAATTTTTCTCTGTTTCATAATAAACAACTCCTTTTTCCTGAATGTACCAACAGAATTTTTCCCTCCGTTTTTTAGGCACATTTAAAACCATAAAGATTTATTCAGTGTTTATAGCATGATTTTTGTCGAATGTCAATTTGATTTCTTTTATACCGCATATTTTTAATACATGATTTTTACCAAAAAAGTAGAGTGTTTCTTGGTAAAATATTCCGACGTCTAGAACTATCGTCGTATTCATTTCATGATATATTGTCATTATTTATATACATCAAATGGTTTAGCGGATTGTTTTTGGGCAGTTGGACTAAATATTCATTGTGATTTTCCACCCAGCATGAGCACACAAATTCTCTTTTACCAAATTATCCTGATCTCTAGTTTCCATATAAAATGATGAATGATACTTAATAAATGGAAAAAAATATATTAAATCAAAAAAATGAAAAATTATAAAAAAATTGTTGACTTTTCGTTATGGCTATGATATCATAACTGAGTCAGCAGCGAAGGGGAATAGTTCAATGGCAGAGCAACGGTCTCCAAAACCGTTAATGGGGGTTCGAATCCCTCTTCCCCTGCTTCTAAAGGCGTCAGTGATTCAGAGATGAGTCATTGGCGTTTTTTGTTTTTTTTAACATTCAAGTCGAACGTCCATGAGACTTGGCGCGTGATTCTGGTCAGAGAAGCTGACATATTCCTATCAGAATCACTGCGCATCCTCGCGGAGCGTTTATCTCAGTCGGAGACCTAACTCCCACTGAGACAAATTTGCTGTTACTCACATTACGCTAATATTATTTTTCTTAAATTTTCCCAAAATCCAAGCAACCTACAGCAGCCCAATCGCCTCCCGCACATTTGCCACCCCTTCCAGCCGGATATCCGACCTTGGTTTCAATTTACTGACATTGACCATCGGAAGAATGCACCTTGTAAATCCCATCTTGACTGCCTCATGGACTCTCTGCTCTGCCATCGAGACGGCGCGCACCTCTCCGGAGAGTCCGACCTCGCCAAATACGATCGTTTTCTCATCCAGCGGACGGTCTTTATAGCTGGAAATCAGCGCCATCACGATCGCAAGGTCAAGCGCCGGCTCGTTCATCTTCATGCCGCCTGCAATGTTGACATAGGCATCGTACCCGGACAGGGCATAACGGCATCGTTTTTCCAACACTGCCATGAGCAGGTTCACACGGTTGTAATCGACGCCCGCTGCCGTCCGCCGCGGCAGTCCGAAATTCGTCTTTGACACCAGCGCCTGCACTTCCAGAAGAATCGGGCGGGTTCCCTCCATCGAGCAGGCAGTCACCGCACCGGATGCCTCCGCCGGGCGCCCTTCCAGCATAAATTCGGATGGATTCGGCACCTCCGCCAGTCCTTCCTCCCGCATCTCAAACACGCCGATCTCATTGGTCGAACCGAAACGGTTCTTCACTCCCCGCAGAATCCGGTAGGACGCATGGCGATCGCCCTCAAAATATAGCACTGTATCGACCATATGTTCCAGCATACGCGGTCCCGCCACAACACCCTCTTTCGTCACATGACCGACGATAAAGACTGTCACACCCAGTCCTTTTGCGAGCTGCATCAGGACGCCGGTGCACTCTCTTACCTGGCTGACACTGCCCGGTGCAGAACCTGCCGCCTCGATAAACATGGTCTGGATCGAGTCGATCACGACCACATCCGGGCGTACCTCCCGGATCACCTCCGCAATCGTATCCAGGTTCGTCTCACTCAAGAACGAAAGTGGTCCGCGCACCGTCCCGATCCGGCTTGCCCGCAGTTTGATCTGTTTTAATGACTCCTCGCCGGAGACGTATAAAACCTTTTGTTCCTGTCCTGCCAGGTTCCGGCAGACCTGCAGAAGCAGGGTTGATTTTCCGATTCCCGGATCTCCGCCGACCAGCACCAGGGAGCCACGCACCACGCCGCTTCCAAGCACCCGGTCAAGTTCTGCAAATCCGGTTCTCGTCCGATCCGTATCGGAAAGCTCAATTTCATCTAAGCTGACCGGCTTTGCCTGCGCGCCAGCCCGTTTCCCCGGTGCCGCCGTCAGCGAAGCCGCTGCCGCATACCGCCCTGCTGCCGTACCGGATGATGCCGGTGCGGACGGCGCTTCCACCATCGTATTCCACGCCTTGCACGCCGGGCACTGCCCCATCCATTTGGAAGATTCATAACCGCATTCCCTGCAGAAAAATCCCGTTGATTTTGCCTTTGCCATGCTGATTCCTTTCCAAACACTTCTTCTCATATTTCTTATTACACAAAAAGCCGCTGCATGGCGGAAACCGGCTTCCGGCGCACACGCCCGCCATTCCTGCCATGCAGCAGCTTTCATCTCATGCATTGTAACTTGTACGTAACGTTTTGTTTTTCTTTTCCTTATCTGGCTTCAATCCGGATTGCGGTTGCCTTGCCCGGGTTCAGCTCCACGCTCAGTACCAGTTTGCCACTGACGTTGGTCTTCATGCCGCCGACCGATACGCCGTCTACATATACCTCATACTCACGCTCATCCTCTAACTGAATGGTAATCTGAGCATCCTTCTCGCCCTCAACCGAAAACTGTACGGAAGCATCTCCCGCCTGGAAATGATTGACTGCCGTGCCCGGTACCGACTCATATACGAACATTCCGTTGCGCTCCAGCTTGGTAATCTCGCCGAATGTTTTTACCTTATAAAGATCGCCCTGAAATTCAAAATCCTGCAGCTTGGACTTTGCTGCTAACATATAATTGCCAAAACTGATGGTTCCGTCATCCTCGATGCGGATTAACTCGCTAACTACTGGCATAATGCTTTATCCTCCTAGTATCCTTTTAATCAATATCGCAACTGCTCCGCACTTACACAGTTACTCAGTAGTATCATTTTAACACACTTCGACCGGGTTTACCAGTCTTTTCGCTTCCAGCCCTTTAGACCGTCTCAAATTTCAGCTGATCGCCATCTTTTTCAATCCGAACCTCTGTTTTTTTCCGGATCGTGCCTTCCAGGATCTTCTCAGAAAGCTGATCCTCGATCTGCGTCTGGATCGTCCGGCGCAACGGTCTTGCACCATATTTGGAATCATATCCCTTGTCTGCCAGAAAATCGATCGCATCATCTGTGATCGTGAGCGTCATTCCAAGCTGATCCTCCGTCCTTTTCTTGATGCCGCGCAGCAGAATGCCCGCGATCGTCTTGATATTCTCCTTCGTCAGAGGATGGAATACTAAAATCTCATCGATTCGGTTTAAAAACTCTGGCTTAAACATCCGGCGCACTTCCTCCATCACGCGCTCTTTCATAAACGCATAATCCGCTTTCTCACCGCTCTCCGACGAGAATCCAAGCCGCTTCGGGGAAATAATATTTTCAGCGCCCGCATTGGAGGTCATAATCAGAATCGTGTTCTTGAAATCCACCTTCCGTCCCTGTGCGTCCGTAATGTGCCCGTCATCGAGGATCTGCAGCAGAATGTTAAATACATCCGGATGCGCTTTTTCAATCTCATCAAAGAGAATAACCGAATATGGATTGCGACGCACCTTCTCGCTGAGCTGCCCACCCTCCTCGTAGCCAACATATCCTGGCGGCGAACCGATCATCTTGGAAACGCTGTGTTTCTCCATGTACTCCGACATATCAACGCGGATCATCGCATTTTCCGTGCCAAACATCGCCTCCGAGAGTGCCTTGGAAAGCTCTGTTTTTCCGACACCCGTCGGCCCCAGGAACAGAAACGAACCGATTGGCCGCTTCGGATCCTTGAGTCCCACACGACCACGGCGGATCGCACGCGCCACGGCGGATACAGCTTCCTCCTGTCCGACCACGCGCTCATGCAGGATTGACTCCAGTTTCAACAGCCGCTCTGACTCTTCCTCTGCCAGCTTGCGAACCGGGATCTTCGTCCAGTCAGAAACAATATCCGCAATCTCATTTTCACCGACCACTAACTTGCGTGAATTTTTCTCTTTTTCCCATTTTTCACGAATCTTTTCAATCTTTTCCTGCTTTTTCTGCTGCTTCTTCTTGATCTCACCGGCTTTCTCATAAGCTTCAGCCTTGATCGCCTCTTCCTTCTGGTCTTCGAGTTTTTTAATCTCTGCTTCGAGCTTTTTGATCTCCTCCGGCTCCGTATATACAGTCAGACGCAGCTTCGAAGATGCTTCATCGATCAGATCGATCGCCTTGTCCGGCAGGAAACGGTCATTGATGTAGCGGGCAGACAGGCGCACCGCTGCCACCAGTGCCTCATCCTGAATCGTCACCTTGTGGTGTTCCTCATAGCGGCTGCGAAGCCCCTTCAAAATCTCGATAGACTCCGCCTCCGTCGGCTCATCCACCATAACCGGCTGAAACCGGCGTTCCAAGGCCGCATCTTTTTCGATGTATTTGCGGTATTCTTCCAGCGTCGTCGCACCAATGAGCTGAATCTCGCCCCTCGCCAGCGACGGTTTCAGGATATTGGAGGCATCGATCGCGCCCTCCGCGCCGCCTGCGCCGATGATCGTGTGAATCTCGTCAATAAACAAGAGCACATTTCCACTCTCCCGCACCTCGGCAAGTACCTTCTTAATCCGCTCTTCGAACTCACCGCGGTACTTGGATCCTGCGACCATGCCGGACAAATCGAGGCTGACAACCCGCTTTTTCGCGATCGTCTCCGGTACATTGCCGGAAACAATGAACTGCGCCAGACCTTCCACAACCGCCGTTTTTCCGACGCCTGGTTCCCCGATCAGGCACGGATTATTCTTCGTCCGGCGGCTTAAAATCTGAATAACACGTTTCATTTCCCGTTCCCTGCCGATGACTGGATCGAGCTTTCCGTCCCGCGCCATCTGGGTCAGATCCCGGCTGAAATTGTCCAGATTCGGTGTATTGCCTTTCTCCGGGCGCACCCGTCCTGCTGCCGCATCTTCCGCCGCCTCGGACGGCGCATCATCGCCCATAGCCCCCATCAGATCCACATATAATTTCTGAATATTAACATTCATTGTATTGAGTAAACGGCACGCAGTTGATTTTCCATCCTTGATGATGGCAATCAGGATGTGCTCCGTTCCAATCAGAGGCGCTTTGAAAAAAACCGCCTCATCATAACTCGCCTGTAGCACGGCGCGCGCCCCCGGCGTATATTCAATCTGTCCCTCTACCTGAGTCGCCACTGCCGGGCTTATCAGACGCTCCATCAGTTCCATGACACGCTCTTCTGTCACATCATGTTCTGCCAAAACCGCTGCCGCCACGCCAGTTCCCTCTTTTATCAGTCCTAAAAGCAGATGCTCCGTCCCCACATAGCCGTGTTCCAGCTCCTGCGCTGTCTCGACTGCCAGACGGATCGCTTCTCTAGCTTTCTGAGTAAAACGATCGATCATTTTACTGTTCCTCCTGTTTCTTTTTACTTTACACCAGCTTCGGCAGTTCCTCACGCAGATACCGCGCCCGCTCTGCCTCCAATTCCTCACGTCCCAGCGGCTTGCTCGAACGTTTCTGTAAGTTTGCCGGCTGGATGCCGATCATCAGGCGGTAAATGCTCACAAATTCTGCCGGTTTTAACAGCCCGTCCGCGATGCCCGCCCAGACATGAGATAGAAATGTCATCGCTTCCTTGAGCGTCATCCGGCGCGCATATTTCAGAACGCCGTAGGACTTGTACGCCTCGTCCTCCCGCTCCAGGCGGTGCCTCGACAGAGAAACCTCGCGGAACTGATTTTCCTGCGCCGAGAGCTGCCCCGCCACGTTGGCTACCAGCTCCAGAATCTCTTGTTCGGTGATTCCGAGTGTCTTCTGATTGACTACCTCGTACAGATCGCCATAGTTTTCATTGCCTCTGCCATAAACGCCGCGCACGGTCGTGCCGAAACGTCCCATATCGCCCAGAAGTTCCTGAAATTTCTTATTCATTGTCAGAGACGGCAGATGCACGACCACGGACGCCTTCATTGCTGTTCCGACATTCGTCGGATAGGACGTCAGATACCCATATTTCTCATTAAATGCATACGGAATCTTCTCGTTGATATAATCATCCAGCTCATCCGCTTTTGCATAACATTCTTGCAGATCGAGTCCCGATGCCAGCACCTGTAAACGGATATGATCGTCCGCATTTAATACCATGCTGACCCGCTCATCCTCCGAACAGAGGATCCCGCCCGGCGTCGTCTTCTCCGCCAGCGTGCGGTTTAAAAGCCGCCGTTCCCGCAATGCGGTGCGGTCAAGCTTCTCCATCAATTCTAGATCTTCATATTCATAAAACTGACCGTCCCGGTCACCCAGATCGCGGAAATTCTGTTTTAAACGGGCAATCATCGTCCGCGCCTCATCCGGCTCCAGACGGCTCGGAAATTTATATTCCTCCCAGTTCCGAGACAGACGCACCCGGCTGGAAACGATATTGGACGCATCATTCGCCACTTCCTCAAACCATTTCGTCATGTCTCATCTCTCCTTCCAGACTGTGTATCTTATCCCGGCAGGCAGCAGCCGTCTCATAGTCTTCTTCCTGCAACGCCGCTTCCAGCCTGCGTTTCAGCTGCTTAATCTGCTCTTCCGGGCTGAATTCCAGTTCTCCTTTCTTCGTCACCTCTGCAGCCGCCTGACTGCGCGGCTGGATCTTCGGATGTTTGCCGGTATGGCTCGAATTTTCCTGCAATTTCTTAATTTTCTCTCCAAGCAGCGGATCAAACACATGATAACAGTCCGCGCATCCGAAACGGCTGTTCTTGATAAATTCTTCATACGTCGTGCCGCAGGTCGGGCATACCACATCCTCTTTCGGTGCCTGGCTGGCAGACGCATCCGTCAGTCCCAAAAGGCTCGAAAGCAGTTTTCCAAGCGGAAATTCTCCCTCAATCAGTGCCGAGTACGGTCCCAGATCCATCTCCTTCGCGCACTGGGCGCAGAGATTATGCTCTGTCTTGACGCCGTTAAACACTTCTGTATATTTAATATTCGCTTCGCGAATCCCACATTTCTCACACAGCATAATTTATCCTCCCAACATACACATCCCGCAACGGTTCCAATACACAAAAACCATCGCCCGCAGCCGGAACCTGCTATTCCGCTGTAAATGCGTCATAAATGGAATCCACCAGATTGTGAACCTCCTCGCGGCTCACATTTTTACAGACACCTCTTGCCAGAATCACACTGAGATCCCGGCGCATCTCCGAGATCGTCCGCATCTTATCCGTGTCAAGTGCAATCACTGCCCCGCGGCGGCGGTCCACACGCAGAAAGCCTTCCTGTTTCAGTACAGAATATGCCTTGTTGACCGTGTGCATGTTAATTCCGATGTTATCCGCTAACTGGCGCACGGATGGCAGCGTATCGCCCTCCCGGATCTGGTCGGTCGCAATCCCGATGATGATCTGGTTTATGAGCTGAATATAAAGCGCTTCCTCACTGTTAAAATCAATCTCTACAATCATACTCCACCATCTTTCATTCTGACGGCAGACCCCGTTTCTAAATACAGTCAGCCGCCTGTTTTATCATTTGTTATATAGATTGTATAACAAACAGATGTTTTCGTCAACTGTAAAACTGTGTTAATTGTGTGAACTTGTTACTGTTCACGGATAGGCACTTTTGGAACTGAAAGTGCCGTAAGAAAACGTGGTGGCAGCAGGAATTTGCCGTATTTAAATGCGAAGCCACGGCAAATTCCGTTACTGGGCACGTATGCGTGAACAGTAACGTGAACTTGTTACAAAAAAAGCGATATAAAAGAAAAGACAGATACCCGCCAGAAATCTCCTGGACAGATATCCATCTTTTCCTCTTTTATTTACTGCGGATCGTCGATATACTCAAATCCATCCTCATCGCGCCGATCCCGCTCTAACCGGGCTTTTGCCTCGCGGGCGCGTCTGGATCGCTCTGATTCCGACTCATATCTCGTTGGGCGATCACCGTATTCCTCCCGTTCCAGCGTGTAGTAAAGCTCCGAGCGGGATGCCGGGCGCACATAAATCGCCGGGCGCGCATTCCGGCGTTCTCCCGATGCTGCAGACTCTTTCGCCGCACGATGCGCCGATGCAGGCGTGTAATCGCGCTGCAGGCGGCTTTCTTTTGCTGAAACGGCACGTTCCCGTTCTGTGCGTCGGCTTTCTGCCACTGCCTGGCGTTCCCGCTCTGCGCGGCTTCCGTCTGCCGAAGTTCTGCGCGGACGCTCTGAACGGCTTTCCTCTGCCGCATCTCTGCGGGTGCGCTGCAGACGTTCTTCTTCTGATGCCTCTCTGCGGACACAAGCCGGACTGCTTTCTTCTGGCATTTCTCTACGGACGCGTTCGGAACGATTTTCGCTTCCTGCTTCCCGGCGGCGTCTTTCCTCCGGCATCCGTTTTGCGCGGTCTGCCGATGCTGCTGCCTCCATACTCCGCTCCCGGCGAACCGGCTGGGACGCGCGCTCCTCATCCCTTGTCCGGCGGGCCGGCGGCGTCTCGCGCTCATCTTCCCGCTCCCGGCGGACCGGTCTTGTCTCCAGCATCTCTTGGGTTCGGCGCGCACTCCGACGCCCTTCCTCCATCCGCTCTGCAGACGGGCGGCGTCTGTCATCCGCTGCCATGCGCTCCTTCTCACTCCGCGCTGCCGGTCTTGCCGGCGTCATTTCCCCATCTTCTCTCTTGTCGCGCCCAGTGCCTCGTTTCACCCGTGCGTCTGCCGCCGGTCGTGCATTCGGCGATGGCGGACGGCGCTTGGACCTCTGTCTGCCTCCGGCTGCCTGCGCTTCCCCTCTCCACTCTTTTCGCTTGAGCAGAAGATTGATCACGATAAAGAACAAGATTACACATGCCACGCCCAGAACCGCAAGCATGATAAAGCGGATATTATAATCCCTGCAAAGTGCGTTGTACTTATCTACAATCTCTTCCACTTGTGCATCATCGTATTTAGTTGCCAGAGACGGGTCTTCAAAATACCGTTGGAAGGTCTTTTCTGCAATATCATACCGGTACAGCGACTTCTCGCCGCTCTCATTCATACCATATACGACACAATACTTCTGCTGTTCATCGCTCTTCCACACCCAGCCCTGCACTTTATACGTGCCGTTTAACTGAATGGTCGTCTCCATAAATCCATCCGGAATCTGAACCGACTCATCCGGTGGAAGCACCAGAATCGACTTTGCTGTCACATCGATCGTCACATACGGCGATAACACACCGGATTCCGGTATATAAATATAAAACGCACCATTTCCATCGGCACCCTGCAAATACAGAAGCGTCAGGTCATTGCCATTTCCACACTGGACCTCTGAACCGCCATAAGTACAGGTAGACTGCGTATATCCTTCCGGAAGCAAGGAGCATCAAATTCCGTCGCCACCGTATAGGAAACGCCGTCTATTTCCACATCCAGCCCGTTTGTCACAACCGGCGTTGTCCCAACTGCCTCTGTTTCAGCCCCTGTCTCCGCCTCTGACGGCACATCGACCGTATCCAGCTTATTGACTGTGATCGTGTAGCTCTTAGTTGTCTGTCCATCCTCCGCCGTCACCTTGCAGACAACGGTATTAGCACCTACCTTTAAGCTGGAATCACCGCTGACAAGGACTTTCGCCTTGCTGTCCTTCGCACTCGCGCTGACCGCCAGCTTATCGACGCTGGCTCCTACCTGCGCTGTATAGGAAGTCACATTTGGCGAAAATGCAGGAGAAAGTGTTCCTGGAGAAATCTTCAAGGACGAAAGCGCCGCTTCCGCCGAGGAGGTTGCCGGTGCTTTTACTTTGACGCTCGCCGTCCCCGTTTTAGAAACTGTGACTGCCTGTGCATCTGAGTCATAGACTTCATAACTTCCCACAGAGATCGAAGTATTTCCCGCCTGCACTGCCTTGAATTTCAGCGTATAGGAAAATGCCTTCGTCGAATTGGAATCCATCGTTCCAACCAGGCGGACGGAACCTGCACCGCCGCTTGCGTTATTTCCGCTCACAAACTCAATGACCGACGGATCATAGGAAAGTACCACGTCGGATGCCCCTAGATTTCCATCCTGAGAGGAGATCTTCACATTGACGCTGAACTCCTGCCCCACCGTCGCACTCGGATCGGAAAATGAAATTTTTGCGCTGGATGCATAGGCGCTGATCCCGCCAACCGGCGCCGCCACCGTCAGCATACCTGCCGCAAGTATACCTAATATGATATTTTTAAACCTTTTCATTCAACTGCCCTGTCCTATATTCTTTATTGGTAACGGTCCCATATCTGCACCGTTCCCTTTCTTTACAAATTTTCACGTACCCGCTGCCATCTCTCAAGACCAGCCGCAGGTACGTGAAATATCCCTACAGTCCCAAAATCTTCTTCTGCATCAAAAGAACATCCAAAATATCTACTTTTCCATTTCCATTGAGGTCGGCGCGCGCGATTTCTTCCGCTCTTAACTTTCCAAGTCCCAGTATCGACCGCTGTGCCAGCAGGATATCCATGATGTTCAGCTTACCGTCGCCGTTGACATCCCCGCGCACCGACGATGCCGCATGCGTTCCCGATGTGGACTGGGATGGTGCCGTCGCGCTGGTCGGCGACTGACTCCCCTGCGGACTGCCGGCGCTCCCGACAGACTCCCCATTTGGCGCAATCAGGGTTCCGGAACTGCCGCTCCCAAATCCATTCACATTCGATCCCGGTGCGGACTGCCCGGAAGGAGAGCTTCCTGAACTGCTTCCCGAAGAGGTCGGACCGACAATCTGCACATCCGAACCGCCGGAGGAAGAATTTCCTGAACTGCTTCCTGAAGACATGCCCGGTCCCGTCGCCGGACCGCTAGAGCTGCTTCCAGAGGAAACGCCGCTTCCAATCGAGCTTGAGTAGGTCGGACCGCCCGACTGGCGCACTACGTGAAGGACGTAATTTCGCAGATTTCCATTTGCCGCTTTGACCGTCACGGTGATCTCATTGACACCGCTCTGCAAATCGACCGTTCCCGTTCCGGCAATCGTTGCCTTGGAATCAATCGCGCTCGCTGCTACCGTCACACTTGCCACCGATGGATCCACGATCAGATCGTAGGACTCTGTATCTCGGTTAAAGGTCGGTGTCAGTGCAAATCCATCGACACCCAGCGCCGACAGCTTGTTGTTCGGGCTGCCGTCCAGCGTCGGTTTGACGCAGGCGCCCGCCGGCATGTTTTTATACACCGGAATCGAGAACTCAAGTGTTGTATTTGCCAATGCCGTGATCTTCGAAAGCGTCAGTCCTTCGGCAGCTGCCGCCTGCACGTTCGTCATGTACTGGTGTTTATAAAGGTTGCTGCCTTGCACATTAAATTTCTTTAAGTACAGCGTATCCTGTCCTTTTTTTACATAATTCTCGCCGTAATAAACCGAACCGCCGCGGATCGATTTCTCGATGCTGTTCCACGGGCGCAGATAGGTTCCCGACTGGGATGCCCACCAGAGTCCGCGTTCTACCGCACTCATCGAGCCGGACTGATATGCCTCTATATTAAAGAAGTTATAATATCCCTGATAGCCGGACACCGTTCCGGAAATACTGCGTCCGGTTCCCTGGCTGCCCTGTTCCTGCAGAATCATCGACGCCAGAATATATGGATTGACTCCCGATTCGGATGCCGCATTCATGATGATATCTACATAGGAAGTACCGATTTCAGACTGCTGCGCCACTCCCGTGGAAGTTCCCGAACTGCTGGAAGTGCCACTTCCCGGTGCACTTGTTCTTCCGCTGCTGGTTGAACCAGAAGTTGTTCCAGTTGTGCTGCTTTCCGGTGCGCTTGTACTGCCACTGGTGGTTCCAGCCGTGCTGCTGGTTGTCCCCGATGACTTATTCGATGTGCCGCTGCTGACCGGCGCCGTCTCCCCGTCTGCATTGTTGGAAGAAAATCCATCTCCCGCCATGCCCGGTCCATTGGTCGCTGCCACCCGCTCCGTCTTATGATCGCTGATCGAAGCGATCGGAGACGACAGACCGGCGCTGCTTCCGCTCGAACCTGACGAACTTCCCGGTCCCGTCGCTGAACCGGAAGAAGAGCTTCCTGAACTACTTCCCGTACCGGCCGATACCGACGAGCCGCCCGACACCGTGCCGGAAAGGAAGGTTCCGCTCACCATGTTCTGCAGCCCCGTCTTCGTGTGAAGCGAACTGTCATACGACTGTTTCATGAACTGGTAAATATATTTATCATTTAAGAAATTCCGCGGATCCATATAATAGGCGATAATATCCGAAGACGCCTGTACCCAGGAGCTTCCGTCAAAACCCGGCCAGGTTCCGGTTCCCCAGTCATACGCACCTGTCTCGGTCGATTTCCAGGACGAAATGCTGCTGCTCGCAACCAGGTTCCGCCCGATCACGCTTTCATTTTTCAACGCTGTGTTCCAATCCAGATTCGTCTGGAACGCCGTGAACGTCCAATTCGGATATTGTGCATGCAATTCCCGGAGCCCCTGTTTATAGCTCTCCGGAAATCCCTGCTTTGTCAGATAGATTTCAAAATCCGAATCCGATTTGATCGCCGTCGGAAACTTTATGTATTTGCTCGAAACATACCCCGTCTGCTCACCGCCGCTTCCGCTATATCGTATCTGATACCATACGACGCCATCCGTTCCCGTCTGCTCACCAAGTACTGTAACCGGTGCGCCCTTGGACAGCTTCGCTAGTGCCTGATACGAAGTGCCCGGTCCACTCCGGACATTCAGGTTTGTCGCATTGACCGACGCGGTTCTCTCTTCCGCATAGCTGACGATCCCCAGCAAAGACTCTGCTGCAGTACCTGCCAGCCCTGGGTTGACCGCCATCACAGCGCCCAGCAGAAACGCCGCCGCCCGTTTCCCCAATAACTTCCATTTTTTCATCCGTCTATCTCCTCATTCTGCTGCGTTTTCTGCAATTCATCCCCCGCAGCGGAATTCTTATTCTGTCTGCCGCCGCATTTCCAGACAGCCGCTCGACTGTTTTCCATCTTTTTCACGTTTTTACAATCGTATCTATTATAATGAAAAAAGACCATATGTGTCAACCTTACCGAAAAAACTTCGCAAAATTTGGGGCCTTTGCGCGAAATTGTAAGATTTCCTTAATTTTTAGAAGCAGTATAGGTTGGCTTTGAAATGTTTTCCGGATATATGATTTTTGAATGCATAGTAGCATAAAAAGGAGTGCCAACCCGGTACACTCTACCGATTCTGGCACTCCTTTTGGCTCAAAATCCTTAAATTCTTTTTAGCTTAGATCTGGTAGACTCGCTTTTTCTTCCAGCCCAGGTATTGATTCCGTTTCCATCCATCTCCTCAGTGGACACCGGTGCTTTCTTTACTTCCGGCGCAGCTGCTTTCAGGATTTCGCGTTTCTCAACCGGCGGTTTCTTTGCCGGACGGGACTCGAAGAACTCTTTTGCTACCTGTGGGAACAGTGCATAAGTCAGAACATCCTCATCCTGCTGCTTCCACTGCTTCATCTCCGCCTCAATCTTCTCAAGCTGCGGCTCGATCAGATCTGCCGGACGACAGGTGATCGGTTTTGCATCGCCGATTGCTTTCTTCTGAACTTCTTTGTCGAACGGCTTTACAGTCTGTCCGAACTCGCCCATCAGAAGTTTCTTGGATTCCTTTGTGAACATCTTGTAGCGCTCGCCCATCAGGACATTTAATACAGCCTGCGTACCAACGATCTGGGAAGACGGAGTAACTAACGGCGGCTCACCGAAGTCTTTGCGGACTCTCGGAATCTCTTTCAGAACATCGTAGTATTTATCCTCTGCGCGCGCTTCTTTCAGCTGGGAAACCAGGTTGGAAAGCATACCGCCCGGGACCTGATAACGCAGGGTATTGATGTCAACGCCCAGAACCTTGGTATTCATCAGACCACTCTTTAACGCTTCCTCACGCATCGGGCGGAAGTAATCTGCGATCTCCGCCAGTTTTTCCTGATCCAGTCCGGTATCATACGGAGTACCTTTGAAGGTCTCAACCATAACCTCGGTCGCCGGCTGGCTCGTTCCCATCGAGAACGGGGACATCGCGGTATCGATCATGTCAGCGCCCGCTTCCACTGCCTTTAGGTACGTCATGGATGCAACGCCGGAGGTGTAATGCGTATGGATATCAATCGGAAGATCAACTGCCTCTTTCAGTGCTTTTACAAGGATCTCTGCATTGTACGGAGTCAGAAGACCTGCCATATCCTTGATACACAGGGAATCAGCGCCCATATCCTCGATTCTCTTTGCAATGTCTTTCCAATAATCCAGTGTATATGCATCACCCAGTGTATAGCTCAGTGCTATCTGTGCGTGTGCTTTTTCTTTGTTGGCTGCCTTTACCGCTGTCTCCAGGTTGCGGATATCATTTAAACAGTCAAAAATACGGATAATATCAATACCATTGGCAACTGATTTCTGTACGAAATATTCTACCACATCATCTGCATAGTGGTTATAACCCAGAATATTCTGTCCGCGGAACAGCATCTGAAGTTTTGTCTTCTTAAAACCATCTCTCAGCTTTCTAAGGCGCTCCCACGGATCCTCCTTCAGGAAACGAAGGCTGGCATCGAATGTCGCACCGCCCCAGCATTCTACTGCATGATATCCAACCTCATCCATCTTTCCGATGATCGGAAGCATCTGCTCCGTTGTCATTCTGGTTGCAATCAGAGACTGGTGCGCGTCACGAAGGACAGTTTCCACGATCTTAACCGGCTTTTTCTTTTCATTTGCCATTCTAAAGATACCTCCCAATACACTTTTATTATGAGTCAACTATCTGCGACCTGGCTGATTAAATAATTCACAGCCATATTTTTATCCATTATACCACAAGTTTCTCGATTTCTGGATAGTTTTTTTAATATAATTTCATAAGTAAATTCTATATCGTGGGAATGTGGGTTGTGATTTTTGCTGATGTCAGAGAGCTTTCCTCTGCGCCGCGTGGGGGCGGCTGGAGGAAAAAAGTTTCTTGGTCACCTCTTTCTAGTCCGCAGTGCAGCAGCTCGAAAAAACTTCGTTTTTCCTCGCTGTCGGGCATTCGCCCTATGAAAAAAAGAAGCCGCACACAGCTGCTTTTGTGTAAACACAACGCTTCTGTGTGTGGCTTCTTTTTTTCGCACTGCTCTTTGCTTACGCAAGTTTGGACTTAGCCAGCTCTGCCAGTTTTGCGAAACCTTCTGCATCGTTGATAGCCATGTCAGAAAGGATCTTGCGGTTCATCTCAACACCAGCCTGCTTTAAGCCGTACATGAACTTGCTGTAGGACAGACCATTGATACGTGCTGCTGCGTTGATACGAGCGATCCACAGCTGTCTGAACTGTCTCTTTCTCTCTTTACGACCAGCGTAGGAGCTTGTAAGAGCTCTCATTACGGACTGCTTAGCTACACGGTACTGTTTGGAACGTGCGCCTCTGTAACCCTTTGCCAGCTTTAATACTCTATTGTGTTTCTTTTTAGCGTTTAATCCGCCTTTTACTCTTGCCATCGGTTATTTCCTCCTTCTTAATCCTCGAATCTTATAAGTACGGTAAAATCTTCTTCATTACCTTGCTGTTTGTAGCATCAGTAACGATGTCTTTTCTAAGATTTCTTTTTCTCTTTGTAGATTTCTTAGTTAAGATGTGGGATTTGTAAGCTTTATTTCTTACTAACTTTCCGGTTCCGGTTGTTTTAAAACGTTTAGCAGCTGCTCTGCTTGTTTTCATTTTAGGCATGGTGTAGTCCTCCTTAATAATAGTTATGTCCTTATATCTAGCGTTTCGCAGAAAGGAACAGTACAATACTTCTTCCTTCTACTTTTGCCGGTTTATCAACGGCTGCGATATCGGCAAGCTTCTCTGCAAAATCGTCAAGGATATACTTTGTCTTTGACATATGTGCCATCTCACGACCTCTGAAACGAAGTGTAACCTTTACTTTATTGCCTTTTTCCAGGAATTTTCTCGCATTGTTCATCTTGGTATTCAGGTCATTTTCATCGATATTCGGGGAAAGACGAACTTCCTTGATCTCGATTACCTTCTGTTTCTTCTTAGCTTCTTTTTCTTTTCTTGCAAGCTCGTATCTGTATTTACCGTAATCGATAATCTTGCAGACCGGCGGCTTCGCAGTCGGAGCAATCTTTACTAAATCCAGTTCCGCTTCTTTCGCTAACTTGTAAGCATCCTTTGCGGACATGATTCCAAGCTGCTCTCCATTTTCGCCAATCAAACGAACCTCTCTGTCTCTAATCTGTTCGTTAATCATTAACTCACTAATAGTCGTGCACCCCCATGATATGTGATGATTTTGGTTGATTCAGTGTCAAAAAAAATAAGTGAACAGTACAGACCATCCACTTACTCATAATAGGAAATCCAATATAGGAAATTTCTCAAATTTATGAACCCACAGTCACTTGCTCGTGCTGAGGTGAGGTAGATAACCTGCTTTCCTGTCTTCGTAAAGTTGTTTCCTCACAACTTTTGTTAGTATACTATGGTTTCTTTGGAATGTCAACCGGTTTTTTCGAGATTTTTGAGAAGATTTTTGAGAAGATTTACAAATGATTTTTAAATATGGTTCACGTGTTGCGCAAATGACGGCAACGTACGCAAATACATTTACGGACATACTAAAAACTACCGCCGGATATCATTACCTCTGCCCGGTTTTGCTTCCTTCCTGACAGAATTTTCCATATCCGGCGGCATTTTTTATTTCGAATATTTATGCAGTCTTTCTTCTATTAAAAAAGAAAACCGCATCAGTCACCGTTTCTGGAAACTCGAACATTCCGTCTGCATAGAAACTGTCGCATTGCCTCCGGTGATTCCGATGTGTTCCGCGCTGCACCGGCGGTCTGTATTATAAACACAGTTCGTTGCCTCGCACTCTACTTCGAGACGGCTCTCCGGTGTTTTAAAAAGGTTGCGGAATGTGCCGCCTTTCTTCTCGTCGAAGCTGCCACAGCAGGTATCGCATTTATCCTGCGCCGTCTTTCCTTCTACCAGAATGGTATTTTTACAGCAGCAGTTTTCCGCATTGTGCATACATCCGGTTACACTACAATCCAGTTTTGTCATGATTTTTCCTCCTGTTTTCTGACATGCATCACCGAAAGTCTCCTCCGGCATCCAGCCGTCAAACTTTTCAGCGATACACTTTTCAATGTGTCATGGTTTTCGTTGCTGTTCACACATGTATGACCAGTAACGGGATTTTACCGATACTTCGCATTCCAAATCGGCAAAATCTGCAACCAGAACTGTATCGTACGGAATTTTCAGTTCAGAAAATTCCTGCCTGTGAACAGTTACTGGTTTTTAGATTCAGGAGTAGTATCTGCTTCTTTTTTGGATTTATTCGTGTAAACTAAAACAAACGCATCCATGATTTTATCTCACAGATGCGTCTGCCTGATTTTTTAATTTTTCAAAATTATTTAGCTTCGTCTGCTTTCACAGTCTCACGCAGGTTTTTCTCTTCGATCTCCTTCTGGATGGACTCGATGAAGCTCTCTACACTGCTTGCACCCTCGTCACCTGCAAAACGGCTGCGGACGGAAACGGTCTTCTCTTCTTCCTCTTTCTGTCCAACAACCAGCATGTACGGGATCTTCTGGGTCTGTGCCTCGCGGATCTTATAGCCGATCTTCTCGGAACGTGTATCCATCTCTGCACGGATGCCAGCCTCGGTCAGCTTGTCCAGAACTTCCTTGCTGTAATCTGCGTATTTGTCAGAAATCGGAAGAATCTTTACCTGTACCGGTGCCAGCCAGGTTGGGAATGCACCTGCGAAGTGTTCGATCAAGATACCGATGAAACGCTCGATGGAACCAAATACAACACGGTGAATCATGATCGGACGATGTTTCTCGCCGTCTGCTCCGGTGTACTCTAATTCAAATCGCTGTGGAAGCTGGAAGTCAAGCTGGATGGTACCACACTGCCAGGTTCTTCCGATAGAATCTTCCAGATGGAAGTCGATCTTCGGTCCATAGAATGCGCCATCGCCCTCGTTTACCACATACGGCAGTCCCAGCTCTTCCAGAGCGGAACGCAAGCCTTCGGTTGCCATCTCCCAATCTTCATCACTTCCCATGCTGTCTTCCGGTCGGGTGGACAGCTCTACGTGATATTTGAACCCAAACAGGGAATATACCTGATTGATCAGGTGTACAACGCCCTTGATCTCGTCCTTGATCTGCTCCGGTGTCATGAAAATATGTGCATCATCCTGTGTGAAACAGCGTACACGCATCAGACCATGAAGCTGACCAGATTTCTCATGACGATGAACGATACCAAGCTCACCCATACGCAGCGGCAGATCACGGTAGGAACGTGGCTCAGAAGCGTATACCAAAACGCCACCCGGACAGTTCATTGGTTTAATTGCGTAATCCTCTTCATCGATCACAGTTGTATACATGTTGTTTTTGTAATGATCCCAGTGTCCGGAAGTCTCCCAGAGCTTGCGATTCAGGATGATCGGAGTGGAAATCTCTACATAACCAGCTTTTTTATGGATTTCTCTCCAGTAATCAAGCAGGGTATTTTTCAGTACCATGCCCTTCGGCAGGAAGAACGGGAAGCCCGGACCTGCATCGTGCATCATGAACAGGCCAAGTTCTTTGCCCAGTTTACGATGGTCACGTTTCTTTGCCTCTTCCATCATTGTGATGTATGCTTCCAGATCCTCTTTGGTTGCAAATGCGGTCGCATAGATACGGGTCAGCATTTTGTTCTTCTCGCTGCCTCTCCAGTATGCGCCTGCCAGATTCATCAGCTTAAATGCCTTACCAACACCCTTGGTGTTCATCATGTGAGGTCCTGCACATAAGTCAGTAAAATCACCCTGACGGTAGAAGCTAATCTCTGCATCCTCCGGCAGATCCTCGATTAATTCTACCTTGTACGGCTCCTCTTTCTCCTTCATGAACTCGATCGCTTCATTTCTCGGCAGAGTAAAGCGCTCCAGTGGAAGTGCTTCTTTGATGATTTTCTTCATCTCTGCCTCGATCTTTGGCAGATCCTCTGCAGTCAGAGGGGTAGCCGGATCGACATCATAGTAGAAACCGTCTGCGATGGACGGTCCAATCGCAAGTTTTGTCTCCGGGTAAAGACGTTTTACAGCCTGTGCCATTACATGGCTGGCGGTATGGCGCAGAGCTGCAAGACCTTTCTCATCCTTTGCAGTCAGGATATTTAACTGACAGTCATGGTCGATCACGGTACGGAGATCTTCTTCCTCACCGTCAACCTCACCCAGACATGCCACTCTCGCCAGGCCTTCGCTGATGTCTTTTGCAATGTCGATGATGGACATCGGGCTCGCATATTCTTTGACAGAGCCATCTTTTAATGTGATCTTCATCTTTTTTCTCCTTTTCGTTCTGAAATAATAAAAGCTTCCTGACCAGAAGAACCAAAAAAGAATGTGTCTTGGCACATTCTCGCGCCGAGCACGGTCGCTTGCGACATGTTGCTTCTTCGCGCGAGTGCGCATCCCGCGGAGCGTTTTTTGTTTCATAGGACGCAATTTCCTATGAACAAAAAATCCCTTAGCCAGATGTTTCTGACTAAGGGACGATAAATCGCGGTTCCACCCTTATTGAATCGATCTCTCGGATCGATTCCACTTCATTCTGATGATAACGGAATCACCGTTCCCGATTAAGGGACATTCAAAGCTGGTATTCAGATTTGTTTTCCTGTCCGACGCTTCCACCCACAGCCACCTGCCTCTGTTATTTCAGGCTTTTCCTGCGACGCCGTTCTCTGTCCAGTTCCACAATCCTACTGGTCTTCTCAACACTTTCTTTATATAGATAAACCCGTTTCTGGTTCATCATTTACAGTCTTGATTATATCAGCTGTTTCTATTTTGTCAAGATATTTTTCCGCTTGAGTTTCCACCTCATTGACAGACCGCCTCTTTCATGGTATGATAATAAGGATCTAAATATAAGGGCCAGTACCGGTTTCGACAGGGATCATGAAGCTGGTGAAGCTATCCGCATGCGATGCGTTAAATGGCAAACTTAAAATTAAACGCTAACAACAAATTAGCATACGCTGCCTAATTTGGCAGTTGTCAGCCTTAGAGCACTCACACTTTAAGAATCTGGCATCGAATATGTGAGAAACGATGACAGGCGGGTTCCGGACTGTCAGGCGTATCAGGAACTACTGAAGTTCTGAGGATGTTCGTTTCCGCAGGATAGAGGGAATGTCAAAGAACGGACTATGATAGTAGAAGAACAGGGAATTGGTTTTTGGACACGGGTTCAACTCCCGTCTGGTCCACTAAAAAGAACTGCCGCCCAGCAAATCATTTGCTGATGCGGCAGTTCTTTTTCTTATCTATTTTTATTCTGCATCTTTTACCGATTCTGGAATATCTCAATAATCGCCTTCACGATCGCCACCAGCACATTCCACATCCGTTTTAACGGACCTTCTTCACTGCTGCCGTCTGCCTCCTGATCGGAGATATCGGTTGATTCATCATCATCGCTGATCTCATCGGTCCGCAGGACGATCTGCACGCTGTTCGGGGACGGATTTTTCGAGGAGGTAAAGGAAATCTTCTCCGCCTCCGGATCTATGTTCAGGAAGTTGTTCTCATCCTCAAACTTATCGATCTGCTCATCGAGCGTACTCTTCATGTCTTCCCCCGCTTCCCGAACCACCGCAAGCTGATCGATCATGGTCAGGTTCTTATCAAGAATCTTCTCCATGCCCTGCAGCGTTGCCTTGGTTCCGGCATCCAGCGAATCACCTGCCGAAATCAGCGTGTCATTCAAAAGACCGAGCATATCATGTGTGGTATAAAGTGCCCTGGTCAGCCGGTTCATCAGTTCTTCAGAATCAGACAGGGAATCCAGCATCGTCGGCACATATTTATCCGTTGTGTCAATCAGGACCCGCATATCATCCAGCAAATTAATCAGTTCATCGGTCGAACTTCTGAGCGCCGATAAAGTCGAACCCGTCTTGCCAGTAATATCTCCCGCCGTCTTGAACGCACCATTCACTTTATTCACAATCGTTTTCGCAGTTTTCTGCGCCTGCTCCACTTTCTGGAAAATGCCCTTCGTCTCTTCCACCAGACTTGCAGCATCCGCAGAATAAGTAGTCGCTGACAGAGACTCCAGCGCCTCCTCTACATCATCTTCTGCATTGCCAATCTCATCTTCCCAGCTCGCATCATTGACACCGCCGCTTCCCGGCTCGCCGGACGGTCCGGCTGTCAGGGCTCCCGCAGAAACCTCGGTTCCAAATGCATTCACCTCTGCATCCTGACCCGAGGAGTTGTCTTCCGAAGCGGAACCCGAATTCTTAGCAGAATCCGTCTCTGCCTTGTCTGCCGTCGAAGCAGGATTCTTCTCTTCCGTCTTTGTCGCTGATTCAGCCGCTTTTTCCGCCTGGTTACCAGCTGCACCAGACGCTGTGCCTGCGCCCGCTGCTTCCTGTTCAGCCGAATCTTTACTTTCTGTTCCTGCTGAGCCAGAGGCCGAAGTGCCTGCTGCCATTTCCGCGTCATCCGTGGTATTTGCAGAACCCGTAGTTTTTGCATGATCGGCGGCACCTGCAGAATCCGTGATATCTGCGCTGCCAGCCGCCCCCGCTGTCTGACCATTTCCGTTTCCAGATGCCGCCTCCGACGATACAGATGTCTCTTCCTTCTCCGCACTCTTCATCTTGCGGATCCGTTTCAGCTTCATGCCGTCTAACGTGGCTAAACTCTGATTCAGGCTTCCAATCCCCTGTTCTGTCACCGCCAGGGAGGTATTTCCCAGTCCCAGAAGTTTATCGAGTTCTTCCAAAATTTTCTGGACTTCCGCCGTCCGCTGGACAATATCTTTCTCGATCGCATCCTGCGTCTGCTGGCTGACAAGACCCTTATTTAATTCATCCGAAGCCGACCGGAGCGATTTGCTCAGACTTCCCAGGCGGTCATACAGGCGATCCAGTTCATCCTGCATATCTTCCATCGTATTGGAAAGCGCCTGTGTGTTGCTGTTAATATCCGTCACTGCATCGCGCGCCGTCTGTAAATACGGAATCATGACCGTCGTCTGATCCGTAACCGCCTGCAGATCAGCAAGCGCCTGTGTCGAGAGCGCCTCGATCTGTTTCCGGTTAGCACTGACGGTTCCACGCGCCTGATCGAGATTTGCCAGACCGCCCTTCACGCCGGAAACATCCGACTTCATGGATTCCATCGTCTTTAACAGCGCATTCATGCTGTCATACATCTTGTTTCCATCCTCGCGCCAGGTATCTTTCGCCTCTTTCAGATCCTTGATGCGGTTCAGCTCATCCAGGGTCCCCGGAACCATCATCATAATGACTCCGATATTCTCATAATTATCCGTGCCGACCCGGACTGTAAAATCGCCGTCCTCGCCCGGAAGCGCCGCAAACATTGCCGCCTGATAGCTTCCAACCGACTGCACCTGCGCACCCGGCGCATCGACACTATAGCATTTCTCCATATCCACCGGCACAAGCACGGTCAACACCATATTATTTTTATAATATGCCTTCGCCTTCTCATTCGGGGTCGCCTTTACATTGACCTCAACCAGACCAGACGCCCCCGCCAGTTTGGATGCATCCGCTTCCACTCCATTAAGTTTATAGGAAACGTCAAACGTCCACGGCAGATCGACGCTGTTTTTCGGCATCGTACACTGATAATAAAAACGTGAATTCTTCTCCGGCAGTTTCCATGTGACGGTTCCATCGCCAATTTCCGGCGCCGTGTCGTCCGTCATGTTGACCACCTTGTCATAGGTACCATAATCGGTATATTCGGTCAGTCCATTCGTGGTACAGCCTTTGACCACATTGATCTGCGTTGCCGTTCCATAATAGTCCAGATTGACATACATCGTTTCATCTACCTGAACTCTTGGTGCAGCCGCCCGGACAGGAACTGCCGCACTCGTTACCAGCGTAACCGCTGCCAGCGTCGCCGCCGCTCCTCTTCTAATGATCTTCTTCATGGCTTCCTGCCTCCCTTTTTTCTGTCATCTTCCGTTTCCGGTCTTTTCTTCGTTCTCTCACTTTTCCGAGTAGCCGGAGCTTTCTTCTGTGTTTCTCCCGCGCCTCCGCATCGGAATCTGTTTTCTCTTGAGAACCGCCCGTCTCTGTCATTTCTGTATCTTCCAGCGCTTTCGTTTCAGCTTCGAATTGTTTTCTTTTCGACGTAACTGAATCCACCAGCGGCTTTTTCCCTTTCCACACGGCACCAGCCACGCGTCTTGCCGCCCGTTTCATACGGGCATGGCGGCGTTCGCGCCGTTTTTTGAAAAACAGATGAATCCTCTCAAATTCGTTCTGCATCAGGATATGATCAAACAATACCAGAAATGCCGGCATCAGGGAGCAGACAAAAAGCATACTAATCAGAGCCCCCCGTCCAATCAAATGTCCCAGATCGCCAATCGCCGCGACACTCGATACCTTGTATACAATATATCCGGCACAGGTCAGGATCGAACCGGATGTCAGAATCGCCGGAATACTAAGATTCAGCGTCCCTATCGCCGCTTCCTTCTTATCCATCGTCTTGCGGCATTCCAGATAATTGTTCGTCGTCAGAATCGCATAATCGACGGTCGCGCCCAGCTGGATACAGCTTACGATAATGTAACCAATGAAAATCATCGTGTCTCCGACGATGTACGGTACCGCCATATTGACGAAAATCGCGACCTCAATCGGAATCATGATAAGGAGCGGAATAATCAGTGATTTAAAACTCCACATGACAACCACAAATACGCCGATCAGCGACATCACATTGACACGGCTGTAATCCTTCGTGATCGTCGTCTGGATGTCCTGTGTGGACGGTGTTGTGCCGACCAGATACGAATTTTCCGGATAATATTTCTTCATGATCGCCTGGATCTCATCCGAGCACTGGTACGCCAGCTTGCTCTCGCCCTTACTCTTAACGTAAATAAGGATTCTCGCATAATCTTTTTTATGTAACAGGCTTGTGATGCTGTACGGAAGGAAATCTTCCGGTACGCCCTCCGGGAGCTGCCCGGACAAGGACGTTACACTCTTCATGTACGGCAGGTCTTCCAGCTCATCCGTGAACTGTTTTTCCTTGATAAAAGAAGTATCCGGCACGATTGCCATCATCATATTGCTTCGTCCGAATTTCGCTGTAATCAGCTCATCATCCTCATATACCGTCGTTCCCTCGCTGGCGCCGACCGCGTCATTTCCGTAGAGGAAATCGTTCATGCTCTGCGCCGTGTATGCCGGGATCACCAGCACCGCAATCAGAATCAGCACAATGCGGCGGCTGTTGTAGATACCGTGGCTGAGTTTATCAAACGACGGCAGGAACGAACGATGGGATGTTTTCTCAATCATCGGCGTCATACGCAGAATCATCGCCGGCATGAAAAACACCACTGTCAGAAGACTCAGGACAATACCTTTTGCCAGCACGAGTCCCATATCAAATCCGATATTAAACTTCATAAAACACAGAACGATAAATCCGACGATCGTCGTCAGGCTGCTGGCGAAAATGGAGTTTAATGCCTCATTGATCGCGTTGCTTAACGCGGTCATCTGATCCAGTCCCTTTGCCTTTTCCCTCGCAAACGCGTGGCTTAAGAAAATCGAATAATCCATCGAGCAGGCGAGCTGCAGGACCGCCGACACACTGTTCGTCAAAAAGGATATACGCCCGATAAACAGGTTCGTTCCTTTGTTCAGGACGATCGCCACGCCCATGACCGTCAGATACAGCACCGGTTCAAACCAGGAGTTCGTCGTCACGGTCAGAATCAGGAAAATAACCACGACCGCCAGCGTCATAATCAGCTTCATCTCGCTCGAAACATTTTCCTGCAGCGATTTATTCTGAACCGCCATGCCAACGTAATGTCCCTTGTCTCCGAGAATGTCCTTGATCTCATCGATCGTCTGGGACGTCCTCTTATCCGTGTCGCCGTTTACAAAAACAATATCCATAACCGCCGTATTATCCTTGTAATACTCATCAACACTATTAAAGTTGATAAATGCGTCCGCCGCGTATACGCTGGTCGATGTATCGAGCCACATGACCTGATCGACTCCGTCCAACGCCTCTATTTTATCCTTGTAGGCTTTCGCCTCATAAAGCGAAACATCATCAATCATGATGCGCCCCGTGCCGGGGTAGCCGAATTTCTCTTCCATCAGGTCCAGTCCCTGTTTGGACTGGACGGTCGACGGCAGGTATTCCGTCAGATCATAGTTGATCTCGACAAACGGCGCCATGAGCGCTGATATCAGCACCAGAACCAGAAAGACAATCTCGATCGCCCTGCTCCGCTCAATGATGAATTTCGGCAGGGAGAAGGCTTCTTTTTCCGTCTGTTTTTCTTCTTTGCGTTTATGTAAAAATTTCAGTTTCATGCCTGCTTGCTCCTGTCATACAATGATTGCGATCCTTACCGCATCAAAATAATCATATAATAATGCTTATCGCCGACCTGCTGATGTGCAACACCCATTTCCTTATAATAAATCACCCGGTCCACGCGCTTTTTCTCGTCGCTGTCGTGATTACGCAGAAGCTTTTCTTCTGCCTGCGTCACATCATCACAGTTGATGAGGTAAATCTCCGTATGACGTCTCGCAGTGCTTTCCCCGATGGATTTGAGGTAATCATCAAGTGTGCCTTCATCCGGGATCCAGCTGCTTCCATAGCCCTTACTGCGTGCCATCGCCAGACGGTGTTCGGCGATCTGCTGTAATTTTCCATTTAAAATAAAGCTGGCATCTTTATCGTAATCTTTTTTGTCATCGTCATAGTAATCTTCTTCCTCATCCCCGCCAAACGCGTCCGCCTTCAGCTCATTTAAGCCGTCCGCCATCGCCTGGGTATCTGCATCCAGAAATGCCAGCGTGTACGCGCCGCCGCCCGTGTTTTTCTTCTTTTTGGCGTTCGCCAGGCTGCCGTCCGCGTTGATCGTATACTGCGTCTCATCCTTTGTGAAGGTCGTTCCCTCCATCGCGCCGCTGTCTTTCAGGAAATAGTATTTTCCGTCGATATTCTGCCAGCCGATCGCCATCGCGCCGTCCCCTTGCAGATAATACCAGGTTCCATTTTCCTGCTCCCAGCCCGTTTTCATCAAACCGTCTGCTCCGAGCAGGTACCATTTTCCGCCCATCTGCTGCCAGCCCGTCAGGTAAGAACCGTCCATTCCCACCAGATAATAACCATTCTCCACCGGCTGCCAGACACCCGCATCATCCGCAAGCACTGTCTGGGCGGCAGACGCTGAGAAAAGGAGACTTACTCCTGCGATTCCTGCCAGCCGTACTATCTTATGTCCCAGAACCGCTTTCAGCGCCCTTTTTAACCCCGGCGCCGTCCGCTTTTCTTCCTTCTTCATCCACAAATTTCTGTCCTTCATACGCTGTCCTCACTCTTCTTTATGCTTATTGATCGGATCCACCTGTTTCCAGTTCCACCCCCCGTGCCGTTAAAAGTGCCCGGAGCATCGCCGCCAGCTCCTTTTCCGAGATCCGGCTGCTGTCAATCAACATATCATAACTTGCTTTATCCGCCCATGTCTTTTTTGCATAAAAATTGTAATAATTTTTCCGTATTTTATCCGCTTGTTTGATCAGGTATTCAGCTTCTTTTTCATCTGTCTCGTAACGCCGCATAATCTCCTTCACGCGCGCCTCCATCGGGGCATATATAAATAGAGAAATAAGCCCTTCTGTCTCCTCCAGGATCTTGTCAGCGCAGCGTCCCACGATAATGCATGGACCTTTCTTCGCATACTCCCGGATCAACTGGGACTGCACGACAAACAAGGTATCATTCATCGGCTTTCCATAACCGGTAAACGGATTGCACTTGGCCGGAACCTTAAAAAGAAAACGGTTCGCCTTCATCTCGTCCGCCTCTTCCAGTTCCTCCATCTTAAATCCGCCGCACACCGCTGCTTCCTCTATCAGATGGCGGTCATAACAGGGAATTCCCAGTTCCTTTGCCAGAGACTTCCCCAGATTATGGCCGCCGCTTCCAAACTCTCTTCCGATTGTAATGACAAAATTTTTCATACCAGATTCCACCTTCGTATCTATTTCCTTTTGCTTTCGCATATGCTGCAGGTTCTCATAGCCGTTCCTTTCACGATTGTCAGCCACTCCTGCCGTCTGTGAAACGTTCCATACAAAAGACTTCTTCGCAGTGAACAGTTACATCTAAAATAGAGCATATACAACTCATGTCTGTTTAATTGACATTTGTTCATTTTTGAACTATAATGCATTATACTAAGTTGTTCGAATGAATACAATAATCATTTTTACGTCAGTTGTATTTTAATCAACATTTCATCACATTATGTTTGTTTTTTGTATCTGGTGTGCCCATTTTTACTTATTTTTAACACTCCCTTCATCCACAGCCTCCGATACACAGTCATACGGCGTTTCCCCGTCTGGAAACGTTCAGAAAGGAAGTCACTATGAAAGAAGAAATACTCGACCGGCGTGTACGAAAGACGAGACGCCAGTTAAAAGAATGCTTAACCCGCCTCCTCAAAGAAAAAAAAATTCAGGATATCACGGTGCGCGAACTCGCCGAGATGGCTGACATCAACCGCGGCACCTTTTATCTTCATTATAAAGATGTCTTTGACCTGATGGATCAGATCAAAAATGAACTGATCGAGGAGGTTGAGTCTGTCCTGACGCACCATCCCGTTCCCGAACTGGTAGCGCGCCCTTCCCTCGCACTCTCAGAACTATTTCCTCTTGTACAGGAAAATGCAGAGATTGTTTCTATCTTAATAGGAGAAAACGGTGATCTGAATTTTGTCAACCGCCTGAAACGCATTGTCAGCGATAAATGTTTAAAAGGCTGGCTGGATCTCAAATGTTCCAGCGATCCGGATACGCTCGCGGCATTTTCCGCCTTTATCGTTTCCGGCTGTGTCGGTACCGTTCAGTACTGGATCGAAAGCGGCATGAAGGAATCCACAGAACAGATGGCAATCTTGACAGAGGACTTTATCTTAAAAGGCATCCGAGTGCTGGAAAATCCGGCTTGACTTTCACGAAATTCCGTGCTTTAATAAAACTGCAATTTTTAAAAATTCAGAAAGGAGAACCACATGGACAGTTGTGACAGCAACGGGCGAAGTCGTCGCGATGGGCAAAATCAAACTATGAATTCTAACCATGCGTACCAGACTGTTGGTCTGCCGCAGGGTCTTTTTGAGTGTGAATCGGGCTGTCTGGCAGCACATTTCCGCCTGCTTTAACAGGCTGGTGATTCAGTGCTGAACGTTTCCCGGCACGATTGGTTTTCATATATATTTGTCCATCGCCCTGGCGCGGGTTTGAAACTGCCATCTGCGGCATTTCATCCTGTTCCCGACTGGCGGTGGATTTTTTTATCCCCGCACTGCTCGCCCTGTACGTCCCAAACGGCATTAAATAGAACGACAGAAAGCGAGGGAACCAAATATGAATCAGACTCCAGAAATGGACGAAAAGAAAACAAGCTCCCCGGAAACGGCTCCGATCGCCGCAACCGCAGAGCATAATGCTAATTTTGAAGAAAATATCCGCGCGATCATCCGCAGCGGAAAACCGGCAAGCGTGATCCGGGATGACCTCGACAATTACCATGCAAACGATATTGCCGAGGTTCTGGAAACACTGGACACTGCGACCCGGAAACGCCTCTACAATATTCTCTCTCTGGAAATGACGGCAGAGATTTTCACCTATCTCGATGAACCGGCGCCTTATCTGCATGAGCTGGGACTTGACCGGGCGGCAGCCGTTCTGGCAGAGATGGATGCCGATGAGGCGGTCGATATCCTCGAAAATTTAGATCCGGAGGAAAAAGAAGCCTGATCGCGCGCATGGATCAGGAATCTAAGGATGATATCCACCTGATCTTTTCCTACGATGAGGAACAGATCGGTAGCCGGATGACGACCAACTACATCGTCATTCCCAATAACTGTACGATCAAGCAGGCAATGCGCCATCTGATCTCCCAGGCGGAGGACAACGACAACATCGACACCATCTACGTCGAAGACGAAAATGGGCGCTATTTCGGTGCGATCGAGCTGAAGGATTTAATCACTGCCCGTGAGTACATGAAGCTGGAGGACATTATCAGTACCTCCTATCCGTATGTGTACGCGGATGAAAAATCTTCGGACTGTATGGAAGAGCTGATCGATTACAGCGAGGATTCTATCCCTGTACTCGATCGGAACCATAAGATCATCGGTGCCATCACTTACGAGGACATCGCCGAGGCGATCGACGACGAGATGGGTGATGACTACGCAAAGCTGGCAGGTCTTACTTCGGAAGAGGATCTGCACGAACCACTGTTGCAGAGTTTGAAAAAACGTCTCCCGTGGCTGGTGCTGCTACTCTTCCTCGGCATGGGGGTTTCCTCAGTAGTCGGCATTTTCGAGCCGATCGTTGACCGTATCGCACTTCTTATCTGCTTCCAGTCGATGATCCTCGACATGGCAGGCAATGTCGGCACCCAGTCGCTGGCTGTCACCATCCGTGTCCTGATGGATGAGGATATCTCCGCGATGCAGAAGCTGGGATTTGTATTCAAGGAAATGCGAATCGGATTTTTAAATGGACTGCTGCTCGGCTCGGCTTCGTTCGTCGTAATCGGCATTTTCATCCATATTATGAAGCAGAAGAGTCTTTTCTTCTCGTTTGCACTTTCCGGCTGTGTCGGCATCTCTCTTCTGACCGCAATGGTGATCTCCAGCCTGGTCGGCGTACTGGTGCCGATGCTGTTTCACAAGCTGAAGGTTGACCCGGCAGTTGCGTCTGGTCCGCTTATCACGACGGTGAATGATCTGGTAGCGGTTGTGACTTATTATGGACTGGCGGAGATTTTGCTGGTGGATGTGTTTCATTTAGTATAAAAACCGGTGAACCTTCACATGGCTAAAGTCACGTGCTTCTCAGCCGTTTTAAACGGCAAGACTAAATATCGGCGGATACGCCAGTAACTTAGAATTCGTGCGGATACGCACTTTTTCCTTGCCGGATACGGCTGGTTTCCACATTACAGGTAGTCCGCTGTATATCTGCCTGCGTTTATGCCGCTTTTAAATTGTTTACTTCTACATAAAGCTTTCTTAAATCTGCATAAACACAAGAGGTTCTACGCTTCACGGCAGGTACTTTTGCCTCCAGTGAAGACCTTTCCGTTTCCGGCAAGGGTTTTAAAAGTTCCCGTATAAAATATCTCGCTCCGATATTATAGGATGCTGACAGGTCGCAGTTATACTGCTTTCCCGTCCGAAAGGTACATAGGCTATGGTTCTCCGGGTTTCTTACTACCGCTCCGCTTCCGTCACAGCCCAGCCTGCTGGTGTTCCGGGCACTGACTCTTGCAACGTAGTAATCAAGGATCGCTTTAATTAAGGAAGCGTTGGTTGTTACATTGCTGATTGTGATGATCTCTTCCGGCATACCACTCGACTTGCTACTCGGTTCATCATATACCGGGAAGTCAGCCTGGGAATAAAGCCCTGTTGCACGATCCTTCGGTGTCTTGATACCCATACTACGCATCATCTGTTCTAATTCGTATTTGACATATCGAACATTTGCAGCACTGGTAGTAAAGGCTGCGGTATACTGTGCATCTCCTGACGGCTGCGCGGTTGTCGAGGTAATTTTCTTTGCTTCAACACCAACTCCTGTGAAAGCACTCGGAACAGGTACTGCATTTGGATTTGCAATCGGGTTTCCATCAATGTCTTTCTTCGGTGTCGTAGATCCGTCCGCCGTTAAGTACAGAGGCGCGGTTGTTGCATCTTCCCATGTACCGCCATCCGGGACCTGAACAGTTACATCTTTTGTTGTCACATTATCAAAGTAGAAGTCAGCGCCCTCCGGGATGCCGTCAAATACTACATTGAATCCGTTTGTTGCATTATTGGAACCAACTGCAATATCGAAAAGGTTTTCTCTCTTACCGTATGCAGCGTTTCCTTCCGGGAATGTAACTACGTGTTTTAATTTCTCTTTTACCCACGCGCTACCCTGCGGATTGGTCTTGGTATCATCTGTCTCGCCATACTCATTCCGGTTTCCGTTTGTCGGATTGGTTACTTCCATATCCTTACCTGAAATAGAAAGCTCAAAGCCCTCGGAACGGGTCAGCTCTTTAATATAGTAGTTACCAAGAATCAGAGGTCTTCCGATCCAGTAATCTCCGTTTGTCGTTACATTATCTGTATAAATACGTCCAGTTTCTTCATCGTCGTATTCTTTTCTGTATGTATCTGCATCATAGAGATTCTTCGGATAGGATTTTCCTGTATAAACAATTTTTCCTTCCTTATAGTTATAAACCGTATGCGGTTTTTCAGTGATGGCAAGGAATGAACCGTCACCATTCTTATCTGTTGTGGCTACTGCCACCAGGTCATTCGCATCAAAGATAACTCCGGTTCCCTTGGTTACATTACCTGATTCATCTCTCTGCGTATCCGGTCCGTAAATATCATCTGCTGCGAACAGTCCGTAAACTGCACCCTCCAGAGTAGAATCGCCCTGCGTATCTCCATACGCGTTATAATCGTTATTCTCTCCGGCAGCAAGGAGCATATCCTTTTTATTGAAATGGATCTGTCCCGGTACACGATGATCGTATACCTTAAAGGAATGTCCGATGTTATCAGCTGGTCCCGGTGTTACGGCTGGCTGGGAATCTGGGATCGCACCATCGAGGTTAATGTATCCACCATCATCTTCCGAATACATCGTTCCCGGATCATCATCTTCATCATCCAGTGAGAATGTTGCTGCGGATCTCTCAAAACTGTATGCCGAGATTTTCCGCATATTTGGAGAGGTTGCAACACTGTCTTCCTCTTCCTCATCGTCCTCTTCATCCTCTTCTGGATTCTTTGCAGACGTTAAAGGAACTTTTTTCGGGGAGATGGAGAGCTTCACATCTTCATCATCTTTCTTATTTTTGTCCTCTACGGTTGCTTTCTCATCATCAGCTGCCTTAGTTGCTTTTTCTGCCTTTGTCTCTGGCTCTTCTGATTTATCTTTCGTTTCGGAAACCGTTTCCTTTTCAGATGCTTTTTCAGTCTCTTTTGCCTTGGTTTCCTCTTTTGTCTCATCCTTAGAAGACGGCTCTACGGCAGCAGCTGTTTCTTTCTCTGTCGGTTTCGTCTCTTCTACAGATTTAGTCTCTTCTGTTACATCCTTTGACTCTGGCTCTGTCTCTTTGATTTCCACTGTTGGTTTCTCAACATCATCAATCAGATCTCCATCGTCAATTAATTCTTCCTCATCCAGAGGAAGAGCCTCTTCGACTTCATCATATTCTGCAACAATATTGAGTGAGAAATTATTTTCTTCTACGAACTCTTCCGGTAAGCCCACAAATTTGCGTAACGCATTTACGATCTGCTCGCCCCAGGAAAGCTCATATTTTTCAGTTAAATATAATCTTTGACTTAGATCGGAATAATCTGCTGTTTTCACTCTCTTACTTTTCATGAAGAATCTCTCATTTGAATTTAAGGAAAGTGAATCTGTATCATCCCCATCATCCCCATCATCGCCACTGTCATTGCCTCCGCCAAGAGAACTTTCGGCTTTACCTGCAACTACAATATCTTCATTCGTGCAGTTTGTCCATTCGTACTCTTTTTCTGCTTCGGAGGATGCCATTGTGACAATCTCAACAGGCACATCGTCCGGGTGTCCACTCGGCGCATGAAGGATATATCCGTCTCGCGGATCAACCTCGCGGAAAGTATAGGAGTATCTGAGGTTGATGAAATTCTGGTATGCATTATCTCTTGCTTCACGGCAGCCGGAATTTTCAAATGCTTCCTCTTCGCTCGGTTCTTCCTCAGAATTACACATCCAATGATGGAATGTTCCGTTGCTGCTGGCAGCAGCCGCTTCACACTCATCAACCGCAGCCTGCCATTCTTTCATTAACTCTGCATACTCATCATCGTCATCATCATCGTCATCGTCGCCGCTACGCGCGCTTCTGGTATCATCATCGTCGTCTTCATCTTCCGGCTCTGGCGGAATCGGATGTCCGTCACAATATTTGTGGTCGAAATCATAAAAACGCTCATCTGCATGGCTGATATAACCGTTTTCATCTGTAGCCATATCTTCCTCGAAGATTAGCCAATCATCCCAGGTTGTCGGCGCTTCACGCATTTTGCTTTCTACCAACTGACCGTTGGTTTCATCATCTGTACCAATCTGGTCTTTATCCGGGAAGGCTTCTAATACCTGCCAGATAGAATCCTTTAAAGGTTCTCCTGTCTCATAGTCATACTTCGTAAGATCTACTTTGTAATGGCTATTAAAGGTTTCTGAGTGATCATAAATTTTAACAGTAATGCTATCTACTTCATCCAGATCGCCGCCACCGCCGCCGCTGCTTCCGCCACCACCCGGAACATCCGAAGAGTTCGGCTTCCACTGGGTTGTCATGTAAAACTGTGGTTTTGTAACTTCAACCTTACCAAACGCACGATAAAATGGCTGAGAATCCTTTCCACCAGCATCGTTTGTCTCAAAATATTCAATAAGACCTGTTACATTGATTACTTTGAAGATAGACGGATTATACTCTACATGAAAGATAATTGGATCGTGTTCCAGTTTTGCAACCGGAAATCCGTTTTCAGGGTTAAGAACTGTCCAGCCAAATCCGGCATCGTTTATATCAACACGCACCGGATATTCGACACCGCTACTTGCTGGTCCTGTCCCCTTAACAGGGCTGGCAGTAATTGTACAATATTTCTGGAATGTAGCCCAATCCTGCAAACCCGCCATATCATACAGTAATTTCGCATCTACAGTATTCGGACCGGATTTAAGCGCATCCACAGAAATGGCTTTTTCCGGGGTTCCGTATTTACTGGTAGAATTAAAAACATCGTTCGGAGATTTACAGCCTGCCGGAATGTTTTCCAGAGACATAAATCCATCATGTGCCAAATTTTCTATTAATGCGCTTCCACCATTTGAAGTACCATGCGACCATGCAACTTCTTTAGCAATTTTAGTGTTACCCGCATATGGACGTTTAAATATATTTTCGATAGAATGATCTGGATATTTTGGATGAATGCCTGGTGTGTTTCCATACGTCAACAAATACGCCCAAAATAGACGTTTATGTTCCAGAGTTCCTTCCGAATAATTAACGTCATTATCCGTTTTGAAATAATCATATGCTGCCTTTGCACTGGCTCCTTTCTTCATACAAAGGAAGTCTGTTGTTGGCTGATTTGGCATAGCACCTTTAATGTCATAATGCCCGTCTCCACTGGTAGACGTATTAAAAGTCATATGAAAAGCATACGCCGTCAAAATGTTTGGTGGAAGATGGGGTATGACGGACATACTGAGTGTCATAGTAGACAAGAGCAAGGCTACCCCTCGTTTCAATCGTCCCTTTTTCATAAGTACCTCCCTATTTATGTTTGTTTCCTGTCTCAAATGGTTCAAGAATACAAATATGTTATTTATGTAAAAAAGTATATCTGGCTTTGCGGTGCATCCAGCTTGATACGCTTTCGAATTTTCTAAATAAATACCAGCTCTCTTCCGCCGAAAAACTGTTCATCAAAGTAATTTCCAATTACATTACATTCCTGAAAATCATCATAATTTGTATTATTTATAACCTTTGGGACTCCAAAACCAGGTATTTCTTCTATCCATTTTACTCTTCCAATCACTTCTTTCGACTCAAAATTGCCATGTCCATCCAACACTGCTATTTTATATTGAATCATATCATTTTCAAAAACTTTCTTTCCTTCTGTATCTATCCTTCCAATGTATTGGCAAACCGTTTCTGGTTCGACCAGATAAGAAATGGCTACAACCATAGGAATTTCTCTTCCTCCAGTAATGAATGAAGTTGATATATAAGTTCCTTCTTTTGAATATAATAGATCTCCTTCTACCCATTGCTTTTCTTCCGGCAGAGTTCTCCATTCTTCTCTTCTTGCTTTGAATAGTATTTCTCGGTTCATCTATTCGCCCCCTTTCGTTTTAATCTTCAAAAATCATTCTCCATTGACCGTTAGCTGGCGCAGGGTGGGTTCCATAAAGCGATCCTTCGCCCTTGGTAAGATGCCCGGTGTTATTACACCGAGCGTATCTTGTCATTTATTATCCTCTGATAAAAATTCGCCCAATTTTTAAATAAAAAATGACAGACTACCGAATAAAAATATTTGATAGTCTGTCACTTTTTATTTCTTATTTATAAGAAGAGTTGAAGTCAATCGCAGTCTTGCCGAAAACAGTTCTTGTAGATCCGAATTTGCTTACCTGAGAAGCATCTGGAATTTGATAGCCTGTTTTATAGCAATAGTCTCCAATCATCTGATATTTAGAACCTTCATCCGTAAAATCCGATGTATCCCCTAATTGCAGCATCAAACGATATCCTGGATTATACTCATATACATCTGCTACTGTAAAATATTTATTCTGAGTTGTTGGTTCATTCGCAAGCCAAACACCATCTACTAAAAACAGCGGATAGGTGTGTCCTACATCTCCCATCTCCATTGTCTGTAATCCAACGCACATTGCCAGCAAATTTGCTGCTTCTGTGTATCCCTGGCAAACAGCTTTTCCTTTTACCAAACAACCATATGCACCATAGCTCAAAGAGTTGGACCAACCTGTTGTAATTGCCTCATTTGCAGCATCGTTATCATAAGATGCCTTATGAATACGATTACAAATACGAGTTGCTTTTTCCAAATCAGACGCACTTTTCCAATCAAAACTGTTCATAAAAGATTTGACTTCATTTAACAGAGTGACTGCCTCAGTTGAATCAGATACAGCATTTTTATAAGGATAACCCGATAATTTAGCTAAAACATCTATACCATACTGGCTCAATCCTACATGATATGTTGCATCTTTATCTTGAACAGATTTCATATCAACATAGGTCATTCCTGTCATTCCCGCAGGGACAACACCTTCTCCAATAACATGAGGTCCTGCCCAATACCAGCACAGAAAACCATTTTCATTGCCAAGATACTTTTCAACTCTTCCTTTTAATGGATACTGATCATCCGTATTCTGAACAAGATTCGTAGTAACCTGCTGTCCCTGAATCTGAACTACGCCATTAACGGTCCATGCGCCATCTCCGTTTACGGTATAACCGTCTTTTGTGGTATTTATCAGCAGATAACCGTTTTCATTGAAATAGTAACTTTCGGAAATTCCATCTTTATTTCCATCAATCCACTGCCATGTATTTTTAGGATAGCTGCCATCATCATTCTGATACCACCAGCCGTTATTATCACTCTTCCATTCTCCGGCAAAAGAAGTTAGTGGAGAAAATGCACTTAATAAGGTAGCGAGGGTTAAGACCTTAACAAAATTCTTTTTCATATATTTTTTCCTCCTTATGCGTTCATTAAGGTCGCAATTCCTAATGCCAACGCATATCAGATAAAAATAATGATCAGAATTTGTTAATATTTTAAATTTGATTATATATGTATAGTAACATTATCTACTCAAAAAATCTATTACTTTTTTATTAAAGAAACAGTTTTATCGTTCCTATCAAATATTTTTATTCGGTTTTCAATGTGCTGTTTACAGATTAAATCTGTAAATAGAAAGATTGGGAATTGAACCCAATAAAACATTTTTGGTTTTCTGCATATTTCTTTCCAGCAGCTTTCCTTTTATTTTAATTAATTACGAAATTTTTATAATCCGAATCGTGCCATTCTGTATCATTCGGAAAAAAATAGCGTTTTGTTGGGTGATGTTCCAGATTATATCTCATCCATTCTAACGCATCAGACCATTCCAAATAGCTTTTTATCTGGAGAGTGTTTTTATTACAATCCTTATAAAACTCTACCACATACTGATAGCGCTCTAATTCATGCGTCACAATATCGAAGCAGGCTTTTACATGGGTCCAGTTGAATCCAACGAAACATTCCCGTCCGCTTTCATCATAAAAATTCATTCTCATTGCATAATTTTTTGGTTTCTGTATACCCTCAGTCTGTTTGATGATTTTTTCAAACGAATCATAATGTTTGAAATACAATTCGAACGCCCAGTAGCTTATTTGATTCAGATACGACATAATATTGTCCAAATCTGGCTCTGGCTGCCTAACGAAGAGATGTTCTTCTCCTTTTACATTTAAGGTAAACATTGATGTCCCATCTTCCAGGGTAAATTCATGTTTAGATGGATCTGGATATTTTACTTCTATTAATGCCGCAGAATTAGATTTTAATTGATAAACTTTTAAATTCTTTTCAACCTTCTTTTTAAATTATAATTCATGTTATTGTTTCCGTTTCTCTTCGCGATTCTCATACCCTGATTTTTTATTGTTGATTTGCTTCCCATATTCACGAAGTCGAGCAATCTTTTTCTGTTCATTTTCTTCGGTTGTTTCGAACAGTACAGCCTTATTTTCTTCCAGCATCCTCACATTACTTTCTCTTTTATTGCAACATTTTTTTGAAGAAGGGTCAAATTGCTTCTTGCAAAATGACCCTTCTACTTGGTTTATGGAACCATTACGGTTTTATTTTACCTGTACAACTCCGTTTACAGTCCACTCGCCATTCTGATTTACAGTCCAGGAACCATTGTTATCTGTGATAGTGGTACTCTTCATAAGTTTTCCTCTGAAACCATCGGATACTTCATTGAAGTAATAGCATCTCTGCTTTCCATCAGCACCAGCAATCCAATTCCAGCCTGTGTACATACGTCCAAGGGTATTGTCAGATACGTTATGAAGGAAATATACATTTCCATCTGTGTCAGTAAACCAACCCGTTACCATATTGCCATTTACATCGAAACGGAACCAGCTAAACGCTTCCTGTCCTTTTGATGTATCAGCATATGGATTAAGAATTGCAGCCCATGAGTTAGCTATTTTCGCTCCACTAGCAACGTAGCTCCATTTTCCGGTCTGCGGATCGAATCCCCATGCGCCATCTTTCACTACATAGCTCGGAACAGAAGCTGCCGGACCAGAACCAGTTGAAGTTGCAGTTGAGGATTTGGTGCTTCCACCGCCGCCTCCGCCACCGCCGGAGTGTCCGCCACCACCGCCGGAAGAACTTCCGCCAGAGTAGGTGTTATCTGTAACTTTGATATTCAGTGTTACTACGCATACGTCTGTACTTGCTCCACTAGAAGCGGAAACATTTACTTTTGTTGTTGCGGTATACGGATAAGACATTGCTGCCTGCATCCAGCTTGCATTTGGATCAAGAACTGGTGTAATTGTACCATTCTTATCTACTGTCAGAATACCAGCATTAGAGCTTGCATAGCTTACGGCACTTGTTATATCCGGGTATGGTGTTGCTTTGATGTTTCTCGCATCACCACCAGCCCATGTATAAACCGGACTGTAACTTCTACCAGTTTTTGTGAGTTCGATATTATAGGTCTGTGTTTCTACTGGAAGCTCTACACAGTTTGCCTTGAATGTAAGGTTAAGGGTGCAGGTATCAACGATGCATTATAGGATGCGCTAATGTCTACAGTCTTAGAAGCTGTGTACGGTGCTTTCGCCATAGCATTCTTAATCCACTGAGCATTTTCATTGATGATCACCTGTCCATCTTTTACGGTTACTGCATCCGCATCGGAGGTGGACCATACAACATCTTTCTGCTCCGGATAAACACTGGCAACAAGAGTTCTTACATCAAATCCATCTTTCTTAGTCGTTGCAGAATTAATATCTCCAGCTTTTGTGAAAGACAGGTCGTAATTCATGCTCTCTTTGTCTAACTCAACACAATTTGTTACATAGTTCAGCGTTACGGTTGTAACACCACGTACATTGTTATCGTTTGCAGTTGCATAAACTTCAACTGTTTTGGTTGCCTTGTAAGGTGCTTTTACCATAGCATCTTTAATCCACTGAGCATTTTTATTAGGAATGATATTTCCATCCTGATCAACGCTCAATACGTCCGGTTCGGATACAGACCAAGTAACACTTCTGTCATACGGTTCGTGATCCTCGTCTACCGGACAATCTGGATTTACAACACAGTCAAGGTCTGTTGTGTCAAAACCAGTATAACCAACATTCGCACTGTTAATATCGCCAGCCTTGGTAATAGCAAGGTCGTAATCAACATGGCTCCGGCTCATTGAAACAGATTCTGGATGAATTACTGTTTCGTCTTCGGTTACAAAGTTGATAGTTACGTTACAATTTGCAGAAACCACACCGTTGGTCTGATCATCTGCTGTGGAAGTGATAACTTCCGTCTTTGTAGCGCTGCCCGTCAGCTTCACGTACTTATCATTTGCACGTTTCTGATTATCTGCCTGGATTACACTCTGAATCCACTGCGGATTAGAAACGCCATCTTCGTTGTAACGTGCAGTTACGCGGCAGTTCTCATTATGATCTCCGTATGGCTCCAGTACGATAATTCTTCTGGTTATCCGGCTTTTACGACTCATAAACAATTAAAAATCCTTGATGAAAATTTGTTTGAAAAACATCCATTTCCCATTGAAGAAAGCTGTTCTGTCTGTGACGAAACATCTATGGTTGATATTTATGTAGCCAGAAGAATTTTACAGGCTATCAAAAATGGAAATCAGATTATCTTTCTGGGAGATGTCGAACAGCTTCCATCCGTAGGACCGGGCGCGTTCTTTAAGGATATGATAGATAGTGGATATATTACTACTGTATGTCTGACAAAAGTGTTTCGGCAAGCATCCAATTCCAATATTTATCTTAACTGTAGAAAAATAGTTAAGGGAAATCTATCGTTGGAATATGGAGACGATTTTGTTCTACTTTATGCATATGAGCAGGAAGAGGCAGCAGAAATCATAGCGGATGTCTTTATTAATGAGGTGAATACATTTGGAATAGAAAATGTGTGTTGTTTGACTCCACTAAGGCAGAAAACACCTACCGGGGCTTTTGCGATGAACAAACGCATACAGTCCATCATTAATCCAGCTTCGGATGATAAGCTAGAAATTTACCACTCTCCTACTCATACTGTATACCGTTTGGGTGACAGAGTAATGAGTAAGAGAAACACAGATAAAACCTGTAATGGAGATCTTGGGTTTATAACAGAAATGACTCGAAGCAATGTAAAAGTTCATTTTGCTGAGTGTGATGTGAATTATGCATACGATGAGCTGGACGATATTACATTGGCATACTGTATGACCATCCATAAAAGTCAGGGAAGTGAGTTTAAATCTGTAATCTCCACTATGTTAGAGTCTCATGGGGAAATGTTGCAGATGAATCTTTTTAATACTGCCGTAAGTCGAGCAAAAGTGCGTTATGTTTGCGTTGGAAACAAAGAAGCCATCAATATGGCTATTTTAAACCGAGAAGGCATAATGCGAAATACAAAGTTATGTGAAAAAATCATTACATTATTTGAACATTATGAGGGTGTTGCATGAGCAACCCCTCATTTTTTTTAAAAATATTTTTTGTAATAAAATATTCATACCCTTTTCTGGATAAATCTTGTATAATAAAGTATAAAGGTCGCAAACCTAATGCCTCCGCTATCATCAGGGCAAGGAGGAAAAGAAACAGTGAATAATAGTACAGAATTGTTTAGATACTGTACAAATGTCGGAGTTTACGAAGGATACAGTAAAAAAGAAAAAGCCCATATTGTTACGGCTAGAATGCCAGATGATGTAGTAAACGCTGGAGGACAGCGTTTTATAAGACATTATTTGGATGAATACCAGTTTATGGTGTGGCTAGTCTGCCATGCAACTGTCATTTCTGAGGATGATATGTATGAGGCAGCGAGTGATTTGTGGTATGAGTGTGATATACAGCCTAAAAAACCTATTATCAGAAGTTACAGAGAGTTAAGAGAGAAAAAACTTCTTGCCATGTCACAGGCAGAAGAAAAAGAGGTATCTTTATATGAAATAGGGACTCAAATACAGCCATATACAATCAGCCTATCCAGTAGCATCTTTGCTCAGAGAAGTTTTCGGGTTTTGAAGAATGCTTTATGGAATACAATCAAGGGCAATTTTCTGCCAAAAGAAGAAAAGAAGATTTTTAAGTTTTTTTCTGGCAATAAGGGGTATACTTTCTTTGATTATGCAAAAAAAGAGGACATAATGGAGAATGAAAGTTACCTTGCCGTAGGAAAAAGTATAAAAAATCTTTTACAGAAAGGCTATATGTGTCCAGTTGGGTGGTGTTTCATGCCATCTGATTAACCAAAAAGAACAACATTGCTGGTGCATATGCACAAGAAATGTTGTTCTTTTTGGTTAATCAATACGATTTCAATATAGAGCTTTGTCAGCGCTCTTCTTTTTTAGCAACCTCTCCCTGCTTCTTATAGATAGAGTTTGCATCTACCCCGCCGCGCACGCTGGAAAGCGGATAGATGTTGGTACCGCGTCCGATGATGCTGCCCGGGTTTAGGATAGAGCCGCAGCCTACTTCTACGTTGTCACCGAGCATGGCGCCGATTTTTTTGCGTCCGGTTTTGATCTTGCCGTCTTCGGCGTGGATTTCCACCAGAAGTTTATCGGATTTTACGTTGGAGGTGATGGAACCGGCGCCCATGTGGGATTTGTAGCCTAAGATGGAGTCTCCGACGTAGTTGTAGTGCGGTACCTGTACTTTGTCAAACAGGATAACGTTTTTAAGCTCAGTGGAGTTTCCGACTACCGCACTTTCTCCGATCAGGGCGCTGCCACGGACGAATGCACAGTGGCGCACCTCGGCGTCTTTGCCGACGATGACCGGTCCGTGCAGATAGGCGCTGTCAAATACCTTCGCTGTCTTATGAACCCAGATGTTTTCACCGCGTTTCTCATATTCTGCCGGATCCAGGCTGTTTCCCAGTTCGATGATAAAATCACTGAGACCTGCCAGTGCCTCCCACGGTATGTAAACTGTTTCAGATAATCCGACGCCAGCGTATGGGTTAAATCATATAATTCTGTGATTTTCATTTCTTCTTTTTTCATGATCATTGCCTTTCCTGAAATTTAATTGATTCTATTATTATAAATAAGCTATTTGGTTCCAGCTTTTGTCGCTCTTGCAGCTTTCATATTTCCCGCGCTCTTCGCACTTCTCGAACTCTTCTTCTCTTTCTCTGCATTCTGGTAGAACACAGCAACCGCATCAAATGCCGGCCGCAGCCCATACGTATTTCCCATATGAACCGCATTGTAGGTGCGTCCGATAACGAAGCGCTCTAATTTCTGCATATATTCATCCGGTGTGATGCTGCCCTCTGCCACATAGGTCAGACCTTTTTCCCAGCTTGCCGTCAGCTCCGGGTTGAGAAGCTGCTTCATGGAGGTGTGTACGACCTCATAAATCAGCTCTCCCAGATAGGTCGGCGTGATGACCTGCGTTTTTTCGTTGAGCGCCATGTATTTGATGTTGAACAACTTTTTCAGGATCTCCGCGCGGGTTGCACTCGTTCCGATGCCGCTCCCCTTGATCTGGGCGCGCAGCTCTTCGTCTTCGATAAGCTGACCGGCATTTTCCATCGCCAGAATCATCGAACCGGAGGAATAACGCTTCGGCGGAGATGTCTCGCCCTCTTTGATCTGCAAATCATCCAGTGACACTTTCATCCCCTTTTTGAGCTGTTCCAGCATCTGGATAAACTCTGGGTGGGACGCGTCAATTACCTTTGGCTGGCTGCTGTCTGTTCCATCTGCTTCTCTTGCCGGATTTTCCGCATCATTTCCATCTATACCTGGTTCAAGGCGGTTCGTTCTGCCGACACTTTCCCCGGCGGTGTCCTTTTTCTTTTTCGGAATTTCCGCCACCTTGAGATATCCCGCTTCTTTCAATACCTTGAAACCGGCAAAGAAATGTTCACCTTTTACCTCAATCTCAACCGCATATTTCTGGTAAACCGCCGCCGGATAAAAGATGCTTAAGAAACGGCGCACAATCACCTGGTAAATCTTGCGGTTCAACTCCGGGAGACTTCGCAGCGCGCCGAGTCCCTGTCCGGTCGGTATGATTGCGTAGTGATCGGTAATCTGCTTATCATTGACATAACGCGTTTTTGCTATGTTCTTCCACAGCCCTGCCTGCATCGCCTCCGATGCAAATGCCGCCAGCGGCTCATAATGCGTCAGACCGCCGATATTTTTGCTGATCTCCTTCGCCACCGCCGTTGAAAGCACACGCGCGTCCGTTCGCGGATAGGTAACCAGCTTTCGCTCGTACAGCTCCTGCACCACTTTCAGGGTCTGATCCGGGCTGATTTTAAACATTTTAGAACAATCATTCTGGAGCTCCGCCAGGTTATAGAGAAGAGGTGGATTTTTGGTTTCTTTTTTCTTTTCCACTTTTAAAATGGTTCCCTGCGAAGTATTATATACGCCCATTAAACCCGTGTCCGCTTTTTCTGCGTCGCTGACCTCTGACTGCATGACTCCCGAATTTTCGCTTCCATTCTCGCGTTCCCACAGCCATGCAATCAGCGCCTCCGCGTCCTTTCGCTCCTTAAAACCATTTTCCTTATACAGACACGGCGTTCCATAGTAACGGCTTCCTTCCACCGCCCGCCATTCGCCGTCAATCGAGATGCCTGCCGGTCCAAATGTACCGATCACGCGGTAAAATGGCGTTTTGACAAATTCCCGTATTTCCCGCTCCCGGCGGACTACCATGCCGAGGACACAGGTCATGACGCGTCCGACTGAGATCACGGTCCGGTCAGAACTTCGCATATAGTTAGAAACAGATGGTCCATATTTCAACGTCAGTGCGCGGGAAAAGTTAATTCCCATCAGATAATCTTCTTTTGCCCGCAGATATGCCGAATCCGCCAGATGATCGTATTCGGACAGATCCTTCGCTTCGCGGATGCCGCGCAGAATCTCTTCCTCCGTCTGTGAATCGATCCAGACGCGCTTCTGTTTCTTGCCCTGCACGCCAGCCATCTGCGCGACGAGGCGGTAGATATATTCTCCCTCCCGTCCCGAGTCGGTACAGACGTAGATTGTATCTACATCCGCCCGGTTTAAGAGACCGCTCACGATTCCAAACTGTTTCTTCACGCTGTCGATAACCTGATATTTCCATTCTTTCGGGAGAAATGGAAGTGTCTCCAGACTCCAGCGCTTATATTTCATATCATATACTTCCGGATAGCTCATCGTGACCAGATGTCCAACACACCAGGTCACAACCGCATTTTCCGACTCAATATAGCCATCCGCCGAGCGCCCATTTACCTTGAGTGCATTTGCGAACTCACGCGCCACGCTCGGTTTCTCGGCTATAAATAACGATTTTGCCACGTTGTTCTGCTCCTATCTTACTAATTTCGTAACTGTTCAGTACCTTCACAGTCACGCGCAAAAATCCATTAAAAATTGCCTACGGCAATGGGATTTTTGCCTGCTGGCCCATGTTTTCGTACGGTCAGCGCAGTAAATGCGCAGACCTGCTGAACAGTTACCTAATTTCCTCTAATTACTTTTCCGCTTCGGCGTCCACTCCGCCAGAATCGCCGCCGCAAACATCAGCGCACAGCCAATTAACATCCGCACCGTCAGCTCCTCATGCAGCAGCCAGACAGAGAACAGAAGTCCAAACACCGATTCAAACGACAGTAGAATCGAGGAGGTGCTGGCGCTCAGATATTTCTGTCCCACTGTCTGAAGCAGAAAACAGAGCATACTGGATGCGAGTCCCAGATACAGCATCGAAACTGCTACTCCCGGCAGTGTAAATACTTCCGGATGGAACGCTCCTTCCGTGAGAAGCCCCAGCACCCACGAACACGCCGCCGCTGTTCCCATCTGCATGACCGTCAGGCGGATCGGAGTGCAGTATGCCGTGAAGCGATCCAGAAAAATCATATGAACCGCAAAGCAGATGCCGCACACCAGCGTCAGGAAATCACCAAAATTGACCGACAGATCGCCTTTCAGCGATAAAAGCGCCAATCCCACAACAGCAAATCCCGCTGCGATCAGGTTATTTGCCTTCGGACGCACATGATTAACCGCCCATGCCAGAAACGGCACGATCACCACATACAACGTCGTAATAAACGCATTTTTACTCGCGGTCGTGTATTTCAGCCCATACGTCTGAAAATAATAACTGATAAATAGAAACAATCCCGCCAGTGCGCCGCATTTAAACTCCTGCATCGACATTCCCCGGATCTGTTTCCAGAAAAGAGCCGCCATCCCAAGCGCCGCGATCGTAAACCGGTACGCCAAAAGGTATGTAGGTGTGATCGCGTCCATCGAATTTTTCATCACAACGAACGCGCTGCCCCAGATAATTGTTACAAATAAAAGGCTGGCAGATGCCAGCACTTTTACTCCCTTGTTGTTTGTCTCACTCATGTCAATCTCTATCCTATGTCAAAATGATCACAAATCAAATACAAATTTAAACCGTCATAAATTTATAACTGGTCGTTGTATCGTATTTCTCGCCCTTTTTCACGATCGGGGATGCAAATCCCGGCATGTTGACTGCGTTCGGGTAATACTGCGTCTCAAAGCAGTATCCCTGGCGTCTCGCATACTTCACACCGCCCTTACCCGGAACCTGTCCGTCCAGGAAATTGCCCGTGTAGAACTGAACTCCCGGCAGATCGGTGTATACCTCCATCTTGCGCCCGCTCTCCTCGTCGATCGCAGCCGCCGCCAGACTGAATACGCCTGACTCATGGTTGAGAATCCAGTTATGATCGTAGCCGCCGCCCAGTTTTAACTGATCGTAATCCGCTTCAATATCACGTCCGATCGGCTTGAAATCTGAGAAATCCATCGGAGTCCCCATTACCTTGCGGATCTCACCGGTCGGGATCAGCACCTTGTCTACCGCCGTGATCGCATCACTGTCAATGTAAACCATCTGTGAAAGCGCCGAACCACTCTCATGGCCTGCCAGATTGAAATACGCATGGTTTGTCATATTAAAAATGGTATCCTGATCGCAGGTCCCCTCGTAATGAATCTTTACTTCATTTTCATCTGTCAGCGTGTAGGTCACACGGATCGAGGCATTTCCCGGATATCCCTGATCGCCGTCCGGGCTTTCCAGTGTAAACGAAACCTGATTAACGCCCGTCTCATATTCTGCCGCCCAGATACGGTTCCGGTAAAAATCCATGCCGCTGTGCAGGTTGTTCGGACCATCATTCGCCGTCAATTCGTATTTTTTATCATTTAACGTAAACACCGCGCCGCCAATCCGGTTTGCATTTCGTCCAACAGCCTCGCCCAGATGCCCATCACTTACCAGGCAGTCTGCTACTGTTTCATGTCCCAGCAGGACATCCGCCATCTCTCCGTTCCGATCCGGCACCAGCATCGTGGACCAGATTGCACCCAGATCTAAAAAGGATGCAGAAACGCCATTCTGATTCGTCAATGTATAACGGCTGACCTCTCTGCCATCTTCCATTGTTCCAAAGATTGTCTTCTCAACCATGCCAAATCCCCCTTAATTTTTAGAATCCGAAAAATATTTCTCGCATTTTTTATGCTTACTTTTGTCAGAATAAATCTGTCTAACTTATAAATAGCTGATTTATAATGCGCAGACCTACTGAACAGTTACAAGTATACAATACTTTTCCCCTCATGCACACCCATTTTTCCAAATCTGATTATAAAAATTTCAAGAGTCGTCACTGTTCACACATGTTTCCTATGACACAAATAAAAACTGCCTTCCAGAGCAGAGTCAGCCATCGTTTTTCAAACAGCTTCTCCGCCACTGGGCGGCAGTTCTTACTTTTATCAGTTTTAATTTTCTATTTCACGGATTCTCTGAACAGATTTCTCTATTTCGCCTGAATATATCCCTGTGCGGTCAGAAGCTCTGCACACAGTACCGCACCGCCGGCTGCGCCGCGCAGTGTGTTGTGGGAGAGACCTACAAACTTCCAATCGTAAACTTTGTCTTCTCTCAGACGGCCAACAGATACGCCCATGCCCTTCTCATAGTTGACATCCAGCTGTACCTGCGGACGATTATCCTCTTCCAGATACTGAATGAACTGCTTCGGTGCGCTCGGAAGCTCCAGTTCCTGCGGAAGTCCTTTGAAATTAACCAGCTTCTCGATCAGCTGCTCTTTGGTTGGTTTCTTTCTGAACTTTACAAATACGGCTGCTGTATGTCCGTCCAGAACCGGTACACGGATGCACTGGCAGGTAATCACCGGCTCGAATGCCTTCACGATCTCGCCGTCCTTGATCTCTCCCCAGAGACGAAGCGGCTCCTGCTCGCTCTTCTCCTCCTCACCACCAATGTACGGGATGATGTTACCTTCCATCTCCGGCCAGTCTTTGAACGTCTTGCCAGCTCCGGAGATTGCCTGATACGTCGTAGCTACTACCTCATATGGCTCAAATTCCTTCCATGCAGTCAGAACCGGTGCATAGCTCTGGATGGAGCAGTTCGGTTTTACCGCTACGAAGCCTCTCTTGGTTCCCAGACGTTTTTTCTGGAACTCAATCACCTTAAAGTGCTCCGGATTGATCTCCGGCACTACCATCGGAACATCCGGTGTCCAGCGGTGTGCGCTGTTGTTGGAAACAACCGGTGTTTCTGTCTTTGCATACGCATCTTCAATCGCACGGATCTCTTCTTTTGTCATATCTACGGCGCTGAACACAAAATCAACTTCGGATGCTACCTTCTCGATCTCGTTTACGTTCATAACGGCCATCTTCTTCACACACTCCGGCATCGGGGTCTGCATTTTCCAGCGTCCGCCGACTGCCTCCTCATATGTTTTTCCTGCAGAACGCGGGCTTGCTGCCAGCGCAGTAATCTCATACCACGGATGATTTGCCAGAAGCGTGATGAAACGCTGACCTACCATACCAGTTGCTCCCAGAATGCCTACACGTAATTTCTTTTCCATGTTCATCGTTTTTCTCCTCTTCTGACAGCGGCTTTTTCAGCTTCTCATGGCAGGATGGAGTTTGGATAGGAGCTCCTGCTCTGCAACACGTTTTCACTCTGCCGCTGTAATTCTTGTCTATCCTATAACAAAACAAACAAAAAATCAACATTTTTCCGCAAGAAAAATACATTTGTACGTCACTCGCGGACATTTGATAAATTTATAACGTCTGTCACGGATTTAACGATGTTTTAACTCAAAATAGGTTCTTCTAAGCTAAGTATTCCGCTGCAGCCTTCTCAATCCCATCCGGGTACTGCGTCCGGTAGCTCTCAAAATCAAGCCCCCTTGCCGCAATCTCTTTTCCAAGTTTGACTAAGAACGACGGATCTCGCTCTCAAACATCGTGCCAAACTCACGTCCCATCGTCTCTTTTCCCTGTACCTCATTTCCGCCCAGATAAAATACAAATGCCGGCTGTGCCTTGCCATCTGCCATCCGCACGCCTCCGCGGAATCCCATCGGTCCAGTCTGGTGGGTACCGCAGGAAGACGGACATCCGGAAATATGAATCTGCGGAAGTGCGCCGTCCGGGATCTGTGCCTCCCCGACCGCCTTTACACACACCTGTAACAGAGCCTGCGAATCGCGTGCACCAACCTGACAGATCGACGCACCGATACAGCTTACCGATGTCTCAAACTTTGTCTGAGCCGTCTCCTTCGTCGCCTCCAGAATCTTCTCTGCTTCTGCTCCGGTCAAATTGATGATATAAGCAGTTTCATCCGGTGCCAAGCGAAGCTCTGTGCCGTCAATCGACTGCATCAGTTCTCCCAGGGATGCCAGCGTCTCCGGGCGCGGCTGTCCGCCAATCGGATGCCAGATAACCGTATAAAGTCCCGGCTGTTTCTGCTCCAGCACACGTTCTCCCGACGCGCTGCTTCCATCGCCTGTTTTGCCCTGCTTTTCTTTCATTCCTGCCGCTGCCATCACTTCCTCACGTGAAAGATCCAGCTGTTCCCCGGATGCCAGTACCTCCTGAAGCTTTTCCTGATACGCCTTCCGGTAATTTTCCGCTCCGCCGAGTGCTTCCTGCATATACCGGGTACGCGCTTTTCCGCGGTTTTCGTAATTGCCATATGCCCGGAATGTCAGCCACATCGCCTTAATGTAATAAAGAATCTTCTCCGGCGCAACGCCCTCGGCAACTTTAACGCCAAACTGCGGATTATTTCCCAGACCGCCTGCACTGTATACCTCAAACGTTCCGTCCGGGCAAGCCACAAATCCCAGATCTCGGTAGGTCGCGTGCGTCACATTCGCCGGTGAATTAGAGAAACAAACCTTGAGCTTGCGCGGCATCTTTTCCGCATTGATGAAGGTCATCAGGTATTCGCCCGCCGCCTTCGCCCACGGCATAACGTCGAAATATTCGCCCTCTTCCACACCGGAAAGCGGAGAACACATCACATTTCGCGGGAAATCTCCGCCGCCGCCCATCGTCACTATCCCGGCATCGAGTGCCTGCTCCATCAATTCACAGACTGATTTCTCATCCAGATTGTGAAACTGCACGCTCTCACAAGTCGTAAAATGTACCATATTTACCTGATATGCGCGGATTGCCTTTGCGATAAATGCAAGCTTCTCCTTCGACACACATCCTGCCGTCATACGCAGACGCAGCATGCTCGCCGCGCCGCCTTTCTGTGCATAACTGCCGTAACGTCCTGAAAAGCCCTTATATGAGCCCTTATCCATCTTTCCTGCATAAAAATCCCTCGTTTTTTCACAAAACTCCGGAAGATCTGTTTTCCACTCCTTTGGAGCAATTCCTATCATTTTTCTCTCCTGTTTTCTCTTCAAATTGTAACTGTTCAGCACCTTCACAGTCACGCGCAAAAATCCATTAAAAATTGCCTACGGCAATGGGATTTTTGCCTGCTGGTCCTTGTTTTCGTACGGTCAGCGCAGTAAATGCGCAGACCTACTGAACAGTTACTTCAAATTCTACTTTTACCAGCTTATCTTACACCAGATCCAGCGCCACTTCCATCATATTGGTAAACGTCTTCTCCCGTTCTTCTGCCGTCGTCGCCTCTCCGGTCACTGCCGAATCCGATACGGTCAGGATACAGATCGCATTTGCGCCCGCATAGGCAGCGTTGCTGTAAAGTGCCGCCGACTCCATCTCCACCGCCAGCACGCCCATCTGCGCCCAGCTAGTTCCGTCCGGCTCAAGCGGCGGGTTGTAGAACATATCGGAACACAAAATATTACCGACATGATATTTTAAATTTCTCTTTTTCGCGGACTCAACTGCCTTTTCCAGCAGCTCATAGCTGCACACGCAGGAATAATCCCCCGGCAGGCGGAACTGTTTTACATAGTTGGATGTCGTACAGGAGCCCATCGCGAAAATAAGCTCGCGCACCTTTACCTCCGGACGCAGCGCACCGGCAGTTCCGATCCGGATCAGATTCCTGCATCCATAAAAATGAATCAGCTCATAGGAATAAATTCCCATCGACGGACAGCCCATGCCGGTTCCCATGACAGACACGCGTTTGCCCTGATAATAGCCGGTATAACCGTACATATTTCTCGTTGTATTGAACTGTTTTGCATCCGTCAGAAAATGTTCTGCGATATACTTTGCCCGCAGCGGATCGCCCGGAAGCAGAATCGTCTCCGCAATCTCGCCCTGCTTTGCCCCGATATGAGGGTCGGTGTGTTCTGAAGTTCAGCCATATGAAATACCTCCTTTTTTCGTAAATGTACTCTCGGAATCTTTCTGTTTGATTCTAGCTTCTCGCCCGGCTTCCCTTGCCATCGCGGTGCCCTATTTTCAAACGGCTCAAATGAACCGTTTTTTCTTTATACATAACGATCGGATCATCCTCAGTGCCGTCCAGCAGATGGATTGTCTCCAGCGACTCGGTACGCCCCAGCTTGATGCCGCGCACACCTTTCGCATTCTTCTTCATCTCCGATATCTCCTCGATCGGGAATCGCAGGAAGATACCGCTGGTCGTCTGGATGACCGCCTCTTTCATGCCGTCCGCCGGCTGTACCGAGAGAAGCATATCATTCTCCTGCAGCTTGGTCGCCGCCACTGTTCGGTTATTTGTCTCAAATTCCCCGCCCGGCACGATCTTGATCATCGCATCCTTCGTTGCAAATAATAGCTTCTGTCCCTTTAACTGCGCCGCATTCACCACACAGACCGGACGTTCTTTGGTGGCATCAAATTTACTCAGGTTATCGATCGGCACCCCCTTATCGCGCAGCTTTCCAAAGGGAATCTCGGTCACCTTCACCTGATGGAATGCACCCAGATCCGTAAATAATCCGATCTTATCCGTCGTATGGCACGGCAGTACATACACATTCTCCGTGTCCACTGTCTCCCGGTTCCGCTCGTAGATCGACGGTTCCAGAATCTTACAGTATCCAAACTTGTCCAGCACGAACACGCCCGGTCTGGCGCTCTCCGCCGCCTCGTCATACACTGCCTCGCGTCCATCCTCGATTTTCGTCCGGCGTTCCACTGCAAACTCTTCCTTGATTGACTGCAGATCTTCTTTAATCACCTCGTCCATCGCCTCACGGCTGCCGAGAATCTTCTGGTATTCTTTGATCTTGCGAAGTGTCTCTTTGTACTCCTTCTGCAATGCCAAGATCTCCAGGCCGATCAGTTTATAGAGACGCATTTCCAGAATCGCAGATGCCTGTTTCTCCGTAAAATGAAGCTTCTTGGCATCTTCCTCAAATCCCGGTGTGCGGAACTGGATTTTGGAAATATCGCCCTCCATCAGGCAGGCTTTCGCATCTTTCAGATTCTTCGAACCGCGCAGGATCGCGATAATCAGATCGATGCAGTCGCAGGCTGTGATCAGACCTTCCTTGATCTCCTTCTTCTCCTGCTCCTTTTCCAGAAGCACCTGATACTTGCGGGTATTATTTTCATACTGGAAATCCAGGTAATTCTTTAAGATTCCCTTTAAATTCAGCGTCTCCGGGCGTCCATTCGCGATCGCCAACATATTGACGCCAAATGTATCCTCCAGTTTTGTCTTTTTATACAAAATATTCTGGATTTTCTCAATATCCGCATCTTTCTTGAGTTCCAGCACAATCCGGATTCCTTCTTTATTCGATTGGTTGGAAATATCCACCACATCGGCAAGTTTCTTGGACTCAACCAGATCTGCGATATCCGACAGACATTTATTGATGCCCGCGCCGATCATCGTGTACGGAATCTCCGTGATCACCAGCTTGTCCCGGTCAGAACGGCGTTTTCCAAGCTCCACCTCCATCCGGGCACGCAGCTTGATGCGCCCCATTCCCGTCTCATAGATCACCGGAAGCTCACTCTTATTCGCAATGATGCCGCCTGTCGGGAAATCCGGTCCCTTTAAGACGCTCAGAAGCGCTTCCGTCTCCATCTCCGGCTGATCGATATACGCCATCACCGTATCGATGACCTCGCCCAGATTGTGCGGCGGAATGCTGGTACTCATGCCGACCGCAATTCCCTCGGCGCCGTTAATCAGAAGATTCGGCACACGGACCGGCAGAACCTCCGGCTCTTTCTCCGTCTCATCGTAGTTCGGCACAAAGCGGACGGTCTTATCCAAATCCTTTAAATATACTTCCTCCGCAAACTTCTGGAGACGCGCCTCCGTGTAACGCATCGCCGCCGCCCCGTCGCCCTCGATGGAACCAAAGTTCCATGTCCGTCTACCAGCGGCATTCCTTTCTTAAAATTCTGGGAAAGGACGACCAGCGTCTCATAGATCGAACTGTCGCCGTGCGGGTGGTATTTACCCATCGTATCACCGACGATACGCGCCGATTTCCGGTGCGGCTTGTCGTGCCCCAGATGCAGCTCTCCCATATCGTAAAGGACGCGGCGCTGTACCGGTTTCAAACCATCCCTCGCATCCGGGATGCGCGGGCCGTGATGACACTCATCGAGTAGTTCATATAGCTGCGCTGCATTTCCTCTGAATATTCTGTCGTAATGATCGTTTCAGCCATTCTATTTTCTATCTCCTAAATTCCTGTCATATACTTTCATAATCGTAACTGTTCAGTGCCTTCACAGTCACTCATAATCTTTCTATTAAGCATCTATCTCCGCCTCATCCGCGTGATCGTAGATAAACTGCCGTCTCGGCGGCACATCGCTTCCCATCAGCATCTCCGTGATCTCCGACGCCATCCGGGCATCCTCGATCTCCACACGCTTGAGCACACGGTTCTCCGGATTTAACGTCGTCTCCCAGAGCTGTTCCGCATCCATCTCGCCCAGACCTTTGTAGCGCTGCAGGGTAAATTCCCCTGTGTGGGTTCTGCGGTAGCGCTCCAATGCTTTCTCATCGTATAGATACTCTTCTTTTCCCTTTTTCGGAATCACCTTAAATAACGGCGGCATCGCAATATATACGTGCCCGTTCTGAATCAATTCCGGCATAAAACGGTATAAGAAAGTCAGAAGCAGCGTATCAATATGGCTTCCGTCCACATCGGCATCCGTCATCAGGACGATCTTGTGGTAACGCAGCTTCGCAATATCGAAATCATTGCCATATCCTTCCGAAAAGCCGCAGCCGAACGCATTGATCATCGTCTTGATCTCGGCATTCGCCAACACCTTGTCCATCGAAGCTTTCTCCACATTTAAAATCTTGCCCCGGATCGGCAGGATCGCCTGATAGCGGCGGTTTCGTCCCATCTTAGCTGAACCGCCCGCGGAATCTCCCTCGACAATGAAAATCTCACATTTCTCCGCCTCGCGGCTCTCACAGTTTGCCAGCTTTCCGTTGCTGTCAAAGGAAAAACGGGATTTCGTCAGCATATTGGTCTTGGCGCGTTCCTCTGCCTTCCGGATCTTTGCAGATTTCTCCGCACAGGCAATGATCGCCTTCAATACCTCTAAATTCCGGTCAAAATAAAGCTGCAGCTCGTCCCCTGTCACGCTGAACACCGCTTTTGTCGCATCGGCACTCGCCAGCTTTGTCTTCGTCTGCCCCTCAAAGATCGGATCCGGATGCTTGACCGCCACAACCGCCGTCATGCCGTTTCTCGTATCCGGTCCTGTAAATTTTGTATCTTTTTCCTTCAGGATTCCCAGCTCTTTCGCATAGCTGTTGATCATCTGGGTAAAACGCGTCTTAAAGCCCGCCAGATGCGTGCCGCCCTCCTGTGTAAAAATATTGTTGCAGAAGCCGAGTACATTTTCCTCAAATGCATCAACAAACTGGAACGCCACTTCAACCTCGATCTGGTCGCTGACGCCCTTAAAATAAATCGGATCATGAATCGGCGTCTTCGTGCTGTTCAGCTCGCGCACATACGCCACGATGCCGTCCGGCTCCGAATAAGTCACCTTTTCAGCCTCGCCTGCCCGCTTATTCTCATAAAGAATCGTCAGCTTCGGGTTCAGATATGCCGTCTCATGCAGGCGGCTCTTGAGCCAGTCCGCCTTGAACCGCGTTTTCTCAAAAATCTCCGGATCCGGCAGGAAATTGATCTCCGTTCCGGTCTCTCTTGTCTTTCCAACCACCGGCAGAAGACCATCGATCAGCTCAACCGTCGGGATGCCGCGCTCATACGCATCGTGATGGATCTGTCCATTTTTATATACATTGACCTCCAGATGCGCTGAGAGGGCATTGACAACCGATGAACCGACACCGTGCAGACCGCCGCTCGTCTTGTACGCATTGTTGTCAAACTTGCCGCCCGCGTGCAAGGTCGAGAGCACAATCCGCTCCGCTGCCATACCCTTTTTATGCATCTCCACCGGAATACCGCGTCCATTGTCCCGGACGGTGCAGGAGCCGTCCGCCTCGAGCGTCACGCGGATCTGGGAACAGGCGCCCGCCAGGTGCTCATCGACCGAGTTGTCCACAATCTCATAGATCAGGTGATTCAGTCCCTTCGTTCCCACACTTCCTATATACATACCAGGACGCTTACGGACAGCCTCCAGCCCCTCCAGAACCGTTATGCTGTCCGCATCATACTGTGTTTTACCCATAGATTCATTCCTCCTGTGCCCGACCTGGGAATCATATTTGCTGCCATTTACACGTATGATGCAAACGGCAGCTTTTATTTCACTGGTCAAGCTGATTTCTTCCACTTATAATACGTATTTATTTTATGACTTTGAAATCATGCAAATAGAACACTCTAACTCTCTGGCATCACATCCGCCAGCCATTGTTTTATAGACTTTTCATTACCGAAAAAGTAGTAAACCGTTCTCATTTACTATAAAATATTAGTAACTGTTCAGTACCTTCACAGTCACGCGCAAAAATCCATTAAAAATTGCCTGCGGCAATGGGATTTTTGCCTGCTAGCCCATGTTTTCGTACGGTCAGCGCAGTAAATGCGCGAACCTACTGAACAGCTACAAATATTATTACATAAATTCAAAAATTTTGCAACGCATTTTTCAGAACAAATGTTCGATTTTCAGGCAGCCGGATTCCATGCCAGCACTGCCAGCTTTCTTTTATCCCAGCGCCACATCCAGAATCATCATCAGCACAAATCCAACCGCAAATCCGATCGTTCCCATATCGGAATGACTGCCCTGCGCCGACTCCGGAATCAACTCCTCCACAACCACGTAAATCATCGCCCCTGCTGCAAGCGCCAGGAGAACCGGCAGAACCGGTTCCAGATAGCGGTACGCGGCGATCGTCGCAAGCGCCCCGATCGGCTCGACGATACCGGAGAGTGTTCCCATCGCAAATGCCTTTTTCCGGCTCATCCCCGACTCACTCCGAAGCGGCAGGGAAATGATCGCTCCCTCCGGGAAGTTCTGAATCGCGATTCCTAGCGAAAGAGCCAGCGCCGCTGCAAGCGTGATACCGCTCTTTTCTGCTAAGAATCCGGCAAATACCACTCCGACTGCCATGCCCTCCGGGATATTGTGAAGTGTGACCGCCAGAACCAGCATCGTTGTCTTCTTGAGCCCGCACATATGTCCCTCCGGCTCATCACTTCCCAGATGCAGATGCGGAATCAGGCGATCCAGCAAAAGCAGCATCAGAATACCCACCATAAACCCAATAGATGCCGGCAGAAATGCCAGACGCCCCATTGCTTCGCACATATTCATCGATGGAATTAAAAGTGACCAGACCGACGCCGCCACCATCACTCCCGATGCGAACCCCAAAAGCGTTTTCTGGATGATTGGCTTTAACTCATTTTTCAAAAAAAAGACGCAAGCTGCTCCCGCCGTCGTACCGACAAACGGAATCAAAACCCCAAGTAGCGTATTATGATCCATATTCATTCCCTTCTCTTTCTTTTTTAATATCTGAGCGGTTCTTTCCCCGGAACCTTGTTTTTTTCCTTCTATTTCTCTTTGAGGTACCGATTTGATCAAAGAAGTCATCTCAAGTTCCTCTGCTTGAATATTCCTATTGTAGCATATGCACCTTTCTTTTGCACGGTTCCTTTTTATCATTAAGCCGATTTCATCCGCCAATCCCGGCTCAAATCCGATTCAAACAACCCTCTGTTTCGGCATCGGCATTCTTTCATATGTTTCGTTTACAAACGTTTTTTCACAAAATAAAAAAAGAACCAGAAACCAGGCCGTCCCTAATTTCCAGTTCTCTTTTCATTCTTTGAATACAATGATTTATCGCTTTTTAATTTATTTCTGCTCAGAATTCTGTTTGATAAACTCATGAACATCGTTTACGCTTAAATTGCTCTCTTCGATCGCATCCAGTAATTCGCTTAATTCAGCTTTACGAATCTCAGCCGCTAATTCCTTTTTCTCTGCTTTCAGAGCTTTAACGGTTTCTTCTAATTTAGCCAGCTTCTCTTCTACCGCTGCCAGCTTCTCTTTGTTTACTTCTAATGCAGAACGTTTCGGTCCTCTCGGCATAATACATACCCCTTTCGTTTTCTTTGAGAATAGCACAAATCTCTTATTTGTGCAATATCGATTCGTTTAAAAACCAAGTTTTTCATCAATCAGAGTAATCTCCATTTCAATAAAACGCATTTTTTAATAATATACTTCCTTTTTGAATCTCTTTTGAATAACTTTCTCTCTGGACAAATTTCTTTTTCCTTATTATAATATCAGATTGTATCCAAACGCAAGAAAAAAGGAGTTTGTATGAGTGCTTCCAATACACAGAACGATTTTTCCAAAGGAAGTATCGTTAAAAATATCATGAATCTCGCGATCCCGATGACGTTGGCGCAGCTTATCAATGTCCTGTACAACATCGTTGACCGCATCTACATCGGACGCATACCCGATCATGCCACCCTATCTTTGACCGGCATCGGGCTTTCGCTGCCGATCATCACGCTCGTCATCGCATTTGCCAACCTGTTTGGCATGGGCGGCGCGCCGCTCTGCTCAATTGAGCGCGGACGCGGGGATATCAAAGAAGCCGAGGCAATCATGGGAAATTCCTTCTCCATGATGGTTATTTCCGGTGTGCTTCTGACCGTACTCTGCCTGATATTCCGCAAACCAATGCTGTATCTGTTCGGAGCCAGCGACGCTACTTATCCATATGCGGACGCCTACATTACAATCTATCTGCTCGGCAGCCTGTTCGTGATGGTCGGACTCGGCATGAACTCGTTCATCAATTCACAGGGATTCGGGCGCATCGGCATGATGACCGTCCTTTTGGGCGCTACCGCCAATATCCTGCTCGACCCGATTTTTATCTTTATGCTTCACATGGGAATCCGCGGCGCGGCACTCGCCACCATCCTGTCGCAGCTTCTCTCTGCCATCTGGATTCTGCGGTTTTTAACCAGTGACAAAACAATCCTGAAACTGAGACGTTCTTCGATGCACCTTTCCGCACGGAGGATCCGGAAAATCGTCGGACTCGGTCTGTCCGGTTTCACGATGGCGATCACCAACTGCACCGTCCAGATCATGTGCAACGCAACCTTACAGGTATACGGCGGCGATCTCTACGTCGGCGTTATGACCGTTATCAACTCCATCCGTGAAATTGCAACGCTTCCGGTAACCGGCGTCACCCACAGCGCCCAGCCGGTGCTCGGTTTCAATTATGGAGCAAAAGAATACGGACGCGTTAAAAAGGCGATCGTCTTTACCTCTTTTATTGCAATTTTATATACGACCGGTATCTGGCTGATCGTCGATGGTTTCCCGGCATTCTTTATCCGCATTTTTAACCAGGATGCCGAACTCATCGCAGCAGGTATTCCGGCGATCCGCTTATACTTTTTCGGATTCTTTATGATGTCGCTCCAATTCTCCGGACAGTCGATTTTCGTCGGTCTGGGCAAATCAAAAAAAGCGATCTTTTTCTCTATTTTCCGAAAAGTAATTATCGTCGTTCCGCTGACAATCCTGCTGCCAGGTATGTTCGGAATGGGCACCAACGGCGTATTCGCCGCCGAACCGATTTCCAACTTTGTCGGCGGAATTGCCTGCTTTGGAACGATGCTTTTAACGATTTGGAGAGAATTGACGAGATTGCAGAAAGGGAAGGATTCTTACAGATAGAGAGGTTATTTATTTAAATGAAAATGGCTAAAAGTTTGTGGGACGGACTTTTAGCCATTACTGTATATAACGATAGTTTTTACTATGTCAAAAATATACATTAATTTTTTCCATATGCTTCAATTCGACACGTATGTTCCTTACTTACCTTATCGTAATTAATTCCAACCAATAAAATATTTCCCATATAATTTAAAATCGATTCTGGATAGTTCTTTTCTTTAATTTGCTGCAGCGCAGTCTGTGCATTCTGATTCCATTTAAGTTCAATTACCAGCGCCGGATAATCATTCTTGTACTCTGGTTTTGGTATAAATACAAAATCCGCAAATCCACGTCCTGTCGGTAGTTCCCAAACTGGTTTAAAATAATATTGCATCGAACTCAGATAAGCAATCGCGAGAACACTGCTCAAAGAATTTTCATTATGATATTGAATAACAGATACATATTCATCATGAATCTTCCCGATCTGTGATGCTACTACTTTCTCATCCAAATCCAGTGTTGCATCCAACAACCTCTCCGACTCTTGCTGAAACAGAAGCATCTCATTCCAGCGTTTGCTTTCTACCGCCCTGGTCAACTCCTGCCGAATTTCTTCATTCGGAACAAACGCCATCTTTTTCGTCTGATCATAGCCTAAATACCCCAAATGAATCATATATGTCAGCACATCGTCTTTACTCTGAATATTCGAAATATCATTTCCAAATGTTGACGTATCTACCTTCACTTCAACTCCAGACAGCATTTCGATAATTGCCGTTTTCAGTCCGTCATAATCCATATTAATGAGCGGCACAATCGCCTCATAAGACGCGGTTTCCGACCAATAGCTCTTAAATTCACCATCCAGCATGACACTCACAACTGCTTTGGGATTATAAACCTGACAATTTCTTAGAACATATCCATCATACCACGCCTTTACCTTATCAAATTCCACTTGATAGCGTTCTGAAAGTTCTTTCACCTCCGCCTCCGTAAATCCAATATACGGAGACAAGCGACCCGCGCTCAACATCGTAAATTCATCAAAATTGTTCAGTGCCGACTGGGTTTTCTCTTTTTTAATAGGAAGAATGCCCGTCAAATAAGCAAGCTGAATATACTTGGTCGGTTCCGTTCCCTTAAACAATCCCCTCAGGAAACTTATATATTCATCCTGAATTTTCGAATTCGCCGCCATATCACGAATCAGAACATCCCACTCATCAATAATTAGAACAAACTTATTCTTCGTTGCATTACAAATAAACGACAGTGCTTCTGGAAGCGAACACGGGTCACTCGGTATTACTTCTGAATAGTATTTTCTTAATTCCTCAATCGTTTTCTCTGTAATATACGATACAACCCTGTCGGCGCCCCCAGCAGCTCCTATACACCACTGGATATCCCAGTGAATCACATCATATCGGTTTAGATGTTCCTTGAAATCCGGGCTCTGACTAATTTCAAGTCCAGAAAACATATTCCCTGAATCGCAGCCCTTACTGTAATACGCTGTCAGCATATCCGCCGTAATCGACTTTCCGAACCTTCTGGGACGGCTATTGCAAATATATCCCTGCAATGTATTCATCACCTTATTGGTATACGTCAACAAACCTGTTTTATCAATATAGATTTCCGAATTCAACGCAACTTGAAACGCTGAATTATCCGAATTCACAAAAATCCCCATATTGACACACTCCTTTCGAAGCTGTTGCTTTGTCTGTTCATAATATTAATCATATTTATATGATTAATATTAACATTTGATAGTTTGAATGGCAAGATCATCATTCAAAACGTTCTTCTACTTCTCAGCCATCCGAATCAGCAACTCCAATATTTTAATTGCCATCTCTTCTTCCCGCATCCAGCCATTATAAACATCCTTCATGTCCTTCAAAATTATGCTTTCATCCGCCATCTCATAAAAGCGTTCATTTACTTTTTTTATGACAGCTTCATCCGGCACATCCTCTTCCATAAAATACATACTCTCTCCATAAATTCCCTTCCTTTTACCACCCATAACATCCCCTAATACTACACTTCCAAAATTTTCTATTCTGCAAGGCGGCAGTTTGAATTCTTCTAAAACAGAATCAAGAATTCTCTTCACTTCATCCGATGCCCCTTTTCGTTTCGTCAAATAACCATCCAGCGCCCCAAACAGGCGCTCCATTTGCCTCTTCAACTCCGTCGGTGTCTGAAGATAGCGGCTGTCCAATTTTATTTTCTGCCACTCAACATATTGTGGATGCGGTATCATCGTCTGGTGTCCCACTCTGAATTCAATAATGGAAGGATATGGATTTTCATTCAATATGTTTCTATGAATGTTCACAAGTTCATCATAAAGCGGTCGATAAATCTCCTGCGCTCTTTTCCTATTCAATTCTTCTTTTCGCTGCTGTGTGTTGACCCATATAGACCCAAGCAATGAAAAAACAGCACCGACAACTGCTCCAAGCAATGTTCCGATTATACCTAATAGGGTTTGAGAATCTGCCCGCGTGAAAAGATTCACTTGTCTTAACAATGTCACAAACATAAACAGGACAAGAATGACTCCACATATATAGATGCAGATTTTGAATTTACTGAAATAATATTTTAGCCTTAAAAATATCATAAATTCTCACTTCTCTTTGCAAAGATTTTTCTTGTATTGTAGCATTTCAAAAAAGAATTTGCAAAGATTTACCCAATCTATTTTTCAACTTCTTTTCTTTTTGCATCCTCCCCTTACATATGCAATTCTATGAAAATAGCAATTCCAGCAAAGCGGTCACTACCGCTGCAAATGAATGTATAGAAGAAAATATCCTAGCCGATTTTCTTCGTAAAAATAAAGCGGAGGCGATTGAAATGTGTCTATTTGAATACGATGAAAAACGTGAAAAAGAATTAATTCGAAAAGCCGAATTTCAAGAAGGAGTGAAAGACGCTACGAAACAAATGATACAAGCACTTCAATTAATTCAGAAAAAATGCAGCCCAAATGAAATTGAACAAGAAACCGATCTTTCTCCTGAAACGGTAGAAAAAATGCTGGAAACATTACATGTCAATTCATAATCGGTTTTTATATCTTTTATGATATGGCATGCAATAAGAGACGGTCGAGGATTCTCACCCCTCAACTGTCTCCTTCTCATCCACACACTTTTCCCGTCCGCTCATCCCCGCCATCACAATCAAAAAACAGAAAAATGGCTGTCTGCAATTCATCAGCATAAAACTTTCCGCCAACAGTACCAGTACCGCCGCGCACTGTGCTTAATTACATCCACAAATTTTCCGGATACAATTCCGCATTTATCATTCGGCGAAAGCCTTCCTGCGCCGGTTCAATATCTTCCTTATAAGTAATTCCAATCCACTTATCCGCTGTCCCAAGTACCTTAACCGAAGCTGCCTTCTTTTCCACCAACTCCGCAACAATATTCGGAAGAAGGTATTCTTTTTTCTCTGGATGAGCACCCAAATGATCTAAAAAGCTCTGAAAACTTTCCTTAATATATTGTAAAAAGTCTGGATATCCTGCCCACATATTCATCGAAACCATCGTGTCTGGTGTAATCCAGCCTTCTACTTCTGCATTATCGCACTGAATCTTGCCATCCATCTTCTGAATCCCGGTTGTCTCAATTACCTTTACAAGATAACCTGTTTCATCCGCCACACAGACACCTCTGGTAACAGTGCCATTTTCACTCAAAGTATTTTTCAGAGAAAATCCAGCCATCGCCAGCGTTATTTTCCCGTCCTCATATTCTCCCGAAACTAGGAAATCATGTAACTTGACAAATGCTTCCTTTCCATAATAATCATCTGCATTGATAATCACAAACGGCTCTTTCACGATATCCTTACAAGCCAGGATCGCCTGTCCGGTACCCCAAGGTTTCACACGCCCCTCTGGGACTTCATATCCTTCTGGCAGATCCTCCAGCTCCTGATAGACATACTCGACCGGCATGACCTTAGACAATCGATTCCCGATCACTTCTTTAAATTCTTTTTCAATCGCCTTGCGGATCACAAAAACTACCTTTGTAAATCCTGCCTCTTGTCATCATAGATTGAAAAATCCATGATAATCTCCCGTTGGGAGCCATTTTAGCAAGCTGCTTGATACCGGTTCCGAAGCGAGAACCGATTCCGGCAGCCATGATGATGAGGGTTGTGTTCATTTTTATCCTCCGTAATCTAAGAAATCTGATCTGAATCTAATCCCTTTGAAAAATATCTCTTGTATAAACCTTTTCCTTCACATCATCCAGCGAACTCTCATACCGATTTGCTACAATCGCCTGACTTAATTGTTTGAATTTCTTCAAATCATTTACGACAAGTGACCCAAAAAATGTCTCTCCATCCTTCAAGGTCGGCTCATATACGATCACATTCGCCCCTTTTGCTTTGATTCTTTTCATAACTCCCTGAATCGAGCTCTGTCTGAAATTATCACTATTACTCTTCATTGTCAACCGATAAACTCCGATGATCACATTCTTTTCTTTCTCTTCCTCAAATTCATTATCATCCTCATATCCATAATATCCAGCTAACTTCAATACCTGATCAGCAATAAAATCCTTTCGGGTCCGGTTGCTCTCTACGATCGCTTCGATCAAATTTTCTGGAACATCCGCATAATTGGCTAACAACTGCTTTGTATCCTTTGGCAGACAATAGCCTCCATATCCAAAACTAGGATTGTTATACTGGTTCCCAATTCTGGGATCCAGGCAGACTCCATCAATAATCTGCTGTGTATTCAATCCTTTACTTTCCGCATATGTATCCAGTTCATTAAAATACGCCACACGCAATGCCAAATATGTATTAGCAAAAAGTTTTACAGCCTCCGCTTCGGTAAAGCCCATTATCAATGTATCAATATTCTCTTTGATCGCACCCTCCTGCAAAAGTTCTGCGAATTTCTGTGCCGCTTTCTTTAAGCACTCATCCTGTAAATCCGTTCCAACAATAATACGGCTCGGATATAAATTATCATATAACGCTTTACTTTCACGAAGGAACTCTGGACTAAAAATTATATTTTTACAATGAAACTTTTCACGAACAAAAGTTGTATACCCAACTGGAATCGTACTCTTAATAACCATAATTGCATCTGGATTATACTTCATAACCAGCTCAATGACAGCTTCAACTGCTGATGTATCAAAATAATGTGTTTTTGAATCATAATTTGTTGGCGCAGCAATAACCACATAGTCTGCATTGCTATATGCCTCTTTCGCATCGAGTGTTGCCGTAAGATCCAGTTTTTCTTCTGCCAGATATTTTTCAATGTATTCATCTTGAATTGGCGACTTTCTATTATTAATTAGCTCAACCTTTTCCGGGACAATATCAACCGCCATTACATTATGATGCTGCGCCAAAAGAGTCGCGATTGACAGTCCCACATATCCAGTCCCCGCTACAGCTATTTTTAACTGCTCCATTTTTTCCACTCCACCTCATTCCTTTCATCTTAAAAGATTTTCAAACATCCTATTCATCGCTATCCCAAAACAGCGCTAACTACGATTCCACCGACAATCAAACCTATTGCAACCCATTTTTTTACATTCATCTTTTCTTTAAATATCGTCACTCCAAAAAAGGTTACATATATATAACTCGTTGCTTCCAGCACTGGTCCCATAGAAAGCGGCAATCCATGATATGCCAATATAGATAAAAATGTTGTTCCAACGAACATCATATAAGCAAAGATTACCAGTGGGTTCATATATTCACGAAGTGGGGACGAATACTGGCGTTGTGCTGCTTTTTTTAGCAGTACTTGAGAAATTGCACTAATAAAAACACCACACAGCAGCAAACCTGCATAATAACAAGCTTTCATCTTACACCTCATCCGATTTTGCAAATAAAACCACTCCAGCGATAACCATGCCTGCACCTATAAGTTTTCCTAGTGTAATTGACTCTCCAAAAAAGAACCATCCCCATACGATTCCCCACACAACTGTAACCGCCTTATTAGCAAACGCTGTTGTTAAAGGAATACGCTTTATCACCTGCTGCCATCCAATCGCATATACCCCAAGAAGTACAATAATGACCGCATAATAAATACAAAATCGAGCATTCAAAAAACTTTCTCCAGCTGCTAACTTGCTGCATATTCCACTCATGGAATACACCACCAACATTCCGTGAAGCCCTATAAGCGTTTTTATCGTAGTCTTATTCATCACTATCCTCTATTTCCTTCGGTAAATACGGAAGCAATTCCTCATAATTTTCTGCTTTCATCAGATAATATCCAAACCTGGCTGAGCTATCTGTTACGATGCCAGAATGAATTGGATGAATATCCTCTTCTACCAAATAATCTGGATGATTGCGTTTCAAATCATTTAAAGCATCGATATCTTTCTGATCAAAAACAAATCGGACTGCCGCCGCTTTTCCCTTGTGCCGTTTTCTCAAATCTGGCTTCTTACCTAATGCAATTTCTATCACCGCACGAACGAAATCAATCCCTGTCGATAATTCCACCAGACTGCTTCCAATACAATCTCCTCCCATTCGTCCGCCAATTTCAATCAATGCAATCTTTCCAGATAATGAAATCTTAAGCTCCGTGTGAGAAGCACTGTTACAAATTTCTAATGTATCCAACGCGTGAAAAACCACTTTTTTTACCTGTTCCAATATCTGTCCTGATACAGGCGCAGGTTCTAAATGCCCCGTTTCAACAAACCCTGGCGCTCCCGTCGTAAATTTTTTTGTCATTGCCAAGAAATAATGTTCACCTTGATACGAAATACATTCAACGCTATATTCCTGCCCGGTTGCAAACTCTTCCACCAAAGCCGCTTTTTCAAATCCCTGCCCTTTGGCAGATTCGATTGCTTTCGCAAGTCCATCTTGTGATTCTACTTTTGTGATACCTCTGCTTCCTGAACGATCCACCGGTTTCACAATGACTGGATATTCTAATGTAATATTTTCCAGCTTTTTTGCCGAATGAACCAGAATGCTTTTCGGAGAGGGATCACCGCCCTGTTGAAATGCCTCACGCATCTTGTGTTTATTCGTTGACTTTTCTGTGCATTTCATACTATTTCCAACAAGCTCCATCTGACACGCTACATAATTTACGGTAATAGCTGCTAAATCTGAAGCAATACTACAGATCCCATCAATCCCAATCTCCCGACACTTTTTTAAAATTTCTTCCTTCTCCACAATACTGATCGGATAAAAATAATCAGCCGTCGTCTCCCCAATATCTCCTGCTGCCCAAGCAAAAACATGTGTTTCAAGTCCCATTTCCTTTGCTTTTAAAATCAATGGATTTTGAAGATAAGACGCACCAATAATCGCTAACTTCTTCATTTTTTCTCGCCTGCCTCAACCAATACATTCCAAAAATTACTTTCCAATTCTTTTTTATAATCAATCATCATATCTAAATAGCTGGTATACTTCGGTTCAAAACCAAAGTCACGTTTTGCTTTATCCATGCTATATAAAAATGAAGGCGTTGAATTTGGTTTTTCAGGTCTATAAACGATCTGGCTTCTCTTCTCTCCGCCAAACACCTCAATCACTGCTTTTACCTGCTCATCCAAATCGACCTGAATATGGCCTGTCATGTTATAAAGCCCATATGCCAAATCACTTTTCAATGCCGCCACATACGCTTCTGCCACATCCTTAACATAAATAATGTCCCGCTTAATATGTGGATCTCCCCATATCTCGATTTCTTTTCCCTCTTTTGCATTATCAATAAATGTAGCGATGCCTGACTTTTTCGCTGTTCCATTTACATAAATCGTCCCGTGCGGACCCACGCCATATACCGGAGGGAAGCGGAACCAGGCACACTGCATTCCATGCTGCTGGTTATAATATTCCATTACATCATTGGCTGCATTCCGGCTGATAACATAGACCGCATGATCCCCTGTAAATTTGAAATCTCTTGGTTCATCCTCTGTGATCGGATATTTCTTTCCCCAGGCACCAGATACATCACTATAGCTGCAATTTCCAATCACTTTACGAATGCCATTTTTTCTACAATATTCCAGTACATGAATCGTTCCAATCACATTGACCTCAAAATAATCCGCTGCATTCTCATCCATATCCAGATTAACTGCTGCATTCGCCGGAAGAAGTCCTGCCAATAAAACAACACCTTCCACTCCCTCTTTTGGAAGTTTGTCAAAATCTTCCTTTTTTGTTATATCCAATGGAAGAAATTCCGCTCCCATTTCTTCCAGTTTTCTTCCAAGAGCCTCATTTCTTCCAGTCGCAATTACCTGTTTTCTCGCTTTCAAAAACGCCTGCGTTGTATACATCCCAATAAAACCAGTTGCCCCTATAATCAATACCATCTCTATCTACTCCTTTTCGTTCAATGCCTCTGCAATTACATACAATGGTCGATTCTTTGCTTCTTCAAATATATTTCCGATATAAATTCCCACGACACCTATCGCAATTAAAAGAAGACCTCCCATCAAATAAATAGAAGCAACTATCGTTGTCCAGCCACTCAGTACATCACCGACAACAAGTGCCCGGATCATCAGATATACTATGTAAAGGAATGAACAAAGAGCAATCAAAAAGCCAGCATGCACTGAAAAAAACAATGGTTTATTCGATTGAGACGTAATAATCTCAAATGCCATTTTCAATTTTCTTTGTAAGTTATACGAAGAAGTTCCTTCAAATCTGGCATCCGCCTTAAGATCAATCGCTGTTTCCTTAAATCCCAGCCACCGTATAAACATGGTAAATGCCCGGTTATGTTCTCTCATGCTGCAATAACTACCGATTACTTTTCTTCTGGAAATGCTAAAATTACAAATTGAACTATCAAATGCCCCATCCGTAAAATAGTCATATACCTTGTAAAAAGTTTTCGATAAAATCTTAGTTACTGCCGTATCGACTCGCTCCGTTCTTCTGGCAAAAACAACATCGTAACCTTCCTGTGCTTTTTGATAAAGTTCTACTATCGCCTCCGGACGGTCCTGCAGATCACAATCCATCACAACAACCCAGTCTCCCTTTGACTTATCAAGTCCTGCTGTAATTGCACGGATCTGTCCGAAATTTCTTGATAAATGAAATCCTTTTACTTTTTCATCTTTCTGGCAGAGCTCTACAATCTCCTCCCAGGAATTTTGAGGGCAATTATCATCTACCAAAATAATCTCATATTCATTTGTTATCTGTGATAAAGATTCCGTTAGCCTTCTATGTAATTCCGGCAATGCCGCTTTGCATCCATATACTGGAATAACAACTGAAATATCCATTACATATCCTCCCGAAAAAAGGCAATCGTAGTTTTTATTGTCTTTTCAATGTCTTCTTCTTTCAAACCATAATAAAGTGGGAGGCGTACCAAGCGCTCGCTTTCGTTTGTTGTATATTCATCCTCTCCACTAAAACGGCCAAACTTCAACCCCGCCGGTGCCGAATGAAGTGGAACATAATGAAATACTGTTTGAATCTCCCGTTCTTTCATATAAACAATATAGCGCGTCCGTTCTTCCAGATTTCTCAGTTTAATGTAAAACATATGTGCGTTATGAATACACTCTTCCGGAATATAAGGGATCTCTATTTTTCCAGCTTCCACCAGCTTCTCAAATGCATTCCGATATGTATTCCAGCTTTTCAGACGATTTTCGTTAATCCTATCCGCATTCTGAAGCTGCGCCCAGAGATACGCTGCATTCAATTCACTTGGTAGATAGCTGTCTCCAAAATCAACCCACGTATATTTATCTACCTGTCCCCGGAAAAACTTTGCTCTGTCCGTTCCTTTTTCTCTCAAAATCTCTGCTTTTTCGTTATAAATAGGATTATTAATAACCAAGGCACCGCCCTCGCCCATCGAGTAGTTCTTTGTCTCATGGAACGAATAGCATCCAAAATCGCCGATCGTTCCCAGTGCTTTTCCTTTATACGTACTCATTACACCCTGTGCCGCATCTTCGATTACTTTTAAGTTATACTTACGAGCAATTTCCATGATCTTGTCCATCTCGCAGGAAACTCCCGCATAGTGAACTGGCACAATGACTCTTGTACGTTCGGTAATCGCCGCTTCGATTTTATTCTCATCTATGTTCATCGTATCTGGACGAATATCCACAAAGACAAGTTTTGCCCCAGCGAGAACAGCCGATGTTGCCGTACTTGAAAACGTGTAACTCGGCAGAATCACTTCATCCCCTGGTTTCAAGTCACATAGAAGCATCGCCATATCCAATGCCGTCGTACCACTGGTTGTCAATAAAACCTTCTGTGCGTGAAAACGCTCCTCCAACCATATATTGCATTTCTTAGTAAACGGACCATCTCCACAGATTTTTAAATTCTCAACTGCCTGTTTGATATTATCTAATTCTTCTCCTATATACGGAGGTTTATTGAAATTGATCATTTTTTCTCCTATCGCATAAAAGCTTCATCTATTCGTGACTTTGTTCAACCAATTCAGGATATAAATGAATATTTTTCCCATATAGAAGTATCTCGTTTGTATTTATCTTTATAACTTCTTCCGCCTTTTGATAATAAACTTCTGGAATTTTTTCCCCCTCGGCTACTAAAATAAAACATGGACCTTTATGTTTTTCGACATCATATGCATCTTCAGAAATTGCATAGTATTGAATATTCTCTTTTTTATTGACATCAAAAAAATATGGCATCATTGGATCGCCTTGATCGTATGCCGCAATATCCACCTCACTATTACCCGCTATCATTGTCGCGTAAGCATACCAAAAAGTTGCATATCCATACTTTATATTATTTTCTTTTAGTACTTCTATCACACTATCGTGGACTGTCGGATTTACCAGATCCTTCATTCCAACCTTCCCATATCTCGCCGATGCATTCACGTAATAAGCTCCATGCACAATCAAAGCTCCAAATAGTGGAAGTAAAATTGGCCACTTCCAGAACACCTTGCTTTTTTCTTTACAGATCCAAAAAAGATATGGAACCTCTATCAATAAGTTTCCGAAATAGATCGTAATAAAATATCTTCCAGATGATAATCTGAAAAATATCATCATAAAGAAAGTCAACGCATTACTCCACAAAATGTAAATAACACAAAAACGATATAACCGATTTTCAATCTTTTTTAGCGTTCTTATGATTGCTACTGGAAGAATAACAGAGGTAAGTACAAAATACAGTAACATAATGCATGAATAAATTGACGATATACTAATCATGCTATCTGTTTTATGTATTCCAAACAATTTTAAAATATCCCCAATTGTTTCTCCTGATTGTTTGAACAAAATAGTTGGTTCGATAAATCCATTTGAAGTCATCACTCCATCAAATCCAACTTTTGCACATAGATATCTATAGTGGCAATAACATACTCCTGTACAAATGATCGTAAAACCTAATAATGCCAAAAGTTTTTTCTCTTTAATCCACCCACATGGATTTCCTCCTTCTTTTAAGAAAATCGCAGTGGCATAAGCAAACATCAATGGAATTAAAAATAGCATGAAATTTCTCAAGGATGTCAAATCAGCTAAAAAAAGTATAATTGCATAAAAAGCCAATCCTATTATCCACGTTTTCTTATCCTGCGAATCAAAACTTTTGTGCAGATATCTGACTGCAATCAATGAAAGTAGCATAAAAAGAATACAATAATCATATGCCCCCTGATAAAACAGCATATCCACATAGGTGGAACTTATCGGCATTAAATATAAAATCGACAGCAAACTCGCCATTTTCTTTTCTTTATAAAACAATACAAAAATAGCGATTATAATTAATAATGTATAACAAATCGTCCCCATCTCATGTATCAGATACTCGTTATCTAAAAAAGTCAAAAATGGGATCATTAGTAGATTTGGAGAAATTCCAAATATCTCTGTTGTATAATGGAATCTATTTGGAAACATCTTTCCCTGTTTCATCTGTTCTTTTGCAAGAAATAAATATCCGGCACAGTCTGAATGGAAAAGAAATTTCGAATATGCTAGGGTCATATAAATGACGCTACATATTGAACAAATAAGAAACATTATCCAAAACAATTTTATTGATCGTTTACTTTTCATACTCTCTTTCCTTTTATTCCGATATATTTTAAATACTTTTTTGAAATATATTTTTTATCTTTCTCGGAAGCCATACTATTGCTGCTCCAATTTTAAATGTTTCCGTATTTTTAACTTCCTGTATTTGCTTTTCGGTTCTATTATTCGCCATCCAAACCTTTCTTTTTTCCGTGAACCAATCACATATATAAGATTCAAACTGTAGTTTTTCTTTCACCTCAAGTCCTCGGATAGCCTCTTTTTCCTCCGTATCTAGTTCTAAATACTTATTTCTAGCAGATCTGAGCATACTTCTTTCAATACTTAATGCAGTGTCTAATGTATCTTCATCTATATTTTGACGCATTAAAAAATCTTGCATCTTTACAAAACACTTAAAATATCCATATACATGTTCAAATGTTGTTTTTTTTGTCATTACCGAATCGTTTCTATAACGTCTTTTAAAAAAGCATTCATGAATATAGCCCACTCGACCAGCGTTCAAAATACACTTATATGTAAATAAATTATCTTCATGAATAATACCTTCTTCAAATTTCAAATTATAGTTTTCAATGAACCCTTTATTTATCATTTGTAAACATGGAGATACTCTATATTCTTCATTTGCATGCATTTCTTTTAACATTTGTTTTCCTGTATAAATATCTGGGTATTCATATTTTCTCTCATAATAATGTAAATCTTGATTCGCAATTTCTTTGCATAAATTATCATCCCAAAAACTCATCCCATCAAAATACACTATATCCAAAGCATTTGTTTCAGCATATATATACAATTTTTCAAGTGCATCTGACGCTAAAACATCATCGCTATCCATAAAATATAAGTATTTTCCCTTTGCATTATCAATTCCTCTGTTTCGCGCTACTGACTGTCCTGAATTTTTCTCTTTATAGACGCTAATTCTATTATCATTAATCGACCTAACTACCTCTAATGATTTATCTGTTGAACCATCATCCACACAAATAATTTCAATTTCCTGTAATGTTTGCCTTTGAATTGATCTTATACATTCTTCTACATATTTTTCAGTATTATATATTGGAATAATAACAGAAATTTTAGGTGTACTTAGATTTTTTATATTCTTTCAAAAGCTGAAATCCATTTTCTGAATAATTTCTATTCCGTTTTTCATAACATTTCAATATATTTGGAATAGACTTAAGTCTATCATAATGCCACGGCATCCAATAATACTCTCTTGGATATCCCATAATATTCATTTTTTGAAATTCTACAGACTGTATCTTTTTATAAATTTTTGTTTTTGCCTCTTGTGTATTCACTGTATCTATATTGTAAACACATCCAGACAAAACAGTCGTAATGAAGCTTTTTTCCAAATCAGAATATATATTTTCTTTATTAAGTAAATCATATATTTCTTCATATGCTTTAAAAAACAATGTAGGGTCATCTTTTTTCAAACTTTGAAGATTTTTTTGTTTGATTAACTCTATAATGAACTAATATATCATCTACATATGTAATTTTTTCAGCAATGAACTAATATATCATCTACATATGTAATTTTTTCAGCAACCGCTAATGATGCCAACACAAAAAATACATCATTACTATATTTCAAATTTTGATAATGCAAGTTCTTTTTTATTACAAATTCTTTTCTATATAATTTAGTCCATGGACATGGTGTTGTAACCTGAAACAAAAAATCCGGAATAGTTTGTCTCGAAAACACTTCATTATCCCCAATCAAATCGGTTCTTAATAAATGTTTTACCATCATATATTCCTTAGTTCTGGTATTATAATGATCTGCATTAAATAACACTATATCTGCATTTATCTCTTTTCCTTTTTTATATGTTTTCTCAAGCAAATCTAATTCAAACAAATCATCCGAATCAAGAAATATAATATATTCTCCCTTTGCTTCTTTTAAACCATTATTTCTTGCTACACCCGCATACAAATTTTTCTGATGTAAAATTTTAATTCTATCATCTTTTTCTGAATATTTTTTTAATATTTCTAACGAGCTATCTTTTGATCCGTCATCCACACAAATTATTTCAATTTCTTTCATTGTTTGATGAGTTAAGCACTCTAACGTTTCATTTAAATATTCTTCCGCATTATATACCGGCATTACAACCGACACTTTCACTTTGCTCATTTGTATTCCCCTTTATTCACTATATCTACATACTTAATAAAAAATCCCAGTTTTCACTTGCCCATACACAGGTTTCTTTTTCTCCTGAATAAATCTCGTGTTTTGCCTGTATTCCACTCTCTTTTAATTTATTATCTATTTCTCGAATTGTTCTTTTCTCCTGCATTCGGTTTACATCATCTAATATGATTACAAACTGATTTCCTAAGTACTCTGGAATTAATGACAATACATCGATCCTTGAATATACTTTCATATCGCCACCTATTGGCGCATCAATCAAAATCAAATCAAATGTTTTATTATTTTTTAATTCAAGCAAAAAATCCTTATAAACGCGTACCAATTCTGCATCTTTATAATTTATATATTCAATATCCATTTGGATAATATGGCTATTTTCATTCATTTCATGTGATTTTTAAAAAATCAATCCATGATTTATCATGTTCAACAATCGTATGGTTAATCTGTGACGATGTTTTCACATATTGAATCGTCATTACACTTGACTGCCCAAGACCTAATTCTAATATATTTTGAGGACGAAACTCATCTAATATGCGATACAATGCATACAAGGCTGGATATCCCAATGCCCATCTTCCAGGAGAAAACTTTTTCTTCTTTAGCCATTCTGAACTATTTATTGTATTATTAAATATTTCCGCCCAGACCGCTTCCTTAGAAATCCCAATTTCTTTATCCAGCCCAATCTTCAACATCTCATTTTTTTCTTGCAATTCTTCTATTTGTTCATTAAGGTCACTATATTTTTTTTGTGTACACTTTTGTATTTCCAGTGTTTTTTCCGCCACCTCCCTTAATTCAGATATTGTCTTCTCTTGTTTTTCTACTTTTTTGTTCAACCGTTCTATCTCAGCCAATATTTCACTTTTACATCTTTCCGATTCTTCTTCAACTTTTTTCCAAGATGCTGGGATGATTTTTTTTAATATTCTTTTTAATTTCATAAAACACCTCCACTATCTAAAAAATACTAATTTAATCGAGCGTGGTATATATAATAAAATTTCTCCAACTCTAAAAGTAATCGTTTTTTTTACAGCATCCGCTCCCGCTTCTAAAACATTTATCGTTTCTACTTTTTTTCTATATTCATCTATTAATCTGTCATAAAATGGATAACCATTCCGTTCTCTTCTATTTTTATCCAAAATACTATATATCTTTTCGATCCATTCTCTTGTATTTTTTTCTTTTTCTATAATCCTTCGAATATTATCTTTCCAAACTCCTCCATCATCCGAAACCAAGTCAAATCAACAAGCCTTTCCAAATGGTTCTGCACTGCCATCTCCATGTCCATATAGATACCCTTCAACAAATCTATTCTCTTTTCTTTTGTCCATTTCAATTCCCGATGACCGTAACGATATCGATACACTACCTTCTTAACCGCATAAAATCTTTCTGCGGTAATCATTGCTCTTACAAAAAACGGTGGATCCTGAAACCGAATCAATTTAGGAAAATACAACTGATGCTCTAAGATAAATTCCCGGTTATACAAAAACCTATGATACCCAAAATCAAACTGCCAATCCTCATATTCGATCACACCCTCATTTGGAAACACATATCCAAAATACTGTTCCGGAAACTCTGTCCTAACCTCTCCCGTTCTATCGTCGTATTCGCTAAACTCCCCACCGCATATATGACATCCGCTTTTTTCTGCTTTTTCAAAAAGGACCTCCAGAATATCCTCCTCTGGATACCAGTCATCTGGATCCATAAAAATCAGATATTTGCCGGAAGCCTTTTTTATCCCGTTATTTCTTGCTGTCGAAACTCCCAGATTTTCCTGACGAATCGGCAAAATTCTGGCATCTGCTTTCGCATATTCTGCCAGAATCTCCCATGAGCGATCCGTTGAACCATCATCAATACATACTACTTCTATCTCTTTTAAGGTCTGGCTCAAAATACTATCCAGACATTCTTTCACATATACTTCCATATTATAAATAGGAACAATTACTGATACTTTCGTCATACTTTCTCCTATCATTTCTATTTTCTTTGTTCCATATATGCATCACAGACAGTCTGTACTTCTCCCGCCATTTTAAGTACGCCATGATCCAACCACGCTGCATGATCACAAAGTTTTTTCACTGTCTCTATATTATGTGACACAAATAATAAAGTTGTTCCACCCTCCAGCATGTGACTCATGCGTTCCATACATTTCTGTTGGAAAAGGAAATCTCCTACTGCCAGAATTTCATCAACAATTAAAATCTCCGGCTTTACCATCGTTGCAATCGAAAAACCAAGTCTGGCAGACATACCTGATGAAAAGTTTTTAATTGGTGTATCAAGGAAATCATGTAATTCTGCGAAATCCACTATTTCATCAAAATGGTCATCCATAAACTTTTTTGAATGTCCCAAAACAGTTCCATTTAAATAAATATTTTCCCGGGCAGTTAAATTCGAATCAAAACCGGCTCCTAACTCAATCAATGGGGCAATTTCTCCATGTACTGTAATACTCCCTTTATATGGTTTTAAAATCCCACTGATCGCTTTTAAAAGCGTTGATTTTCCCGAACCATTCATACCAATCAGCGCCCATGCTTCTCCTCGTTTTATTTTAAAAGAGACATCTTTGACCGCCAAAAACTCTTGAAATATCAATTCTTTTTTTATCAACTTAATAATGTATTCTTTCAGGTTATCAACCTTTTCACTTGCCATATTAAAGCGTATGGTCACATGATCTATTTCGATTGCATAATCTTCCATTCCAACACCTGTTCCTTAAATATATAAAATAAAATCATCCTGTTTTCGTTTAAACATCAAAATCCCAAAGAATAGCATAATGAATGCTATTAGCCAACCACCTAAAAAAACACGCGGTCCCGGAAAATGACCGTAATAAACTAAATCTCTAAATTGTGCCACATAATAGTACAAAGGATTTAATCCTTTTACTACGAAAGCGACACTGCTTGGAAGAGACTCCACAGGATAAAAAATCGGAGTTAAGTACATCCATGCTGTAATAATTGCCTGATAGATATACTGAATATCTCGGAAAAAAACATTAAACTCTGCAAGAAAAAATCCAAGTCCACAACAAAAAATATAGATTTGAAGTACTACTAACGGAAACAAGAAAAAAGTCCAATAAATCCGGGCACGTGTTACAAGCATAACAATAAAAAGGGCACCAAATGAAAAAAGCAGATCTACCATACAACTTGTCACTTTAGATAATGTAAAAATATATTTTGGCACATACGTTTTCTTCAAAAGTGCCGCATTACCCGTAACAGAAGTCATCGCCTGGTTCGTCGATGTGGACATAAAATCAAACAACATCTTCCCCGTAAACAAATACACCGGGAAATTTTCAATATTCCGGCTGAACATCGTCGAAAACACAATCGTCATAATAATCATGACAAACAACGGATTCAGCACACTCCACAGATATCCCAGAAAGCTGCGTCGATATTTCAGTTTTATGTCACGGCTTACCAGCTGTATCAGAAGATCTTTGTATTTCATAAAAACATTGATCCGGTCAATCCAAGCCCTCATTTTTTGCTTCCTTTCTCTATCTCCAAATACTGTTTCCATGCGTCCATGGATGTGAATTTTTGAATTTCCTTCTGGTACTTCTCAGCTGCTGTTTTATGCTTTTTCATCAGTCTCCATGCGTCACGGTAAAGCCCACATGCAAGCCACAACTGTTTCCACTCTCTCTTTGCTAGAACTGCTTTTCCCGAAAATGGCTCAAACAACACAACTTTTTTCTTCCGAAATGCCTGAAATGGAGACTCAACTGGCGATAAAGCGATTATTTTTTTATCCGCAGGAAGCAGCCAGCCATTAAACGTCACTTTTTTTATCAGATTCGCCGCTTTTCGCGCCGGACTAAAATATTCATCTACTGTTTCCACTTTATAAGAATCCCGATATTCATCCGCATATTGTTTGATCCGCCGGTATTCTTCTGCCCCTAATTCTTCCTCCAGGTTTTCAATCGGTTTCATTGCAACCTGCTCTCTGAGCCAGTTATTCAGCTTTTCTGCATCTGTTTTATACAGCCACTCCGGTCCGCGGCAGAAATCGTAAAACGCCTGATATGCCAATCGCATTTCTCCATAACGGAATTCAATGATATCCACTGTAATACGTTTCCAAATCCATCTAAGGATCTCTGCCTGACTTCTCTCCTTTTCGAGCAAAGCGGTCGTAATTAATGTATTCCGCACATCGTAATACGTATTTACGCCTGTAAAGGTAAGTTCAAACCCCTTATGCCATACGCCAAATCCATTTAAAAAGACGATTCCTGCTTTCTGGTTCCGAATGCCAAATTCGATATCATCATGGTGAAGGAACAGCGGAATCGGCAGGTTATCCGGGCGCACAAGATTTAAACTCATGCAGCAGCACCACCAACCGGAATATGGCATATTTTTATGAACCGCTTCACACATATATTTATCCGTACATACGTGAAAATCTCTTAAATCTGCCAGCGGGAAATCGTTCTGTACCACGAATTCTTTGAACCACTCTCCGGCTGCCTGCTGAATATACGGAAAATCCTCCCGCCACAGGCTTCCGCCCAAAGTAATATCCTCCCACTCATCCTTCCGCATCCCCAAAAATCCATATGCCCGCACAAAAAGCTCCGGATCCATCACAGCGTCATCATCCATCATCTGCACATGCGTCAGTCCCAGGCGTTCTTTCTCCTCGATCGCTTCAATCATGCCCCTCGTAAAGCCGCCGGCGCCGCCGACATTTCGGTTGGGAATGATGCGAATTGTATCTGGATGCTGGTCAGTCAGGCGGCTGATTTCTTCGTGTTCCGAGAGTGTTCTCCCATTATCCACTAGCCAATAGCAGAGATTCATTGATGCATTTTCCGGTCGCTCTAAAAAGCGGAGAACACTTTTTAAATTTCGCAGCACATACGGTTCGCGTTTAAATGTACAGACAACCGCCGCGATGCGAACCGGCTTTTCCTCCTGGCATTTTCCCTCATACCACCCAGACAGCTGCGGTACATCTGATTTGCTGCTTATTCCTGGTTTTACTGAAAACCAGAACACACCTTTATCTATCTCCTGATACGGAAATTCCAATGTCAGCGGCTCCGGCTGTCCGCTTAATTCGATTTCACGAATCATGGTTTCGTCATGCATCAGCCGGACTGCCTGGCACTCGCCCACTTCCAGATGCAGCGTCAGTGTTTCCTGATTTGTATATTTTTTTCTTTTTTCTATATAAAAGAGATTGAAATAGCCATTGAAATCAATCCACTCACCATTCCGGTGGAAATACAGCTCTTCTTCCCTGCAAATGTCCGGTTCTGGGAACCGTATATTCTGTAATCTCATCCGCTCTTCTCCTTCTTTTGTTTCGTCAGAACTGACGTTTCTGATGTTTCAGCGCCCAAACCGCCGCCCCATACAACCGATACCAGCTCATCCGGAGTGCCTTTACCGCCTTATTCCGGTTTGCATGGTAAATTCCCGGATATTTTTCCAATAATTCCTTGTCAAACCGAACCAGCTGATTTCTCACCTTTTTATCCGCCGGAAGGCTCAAAAGGATCTTGACTCTTCCTGCCGCCACGCGGGCGATTCCGTTCTCGATATAGCGCAGTTTTTCCTCGGAGCAGTTAATTTCTCCATTCCGGCATTTCTGATAAAATGCACACAGGGATTCCAGCACCCGGTCGTAATTTTTCTTGTTCTGCACCATTTTTTCCGGGCTGACACTCTGACCCGCACGTCCAATCCGGTACTGATAGACAAAATCCGGCAGAAAGGACACGGTCCGCACCCACGGGATCGGATACAGGATGTATTCCGCATCGACGTAATAACAATGTTCGTCGATCGAAAGTGGCATCTGTCTCAAAATTTCTGTCCGCCAGGTAATCCCATGCATTTTCATATAAACCTGATCAGCGATACCATCCAAAACGTATGATTTTCCGTATTTCACGCCCTTGAATGGCTCTTTCATCTCCGCCTTACTCGGAAAAGAGGATTCCTCCCCGCTTCCATTGTCAAACCGCCAGTAAAAGCCGCTGACAACCGCATCATCGCTGGTATGTGCCAATGCATCTAATAAATTTGAAAATGCCTCCGGCTCGACCCAGTCGTCGGCATCGACGACCTTTAGATACCGGCCGCGCGCCTCCCGGATGCCGCAATTAATGCCGGAACCGTGACCGCCGTTTTCTTTATGAATCACACGGACTGTATCGGGATAGATTTTTGCATATTGATCTGCAATTTTTCCGGTGTGATCTGTCGAACCATCGTCTACCACCAACACTTCCAGGCACGACTGCCCATTTTCCTGGTATCTCGCATCCGGTTCTGTCTCTCCTTTCTCCATGTCTGAAATTTCAGGTTTTTCAAGAACTAGACGTTTGTTTGTACATTCGTCACAGAGAGAGTCCAATGTGTATTTAATATATTTTTCCGCGTTATACGCCGGGATGACGACTGTCAGAAGCGTTTCCATTGTCCGCCACTCCTTCCGTACTTTCTTTTAACATCATGATCTTCGGTGTCATCAGCATCAGCTTCAGATCCAGAAGCAGAGAATAATTCCGTATGTAGGTCAGATCCAGTTTCAGCTTGTCATAGGAAGTCGTATTGTATTTCCCGTAAACCTGTGCATAACCAGTCAGTCCCGCTTTCATTTTCAGGCGGTAGCAAAATTCCGGGATCTCTTCCTCTATCTCCTCCGCCAGCTCCGGACGTTCCGGGCGCGGTCCCACGATCGACATCTCGCCTTTCCAGATATTAAAAAGCTGCGGAAGCTCGTCCAGACGGGTTCTGCGGAGGAAGTGTCCGACCGGCAGAATCCGGTCATCATTTTCAGCCGCCAGTCTGGCGCCTGTTTTCGCCTCTGCGTTCTGGATCATCGTCCGGAATTTACAGATCTGAAACTCTTTCCTACCCTCGGTCAGCCTCGTCTGCTTATAAAACACAGGTCCCCGGTCGGTCAGATAGATTGACAGCGCCACCAGCAGAAAAAATGGCGATAAAACAACGATTCCCAATCCTGAAAAGAATAGGTCAATCGCCCGTTTTACAAACCGCTGTCCCCCGGAAATTCCTTCATTTCTGGACAGAAGAAGCGGACTGTCGAAAATATCCAGTTCTTCGGACGTCCGAATCAGAATGTCTGAAAGTTTCGGCACCGTATAGGTACGGATGTCCTCTTCAAAACATTTTTTCAACAGTTCATTCCGGTCCTTGGCCGGAATATCGCCGATAATCAAGGCGTCAAATGCTCCTGCTTCCCGGATGATCGCCTCCATTCCTGCCCGGATATGAATCGCTTTCGCCAGGTAATATTTATCCTCGCGCGAATTGATTTTTTCCATCAGATGAAATGCCGGACGATCGCCGCATACCAGAAGCATTCTTCTCGGCGGAAACAGCAACCGGTACAGCCGCTGAAATAAATATGTCCAGACGATAGCCGCCAGAAGCTGTACCAGCATCATCGCCAGCAAAGTCCGCGGATCGTGAAATTTCTTATCCAGCAATGAGATTTGTATATAGGTAATAATATTTAAAAGCCCGATCGACAGTATCTGGGAGCAAAGCAGGTTTCCCTTTTTCAGATATCCGATCCGAAATCCCCCATATGTATATAGGAAGAAAAACAAAATTCCTGCATACAGGGCGATCATCAGCCAGTTTCCTCTTCTCCAAAATGGAAATTCAATTAATTTATTGAAATAACCGTTCCAGACGCATCCATAAATTCCCGTCAGGACAGCCATCAAAATGACCGCGCCTCCCATTCGGAACAGCCTCTTGAATGGTTCGTATTGTCTCAAAATCGTATCCTCTCGCAACTGTCTGCTTTCTCACAGGCAAACTCCGCGTACAAATGTACGGTTCTTACCAAACAGTTACTTTCTTTCATCTTTTTTTATCCTGAACTATCAGGCGTGCATTCTTTCCCGCAACTTTTTCTGATACAAATAGCCGCGAATCCCAACCGGCAGTATGCTTGCCGCCACACGCACAGCACAGTTACTTATATATTCAGGAAATGTCAAAAATCCACTTTTATAAAAATGGGTCTGCAGACGTATATTTTCTCTCGCATACGCCAGACCGCCGCGCCGCTGCATCATGCCATTTCCCGTTCTCGCGTATACCAGCACATCCGGCAGATTTTCCGCCCGATAACCAGCCTGCAGCATCCGCACCCATAGTTCGTAATCTTCGGCACCCTTCACGGCACGATAATTGCCAACCGCTAAAACAGCGTCCCGCCGCATCATAACCGCCATGTGGTTCATCGGGTTGCGCTTGCGGGCAAATATAAGAATCTCCTCATAACCGCACGGCAGCGTCCGGGTACCGGTGATACAACAATCTTCTGGAATCTCCACCGGCTCTTTCGGTGTATCTATCGTCCACTGCATATTTGCTGCTTTTTCCAGCGAATCCATCTCAAACTCGGCAATCGCCCCGCTCGCCAGCGCCAGCGCTGGGTTGCCTCGGAACTGCACCAGCTGCTTTTCACATCGTTCCGGACAGGCGATATCGTCGCTGTCCATGCGGGCAATCAGATTATTTCGGCAGCTTTCCACCCCTGCTGCCAGTGCCGGTCCTATGCCGCGATTTTCCGGCAGACGCACGATTTTCACCTGTTCGGACCATGTTTCTTCTAATTTTCTGATTACTGCATCGAGTTCTTCCGTCAGCGGACCATCGCAGACCAGGACAAACTCATCCGGGGAAACACTCTGTTTCATCATGCTGAGCGCCGCCCGGTAAAAATAGAACGGATTTTCCTTTCGGTAAACAGGCATCAGAACGGAATACTTCATATCTAAACTTCTCATATGCCTGCCACCTGCTCCCGGTTTTCATCGCCTTTTACACGGATCGCCAGTTCGACCCGCCGTGCTGCTCCCAGCATCGGTATCTCCAGCGTCACAACCCGTTTTCGGATTCGTTTCCGCACGATCTGTCCCAGCGACTCTCCCAATATGCCTTCCGCCGACACGAGCTCTCCCGCCTCGTTTACCTGTACGAGAAATCGTCTTACCGTATGCTGCGGATCCTCTCGAAGCAGACGTTTCAGGAAATCTTCCTCCGCCTTTTCCAACGGTACTGCCTTCTCATCGAGCGGAAGCTTCGCAGAACCAGCCAAAATTCCTATCTTCTGTTCCAGTTCTCCCGCATCATCCGTATCCACAAAGATATATCCCGGAAACATCGGCTCCACACCGATGTGATAAATCCCGCCCATCCGCCAGGACCGTTCTTTAGACAGCACAAAACAGGCTTATCCGACTCTCCCGAATAAACCCGGTTCAATTTCTCTGCCATCTCAGCTTCTCTTCCTGTAGGCGTTTGTACTGCGTACCACATACCGAGCTTCTTCCTCTCGTTTTTACAGTTTTCGCAGAATACCTAGTCTGCGAAATCTTTGTTCATTATACTATGCTTTTAGAGCGAATTCAATAGAAGTTTCTCCCAAGAATCTATTATGAAATTATTAAGATACGCATTTCTGATCAATTATTTACCAAATTTCCAATTACTACTATTTAAAAATCAATATTGTCAAAATAAAACTCCTTTTGTGTCTCTGAAATTTCCTCCAAATTTCGCAGAACTAGGTATTCTGCGAAATCTTTATTGTTTCGTTTATTATGCAATATTATATAGCATATAAATAAATTAATATTATGCGTAAATTATGCATAATTTCCCTTATTTATTTTTAACAAAACCATTTTTGAAAACAAATAGGGACTTGAAGCAATCATTGTCCTATGGTATTCTGTAAATACAAAAGCATATATTTTTCTATATCAGCCATCCGACTGTCTGGCATTCTAAATCATCTGAGAATCTTATGCTTTTCCAACATATTCACAACTGAAAAGCAGGAGGTTTTCAAAAAGAATTTTGCCTTGTTCTCCTGCTGAAAGGAGGACAATTACATATGAAAAAACACAAAGACACTCTTTTTCGGATGCTTTTCAGCAGCCGTGAAAATCTTTTAAGTCTTTATAACGCTGTCAATGGGACTCATTACACGGATCATCCAGAACTGGAGCTGCTTGTCCGGATTCTAAATATCAACCTGAACAAAAATCCCGAAATTTTAGATGCCTGCCAAACTTTAAAAGAATATATGCTTCTGGTCGAACGAATTCGGCGTTATACAAAAAATATGCCGTTAAATGAAGCGGTTGAAACAGCTGTCAACGAATGCATCGAAGAAAATATCCTGGCAGATTTTCTTCAAAAAACAAATCGGAGGCGATTGCTATGTGTTTATTTGAATATGATGACGAACGGGAGAAAAAATTGATTCGTAAAGCAGAATTTCAAGAAGGCGTCAAGGCTGGTCTCGCCCAGGGACGAGCAGAAGGATTAAATGAGGGTAGGAATGAACGCACCAGCAAAATGCTTCACGCCATCCGTCTGATTCAGCAGAAACATTCACTGCAGGATATTCACGCTAAAACTGGGCTTGAGACAGAAACAATTCAGGCGATATTAAAAGATTTGCAGAATATACAGTAAACTATATGCAGATATACTTTAGTGTAGGGAACAACTAGGCACTTGCATTATATAAGGAAGAGCTGCTGGCTACCAATCAGCCGTGCAGCTCTTTTTATACTTTATATCAAAAAACACTCCCACTGTCTGTATACCAGAAACAGGAAGACTTTGAATGATTCGACTGAACTTTCAGATCCTTACTTTTTCTTCACCATACACCGTTTCTTAAAAAACGAAATGCCATAGCAAAGGATCTGATCATAATCATCCTCGTACTCCTTCGCATACATTCTGTCATCAATCTGCTGTAGCGCTGTATCGCACTCACTTTCTAATTTTTCCAGATTTTTCGTATACTTTGCCTCAAAGACTGCAACCTGTGCGTTGAGGGAATCGTAGACAACCACATCACTGCGCCCCTCTCCATGCTCCTTATTGGAATCCACCATATACCCAGCGCCGGTAAAGATTCCAGCGAGAAACGCATGGTAAAAATCTTCCCGATAATCATGGTAACTGATCGTGCGCCGCAGCAATGCATTCATCTCTCTCGTAATACCCTCGCTGTCACCGTTCCAGACCGCGTCAAACAGGGCATTCCGATCCCATTTCCTGGTGCTGTCATCGAACCATTTGATAACGGTCGTTTCAAAGATCTCTTTAATTTCCGCATTCGGAATCATAAGGCAGCCATGCCATCTGGCAGATCATCCTTATAATCAGATCTGCGCGCTTTCGTTAAGTACCCTGTCAGATACAACATACTCCAAAGGTTGTCTTCAGATGAGTGCAGATAATCATACGTCAGGTTTTCGTCCACACGCTGAACAATGCAGCCGCCAGACATCAGAGTTTCAAGTTTTTTTGTGATGGTGCCGCCCGCGTAGTCAATAAAAGAACGAATAATAGCGTTATCGCTTGTATTTTTCCAATAACTGACTGGCTTAGCTTTTGGATTTCTCTGCAATTCCAGCATATAATTCATGACATCCCATGGGCAGTAAACATCAAAATCGCCAAAATGGTAACCGTCATACCATTTTTTTATGTCATCCGCCCGTTCTGTCAGACCGGCATCTTTTAATAACTGATCCACTTCACTTTGCACAAAACCAAAATACTCATTTAAGCGTGAATCCGTAATGGTGTCCGATATAAAATTATTGGTTCCCGTAAAAATACTCTCTTTTGCTATTTTCAGGCAGCCTGTAATAACGGCAAAACTAAGTGACTGGTTGTCTTTCAGAGCCTGCATCAAGCCCTTCATGACATCCAGCATTTCCTTATAATAACCGTTGTTATTTGCTTTCGCTACCGGAACATCGTACTCATCGATCAGGAGAATTACTTTTTTATTGTAGTGCCTGTTTAATAATTGCGTTAAAAATTGAATGGAACGCAGCACATCCGTCTTTTCCGCTTTTCGGTCACTTATCCGCCGGAAAAGGGACTTTTCCGGTTCGCTGATTGCCGGACTATCTAAGAGATATGCGTGATTCTGATACAAAAAAGCGATCTCATAGACAAGCTGCTGATATGCATCCGTAAAATTCAGACCTTCTATCTGCCGAAATGAAATCGCGATCGTAGGATATTGATTCATCCATTCATCGCATAGCGCCTGATGGTCTGCAATTTCCAGTCCTTCAAACAGCTTTCTGCTGTCCTTACGGATATCGAAAAAGCTTTCCAGCATATTCATACCCAGGGTCTTACCAAATCTCCGTGGACGGGTAATCAATGTAACTTCCGCTTTCTCATCCAAAAGTTCCGCAATCAAGCCTGATTTATCGATATAGTAAAAACCACCGTTTCGGATTTTTTCAAAGTTCGAAATTCCAACCGGAATATTCATTTTTTTCATCTCTGCCGCTCCTTTCCCGTAGCCATGCACAGATCTTTTTTCATGTTTATGATAACATGAATCCCCTATTCTTACAATCAAAACTCCATCTGCCGTGCAGTTCCTGAAATAAAAAAGAAACCGGTTATCCCTTTTATATCCCCCCGTTTTGAATATAAAAGAAAAACTGGTTTCTTAATTTTTACTCTTTGAATCTCTGTTTTATATCGCCTATTTCAAATAAAAAAATTATTTCTGTCTCGCCTTAAACGCACGGTCAATCTCCCGCTTCGCGTCCTTTTTCGCCAGATCGTCTCTCTTATCATATAGCTTCTTACCGCGTGCCAGACCAATCTCTACTTTTACGAGACTTCCCTTAAAATAAACCTGCAGCGGCACCAGCGTATATCCTTTTTCTTTGATCTTTGACATCAGGCGGCGGATCTCCAGTTTGTGGAGAAGGAGTTTCCGCACACGCAGCGGATCTTTGTTAAAGATATTTCCCTTCTCATATGGCTGATATGCATGCCGAATACATACACCTGACCGTCGCTCTCGATCTTGATAAATGCTTCCTTGATGCTGCATTTACCCATGCGGATCGATTTAACCTCGGTACCGAATAACTCGATCCCGGCTTCGAATTTATCATCGATAAAATAATCATGGTAGCTTTCTTATTGTTCGCCACCATCTTGATTCCTGCTCCCATTTTAATTCCTCTTTCCCTCTCTACTTTTTACATCTTATTTTACAATCTTCTACTTCCAGTACACCGCCGGCATAAAATCAATCGTCCTCGCATACCGGTCGCACGCAGTCACGCGGACGCGGATAGTCTGACCGAGCTTGTACGTCTTTCTCGTCATCTCTCCGACCAGCTCATAGTGTGCTTCGTCAAATACGAAATAGTCGCCGCGCAGTTCATTGACATGAACTAATCCTTCAACCGTGTTCGGCAGCTCGACATAGAAGCCCCAGTTGGTGACACCGGAAATGACTCCCTCGAATTCTTCTCCGATGTAATGTTCCATATACTGGACTTTCTTCATTTTATCTGTTTCGCGCTCGGCTTCGTCAGCGCGGCGCTCCAGGGCCGAGGTCTGGACTGCCACTTCCGGCAGGATTTTTTCAAAATGGGCGGTTTTTCGCGCATCCATATTGCCGTGCAGGCACTCTTTGATAATCCGGTGGATCTGCAGATCCGGGTAACGGCGGATCGGGGAGGTGAAATGGGTATAATATTTCGCCGCCAATCCAAAATGACCGGAGTTCAAGGTCGAATATTTCGCCTGTTTCATGGAGCGCAGCGTCAAACGGCTGAGCAATGCCTCCTCCGGCGTGCCCTCGATCTTTTCAAGCAGCTTTTGCAGCTCTTTCGGGTGGACTTCGCCGCCTGGCATCCGCAATGTATATCCAAAGTTGTTGATGAACGTTCCGAGTTTCGCCATCTTCTCCTCATCCGGTTTCTCATGGATTCGGTAGAGGAACGGCATTTCCTGCCAATAATAGTCCTCAGCTACCGTCTCATTTGCCATCAGCATGAAATCCTCGATAAGCTTCGTCGCCGCGTTGCGCTCATACGGCTTGATCTCGATCGGGCGTCCTTTGGCGTCGAGTAAAATCTTGCTCTCTGGAAAGTCGAAGTCAATCGCACCGCGCTCCTGGCGCCTCTTGCGGAGAAGCTGCGAAAGTTCTTTCATTTGCAGGAATAAATCCACAAATTCCTTATATTTCTCCTTCGTCTCTGCATCATCATCCGTGATGATCGCATTGACCGCCGTATACGTCATCCGGCGATCGACGCGGATCAATGTCTCTGCTATCTCATGTCCGATCACGACGCCTTTGTCATTGATCTCCATGATACAGCTCAGCGCCAGACGATCCTCTCCCTGATTCAGGGAACAGATACCGTTTGAGAGTTTATGCGGCAGCATCGGAATGACGCGGTCGGTCAGATACACGCTCGTTCCGCGCTTTAATGCCTCGCGGTCAAGCGGGCTGCCCTCGCGGACATAATGGGTCACATCCGCGATGTGTACACCGAGCCGGTAACCCTGCTCCGTCTTCTCCAGCGTGATCGCATCGTCGAGATCCTTCGCTTCCTCACCATCAATCGTGACTGTCGGCAGATCGCGCAGATCCTTGCGTCCCGCCTTGTCCTCCTCGCGGACGGCATCCGGGATCTCTTCAAGCTGCGCCATGACCTCCGGCGGAAATTCTTCCGGCAGACCGTATGCTTTCACGATCGATAAAATATCGACTCCCGGATCGTTCATATGTCCGAGAATGCTGGTGATCACGCCCTCCGGCTTCTTATCCGGGCTGTTTCCGTAATCCTTGATCTTCACGATGACTTTATGACCGGTCACTGCGCCCGCGTCACACCCCTGCGGGATGAAAATGTCGCGTGAAATCCGTGGATTGTCCGGGATCACAAAGCCGAAACCGCCGTTTTTCTCATACAGACCGACCAGCTCCTGATTGGCGTGCTCCAGGATCCGCACGATACTTCCCTCGGCTCTGCGTCCGCCGTCGCTCTCCTGCTCAATCACAACCAGCACCTTATCGCCGTGCATCGCGCCCTTTGTTTTTTCACGCGGAACGAACACATCCTGCTCACGTCCCTCGATTGCCACGAAACCGAAGCCCTTCGGGTGTCCCGAATAAATGCCTGCCTCTGAAAATGTCTCCGGGCGCCCCAGCTTGCCCTTGCGGGACATGCTGATTTTTCCCTCTTCCAGCAGATGATCGATAACCCGCTGCAGCTCCCGGCGCTGTTCCTTCGGAATATTTAAAAGAAGTGCCAGCTCCTTCAGCTTCATCGGCACGTATGCCGGTTCATTCATGACATCCTGAATCATCTTGCAGCGGCGGGTAAACTCCTCCTCGGAAGCGCCAGCATCCTCACACTCCTTCTTGCCGCGCTTTTCGCGCTTCTTATCCATCTCACGCTCAAACTTCCGATCACGGTCTTTCTTTTCCGCTTTATTCTTTTTCCGGCGCACCGATTCCTCTTTCGGACCTTTCGCACGCTCCGGCTTTTTCTTCTTTTTTCCGTACCTCTCTTCCCACTCGCCGATCAGCCCATCCCCGTCAATCTGGCGCTGTACGCTGCTCTCCCGGCTTTCTCCGGACATTTTCTCTTCCCGCGCTTCTTCTTTCCGCATCGCAAACCGCTGTTCTGCATTCTTCCGGATCGTCTCCAGCATCTCATCCGAGAGCTTCATCTCCGTCTGCTGACGTTTTTCAAACGTCTCTCTTTCTCTCCTGCGATTTTCCGGCATTTTCTGTCCTTCCTCTTTCTGTGAAGCTGCCGCACTCTGCATCTGCGCCTGGCGCTTCTGCTGTTTTGCGTATTTCTGAGCCTCGCTTCTCTTTATTTTTCCCATGATTTTATCAAATATGTTCAAATTTATCTCACTTCTCTTTCTCAATATGAAAAAAAGGCTGCCACGCGACAGCCTCTTAAAGGTTCCTTACAGGAATTTCAAATTCAAAACTAATGCAAGGATCAGCCACAGAATTGCAGCATATTTGGTCAGCTTCTCCAGCTTTCCTTCCATAGAACGGCTTTTATTTCTGCCCCAGTAGCTGTCAGCCATACCGCCGATGGAACCGGACAGACCTGCCGATTTGCCCTCCTGCAGTAGGATTACCGCCGACAGGAATACACAGATAATAATAAATATGATCGTAAGGATCGTCTTGATCATCTTCGCACCTCCTGAATAAACATAGTAATCATAGCATATTTTCGGCGGAAGGACAACTGTTTTTTTCCCGACTTCAACCCAAGAATTTGCCGTATTTAAATGCGAAGCCACGGCAAATTCCGTTTCCGGGCTTGATTTTATCTCCCGTCGTGCGATACAATAGAGTTCTATCACATTTACAATCAGCGAAATCCTTTTTTTCATGGGAACAGCTATTTTTTTATCATAAAACGAGTCAGGAGGGTTCTATTTTGAAAAAATTCACTTCGGCGTTTGGGCGTCTGTTTCTCTCTGCCGTCCTTATTTTTCTGGTGTTCTACACCATGATGCCAGCCATCAATCTGCACGATCAGGATTTCATCGTATTCCTGATTATCTGCATTCTGATTGTACTGGCAGTCAACTTTATGGAAAGCATTCTCATATTCCTGAAAACAGTGCAGCAAAACCGCGGCGTTGAGATCGTGCGCGATCCTGTGACCGGACGGATGGTTCTGCGGCGCAAGTACGCCGACGCCTCCGGCAGTCCGTTTGCCGGTTTTAAGGCGATGGGACGCCCGTGCAAATATGGCACAATCGCGATCGCTGTCCTGATTTTCTTTTCCCTGATCGCCTCGGCGGCGGGCGTCCAGCTTTTTAATGCGTCCCGCTACCGCGATCTGATCACCGTTACCGAGGGCGATTTTGCCTCAGATGTCGCAGAGCTTGGCATGTCGCAGATCCCGGTCGTTGATAAGGATACCGCCTCCCGGCTCGGAAGCAAAAAGCTCGGTGAGATGACCGACCTGGTCTCCCAGTTTGAGATTCAGGAAAATTACACACAGATCAACTACAAGGGGACACCGTACCGCGTGACGCCTTTGCGCTATGCCGACCCGATCAAGTGGCTGTACAACCAGAAGAAGGGACTTCCGGCATACATTGCTGTCAATATGGTCGATCAGAATACCGATCTCGTCTGGCTGTCCTCCGGCATGAAGTATTCCACCAGTGAATATTTCTTCCGCAATATCAACCGCTACATCCGTTTCTGCTACCCAACACGGATGTTTGAGACGGTCTCCTTCGAGATCGACGACGATGGAAACCCATACTGGGTGGCGCCGACCATCGCCTACCGGATCGGCTGGTGGAACGGCAAGGACATCGACGGCGCGATCCTCGTCAATGCTGAGACCGGCGAATCTAAGTGGTACGCCAAGGCGGATGTCCCGCAGTGGATCGACCAGCTCTATGATTCGAACCTCATCATGGAACAGCTCGACGACAACGGCAGATTCCAGAATGGTTATTTAAACTCTATCTTCGGTCAGCGCGGCGTGCGTCGGACGACCTACGGCTACAACTATCTCGCCATCGACGACGATGTGTGGCTGTACACCGGCATGAGCTCTGTAACCTCAGATGAGTCGAACATTGGCTTCGTCCTCGTCAACCTGCGGACGAAAGAAACGAAATTTTACACCGTTCCGGGCGCCACCGAGCTCGCCGCAATGGATTCCGCACGCGGACAGGTGCAGCACTTAAATTACAGCGCGACCTTCCCGCTTCTCTTAAATATTTCCGGACGACCGGCATATTTCATTTCCCTGAAAGATGCTGCAGGGCTTGTGAAAATGTATGCGTTCGTCGATGTCGCGCAGTACCAGATCGTCGGCACCGGACAGACGATCGATGAGGCGAAGCGCAATTACCGTGAGACGCTGGGGCAGGAAGAGATCGAAGATCCCACTGCCAAGGAACCGGCGGCAAGCGAGACTGTCTCCGGCACGGTCGAGGCGATCGAGAATGTCGTCATTTCCGGTAACACCTACTACTATTTCACGCTGACCGATGACCGCACCGACAGCGTCTACACCGCTGCGATCACCGTTTCTGAGCGGCTTCCGTTCGTGCAGGCAGGCGACTCCGTTTCCTTTGAGTGCGTCGAGAATGGTTCTACAAAAGAAGTTATAACCTGGAGGTAAGATAACATTGAAAAGTGAAGATATGATTTTAAAGGCAGCCATCGTGCACATCCTTGATTCTTCGGTGGGAATCCCGGTTCTCTCCGACCAGAGCATGGAGGTCGGACCCGATTTTTCCGACTTTCTGAAAGCGCATATCGAGAAAATCACTGAGAGCGACGACGTCAAGCATTGCACCTTCGCAGAAGGATCCGAGGTCAAAGAGCTGCTGCAAAACTGCACCCCTGACAATTTCGTCGAGACGAGCAAACAGCTCGCCGAGCGCCTCTACGACATCATGAATGCGAATATTGACATTCCGGCCGCCGATGTGGCGATGACCGTGTTCGGCTACAAGGGCAAGGATTATCTGGCATTCCTAAAAATGAACTACAAAACCTCCTACACGCATCAGACCAAAGAAACAGACGGCGGCAACAGCAACGAGATCATTTTACAGCGCGCGCTGCTTCCGGGACAGGGACAGCGCCTCACCGAGGCGTTTGTCCTCGATCTCTCCGACGGCTCCCTGATTCTGGCTGAGAAAAAATATGAGGTCAACGGCGAGAAATGCTTCTATTTCTCCGAGCTCTTTCTCGAATGCCGCGCCCCGCTCTCCCAGAAATCCAAGCTCGACATCGTTACCCGCGCCGTCGATCAGGTTGCCAAAAAATATTACGGCGACGAGGATGCACAGAAAAAGATGGAGATCAAAGACATTATCTGTAATGAATTAGAGGAACAGGGCGAAATCAAGGTATCCGAACTGCGCGAAAAAGTATTTCCCGGCAGCCCGGAGATGCTCGAGGAACTGGATGAAAAACTCGACCGCTACAACCTCTCCTACGAGACGGTCGCGCCGAAAAATGAGCAGACGATCAAGAAATTCCAGAAACAGAAGCTGTACACTGACACCGGCATCGAGATCACGATCCCGATGGAAGAATACAGAAATCCCGACCATGTGGAGTTTATCACCAACATGGACGGGACAATCTCGGTGTTGATTAAAAATATTGGGATGTTGAGCAGTAAATAGCGTCTCACACAAAATTTATTTGTCCGCTGAGTGAAATGATAGCGATACATAATAAATATTCAAGTCGAACGTCCATCAGTCATGCCGCTGGTCAAACCGTGTATACACCTCACAGAACCGCGCCGCAAACGACGGCTCGCGTCCACCCGCATACAGATGGGAAACATCTCCAAAACTGCTCATGCGGAAGGATGCGACACCGGAGCGGCGCTCTTCTGTATAGAGCACCGTCACCGACGACGGCGCCGCACAGGTTCCATGCCACAGCTGCATCGGAGAGATATTTAAGAGATGGGAAAGCAGGACGCACTCGACGCCAAAATGACAGAATAAAACAATCGTGTCCTCATTCGGTGCCACGGCTCGGTAAAACAATCCGTTTCTCTCATATCCGTGCTGGCTGAGCAGCCGGTCAAGTTCTCCAGTCACCCAGTCGTACTCTTCTTTTACATGGGCGTTCTGAAAGACTTCTGTTTCATGCCAGTGATCTTTATCAAAATACTTCGGCTCCGCCATCCACGCATCCGGCAGCCAGTCCCAGACACAGTGCCCGGAATCCTTTCCCGGATGTACCGCCTGGGGAGCAAATTCACGCAGCCAGCTGCAGGTTTCTGCCGTGCGGCAGGCTTTTTTTAAGGTCAGGGACGCCGTGTCCTTCGCACGCCCCAGCGGCGATACATAATAAGCCGCCACCAGAACCGATGCCAGACGGTCTGCCAGAAGCTTTGCTTCCTCCCAGCCAGCCGGTGTCAGGGAATCAATCGAGTAATCAGGATCCGCATGGCGGACAATCAGAAGGCGCATAGGAATACTCCTTTCGTAAAGAAATGGTAACTAGGAATGATCTTGATGACCGGGTATACCCGGAAAGGACACTGGCGCGAGCAGAATTAGAGCATCTTCCGATACTCCTGCTTCCACCCATTCAGAAGCTCTCCCGCACTCTCCATCCGCCGGACCGGATTGCGGTCAAACATCGTCTCGACCATGCGGACATTCCCGCACTTCTCCGCGGTCCGGTTCGCCTCGTCGAGTTCCCGTTTCCAGATCTCCTTCTGTTCCGGCGTCATCGCAGCCGCGTGGCGCTCCTTAAGTTCCAGCTTCGGGTCAATCAAAGCAAGCTGGTACAGGTGCTTCAGCATCTCTGGGCTCTTGTCGAAATTGTACGCCATTTCATAAGCGGTAAACGCTTTCTCAAACCAGAAAATCCCGGCATACGCCGCCCCGATATTGTTCCAGATCTTCGCGGTAAATTCGTCCGTCAGTGATTTGACCCGCCAGTCCTCCAGAATCCGGTTGTAGTAATAGATCGCCGTCCCAAACTGCCGCAGGCGGAAATAGTAATCCGCCGTCTCCTTCCGGAACTCCGCCGCATTCATTTTGCGAAATGCCGCCAATTTCTGGCGGTATGCCGCAATCTCCTTTGCCGTATAATAACAGCACTCCTGCAGAATCACGATCGGCAGCTCGTCCTGGCTCTCGCCGCTCCGCTGCCATGCCTCCAGTTTGCCGGCCAGAAACGAAAGTCCCAGCTCCGAACGGATAAACTCAATCAGGCGGTCGTCCACAAAACCATCCAGCACCAGAAGCGGATTCTGATAAATGATATAACACAGCTCCTGCGACGATGCGATATGGACGCCCAGCCGTTCTATGTAAAAAGGATGTCGAACCGGCTCCTGCCGGCAAAGTATCAGACTCATAATGAAACCTCTTGTTTAATCATCCGGTTTGTCGCCGGAAATAATTCTCCAAATCCCAAATCACGTATCATGACGATCATCGTGTCTTCCCCGGTAAATCCAAATGCCATCTCGATCCGGGTCGTCCGGTCCGGGCGTTTCGGGAATCCCTCGAGCGGAATCTTCACCGTCTTCTTTTTGCGCGGTTCCAGCGGCTGGAGTGAAAATTCCACCTCCGGCGTGCCCGACACGATAAATTCCGCCGTCATTTTCGTCTCATACCAGCTGTCCCCGGCGGATGCCAGCACCAGCTGTCCCTCTTTTTCACGCTCCTGAATCTTTAGAGAAACCGTTGTTTTCAGCCGCCCCTCACAGATACAGGTAAAATGGTACGCACTCTGCGCTTCACAGAGATCTTCCGAGCGGATCAGCGCCCCTCGGGTAAATACATCCATCTCCGCAAACACCCGGCGCCGTTTGTAGATCTGCTGCATAAAATCTGCCGCCCAGTCCGTCTGTGCAAATCCCCTGCCGGTCAGGATGATCGCTGAAAACAGGCGCTTCTGCAGCAGCCGTTCCGCACAGGAGGAAAGAATCCGGTCTGCCATCTGGATGCCCGCGTCGCTGTCCAGCACATTTAAGTGGAATGACTCCTCCAGTTCCTCCTGATCCGCGACCACCTGCATCTGGCGCAGCCCGCGCTGCACTCTCAATTCATAATAATGAAGACCATTCTCCGAAAGCTCAAACATTCCCACCTGGTTGCTCCAGACTTCCCGTTTCTGGCTCATCACGTAATATACAAAGCTCTCCGCGTGACTGATCACACGCACCCGGCTCCGGTCGATTTCCAGAAAATCGGCACAGTACATCAGGCAGTCCACCAGCTTTACCTCAAGCTTTGGCACCGTGATCACCAGGTTTTCTATCTCTTCTTTTCCGGACGCCTGTCTGGGAATCGCAAGCACCTGCTTCAGGAACATTTTCAGCAGATATAAGCCCTCGTAGCGAACACCATCGATCGTGGCGGTGCCGTCCTTCATCGCCAGGGAAAGCAGCTTATCTTCCACTACCATGCCCTCTAACGCGCCCCCGGCACTCTCCTCTGCCACCCGCCAGACGTCCGAATCCGGTTCTTTTCCGATCCGGGTCGGAACCGACCAGATCGTCTCCTGACCCTGACAGGATATATGTGTGCATGAATCACACAGATCTATGCCAATTATAAGTCCATTCATCTATCGTTTGTCCGTCTGTCCCTTTCCTCAGGCGATCGGGAAAAGTGCGCTTACCGCCGCATCTCTCTTCTGGTACTCCCGCATCTTTTCCCGAAGCGCCGTCTCGTTATTTACTTTTAAAGAAAGACTCATCTCATTGAGCGCCGCAAACCGGCTTTCCCGGCTGCGTCCCGGAATCTCCCGGCAGGAAATCTCTCCCTTTTCTTTCGTCTTCCGGACGCCGTCCTCTTCCTCTTCGATCTGATATTCCAGCGTCTCGCCCTCAAAAATCACCTTTTCACGGATGTAAATATCCCGGTAAACGAGACGCATTTCCTCATAGTGGAACTCTTCCTCCTGCGGCAGAATCCGCAGCCGCAGATACGGGCGCACCGCCCGGTTTCCGTGATACTCGATGATTTCTTTATCTAAAATATTGCCCGGGATATGGATAAACCGCGCCAGATCCTTAAAATAGGCAAAAATCATACCCGCATCTAAAAGCACATCCACCACCGACTGGCACAGGCGCCGCTGTTCCTCCGAAAGCTCCGGCAGCGTCGCATAATACTTTGTCAGCGCCAGCAGATAAATATCCGGGATCCGCTCCCGATCAGAGCTTCCCTGCACAGCACCCTCCAAAAATGCGAACACCTTGTCGTCCGTCGGACGGTTTTCCAGAAAATATTCCACGCTCTTGACCGTGAAATACGCGCGCACGATATTTTCCCCTGTTTTCTTGCGTGACGCATAAAGCTCGAACACCCGGTCTAACTTTGCTGTATTGCCGGTAAAGAGCATCTGCGCCACCAGCCGTTCCTCCAGATCGTACGTCTCCACCCGGAGCCGCAGCCCCTGCATCAGGACGCGGTACATCTGATCCACCGTACCGTTGAAATGTTCGCAGAGATAATCGAGAATCACACTGTCCGGCTTCTCGTGTTCAAAGACATACCAGGTCAGATAAAGCAGGTGGTCATCCCGGTCAAAGAGATTTTGAAGCAGCATTCTCCCGCAAAGCCGCAGCAGCAGATTGACCGGCAGACCTTCCAGACCATACCGGCACACCATCTCATACGCCTCGCTGAAATGCCCGCACCGGATCAGCGTCCCGCAGACGCCGTTTCTCTCATCCCGCGTCAGCTGGTCCTTGTCAAGGCTCAGAAGGTAGGAAACACTTCCATCCTTTTTCGCATCCTCAATCCCATCCGCCATCCTCTTATAATACCGCACGATCGCTGACAGCACCTTTGCCCTAAACAGCGGGTGCAGCTCCATCTTCTGATCCGCGTGCTCCAAAAGGATCGCATCGTCCCCGGTCAGCACCTCCTTGCGGCAGGCTTTTGCACACGCATTCATAAAGAGGAACGGATGCATCGGATTCATTTCAAAACAGGTCTGTAAAAGTTCCTCCATATCCGTAAATACCGGCTGGATGGCGCAATTTACCCGCGCATACCGCGTCTCATTTTCATCCTGGAATAGAACCAGATCGCGCTCCGAAAACAGCGGCACATACGCCGTGCCCTCGTTCAGCACATACGCGTCCTCCGTCATCTGCTCCTCATGGCGCACCACCACGTATTTCATCGCCGGTTCCCGGCATTCTACCCGGCAGGATTTCAAAATCCCCGGCAGGACACGCGCCATCTGCGTATCGATCAGTTCCGGATAGATCAATTTCCGGTACAGGACCGCCAGGGCACCGTCTATCCGTTCCTTGAAAAGCTGATCCACCGCAAACTCTTCCATCGCCCGCTCGTACATCCGGTAAATATCCGAATCCGGCGTTCCATATGTAAGAAGGTTCGCATAAAGCTTCGCCAGTGACCCCGCATCTAAATTTGCCGAATACGAAAAGTATAAAAATACCTCACGCGACATCAGGCGGTCATAATTCTCCGGCATCGCATATAAATAATATTCATACAGGCGCGTCAGACTCAAATCTGCCTCCAGCGCCCGGCTATACCATTCAAAACAGGCTGTCTCCCGGCAGTCTCCCCGAATCAGCATTGCACAGAGCGCCTCCAGAATCTCCGTCTCCGGATACAGCCCGTAAAGTTCCGTCAAAAGGCGTCTGTAAAACTCCCGGTACGAACGGGACGCACGCATCACCCGGACCGCCGCCAGTGCCAGCTCGCGGCTGATGATTTTCCGGCGTGCCCCATAGTACAGGGCATGAAGCTCAAAATTGCCCGCATTGTCTAAAAGGATCGGATCACTCTCCAGAAGTTTCAGTCCCGCCGCATAGAGGAATGGGCTGTGACAGCCATCCTTAAACTCCTGCTCCATGCTGATCAGCACCGTAACCGGATTTTTCTGCAATTCCTCATCCAGACGCAGAAGCATCAGATAATAAAACAGGCTGCTGCCCGTCTCCTCCGACGCATACTGCTGCAGCAGGCGGATCAAAGTGTCCTTCTGCTCGGCATTGCCGGTCAGCGTCACGTACAGATAGCGGTACAGGCAGTTAAGCTTCCGGTCGCCCGATATTTTAAGCGCCGCCGAATCCTGCAGCTCCTTTAAAATCGTCTGCGCTTTCTCACGCCGATCAGTCAAAAGGTATAATTCCGCCTGCAAAAGCCGCAGTCCCGCATCATAGTGCGTCATTTTCATCAGATCCAGCTCCCGCTGCATCTGGTGAACCGCCTCCGCGCCGCCGATCCCATTTTCATACGCCAGACGGGCAGTCAGATAATTTCCAAGCTCTTTCTGGAATGACATATGTGCCCGGTCGCATCCGCCCGCATCGGCAGCCGACGCCTCGATCGGAATCCGCACGGTTTCTCTGGCAGTGTGAATCAGGACGGCACCGAAATTTTTTCCGGCATGCAGCCGCTCCGCCAGAATCCGTACTGGAAGACGGAGCAGACCATCTTCAAAATCCGCCTGCGTCGCACTCTTCTTCGGCAGATGGAGAAACTCGCCGTCTGCCGTCACCTCCAGGTACACACTGCCCCAGTTATCCATCCGGATCTCGATGGTGTCCTCAACGCTTTCAGCCAGATCGGTATATATGCGCGCCTTGCCCGGGATCGTCAGACTGACCGGCTTTTTCACGCCCAGTCCAACTAGAAATTCTTCCATAAAATTCGCCCGGCTGCCGTGTCCTTTCAGGCCGTCATAGAGTGCCCGCACATGCAAATCCTGCATAAACGGCACTTCCACAAAATCCGGGTACTCCAAAAGCCGGAGCGCCGTCTCCATATCATTTTCCGCGACGTGCAGAAAATCTTCCGCCGTTTTCAGATCACCTAAAGTCTTCCCGGCGTCTGCCACCTCGACGTGAAACTCATACGGAATCTCCTCTTCCCCGCAGTTTGTCACCAGATAAAAAGAACCCGTGATCGTGTCGCCTGCCGTCAGGAACGAGGTGTCCACCTCATATACGATCCGGCACCGGAGTCCGCCAAACGAATTGTTATCCCCTGGAATCCGCACCCGCAGGTTCGAGGAATACACAAATCCCTTCACACTTAATCCATTTTCGCTCCCGATCCATAAATTTCTCTGCATCAGGGTATTCATCCGCAGCGTCTCGTCTATCTTTTCAGGCGACCAAGTCATCTTCGGCTGTTCCGAATCGATGATTCCCTTCGCCAGCCGGTTAATTCTCTCTTTCATTCCTATCACCTGCCGTTTCATTATCCTGTCCCGGTAACTGCTTTGTCTTCCCACAGTTCCGTCGGTTCGAAATCTCGTACCTTATATCATACCATATTTTGTCTGCATTTACATCAGGGAATTGGAGAATTTCGCTGATTGCCCATCCGGCATTTTTTTCAAGTCGAACGTCCGTGAGACTTGGCGCGTGATTCTGGTCAGCGAAGCTGACATATTCGTTGCTGTTCACTTATACTGTTCTCAGCAACGGGATTTTGCCGATGCTTCGCATTCCAAATCGGCAAAATCTGCTGCCAGAGCTGTATCGTACGGAATTTTCAGTTCAGAAATTCCTATATGCAAGTAAAACACTTATTCTGTGCAGAATCACTGCGCATCCTCGCGGAGCGTTTATCTCAGTCGGAGACCCAACTCCCACTGAGACAAATTTGCTATTACTCACCACCTGAAGAGGTGGGAGTCTTCTCGACTGAGATAAAAACAAGCGCTATCCTGCCTGCCGGGCAAAAATTTGATGGTTCCGCCCGGTATGTAAAATAGCGCCTGTTTCCAGTTTTCAATCGTTTTCTAATTTTTCTTAATTTCCTAATCCCAGTCGCCCACATACAGGCGTGTGCCAGTCTGCCAAACTGTTGGTTCATAGATCGTCCAAATTGGATATGGATATGCTTTTCCTTGCAGAGAATCATCTATTACAATCGTCTGATCAACGCCATTTGTGCCTGTTTTGGAGGACAGGTCAGCGGCACTCGTCCTAGTAATACTGGAATAGCTGCCCTTTACAGAGCTGCCGTCCACATAAGGTACACCGATGATTGCGTCGCTTAGCTTTGGCAGATACCAGCATTCTTCCGGGACCGAAAGAATGTGGCGTCCGGCCACCACCACCAGATATCGTTCAACAGGCCAATATAGTGTCCAAGGAACATTGAGGTTCCAGCCGCTTTCACACTTCCTGTTGTATAGCAGTTCGAAAGAACCAGTTTTGCAGAATCATATTTTCCAAATAAACCACCTGCGATGGCATTATATGTTTTTCCACACACATCCGCTGCACTGAAACTCCGTATTACCGAAATCGGACCATACATCCTTCCCACCAGACCTCCGGCACACCGGCCGCCTGACACATTCTTTCTATCTGACAGCACTTCCGCACCACTTTCCGTATAACCGTAAGGGCGGTTCCGTCCGCCGACATAACTGTTTTCAATGCTGAATTCTTTCCCGGCAGTTCCGCCATTCTGGTTGTTTTTCAGATATCCATACAAACCTCCAGCGGTTTCAGTTGTATCCACATATCCAGAGAAGAAACTGTTTTCCAGCTTCATCTGACCAGAGCTCTCGGCAAAGCCGACCAGACCTCCGCTATCATCAGTTCCCTGTATCCGTGCATTTTTTCCTGAAACATATACGTGATTCATCACTAAATCACTTACTTTTGCCTCCCCGATCAAGCCTCCGGTTTTTCCTCCGCTTATTTGCAGCGTCGGTGCATCTACAACTACATGTTCGAGTGTCAGACTGCCATTATTCGCGCTCCCAACCACCGCGCCTGTTGCCATAGTTCCAGAAATCCGGGACTTTTCTCCATATATATGGATATTTTTAATCGTTAGATAGCTGTCCGCCGAAGTACCTGCCTGTGCCACTAGCCCTGCTGTATTCTGCTCCTGACAGGAAATGTCCGGATCCTTCAGATTCAAGTTTGATATCGTCAGATGATCCGTCTTCTGAAACAAAGCTGCACCATCCCGGGCAACAGGAGTTATCTTTAACCCTGCAATCGTATAGCATTCACCCAGTTTTGCTTTTTCTTTCTCATCCACTTCCGCATTATAAGAGATAATATCCGGGTTGTTAATCGGCCAGAAACTTCCACCTACATAATTGGAATTTCCCGGACTGTAGATCGTCATATTTCCGTACGCAGCTTCCACCTCTTTGCAATACGCTTCCGTCTGTGAGATAATCGAATCATCCTCCTGCCAGAGAATATTATCAGTCTGGATAACCCGTGTAATCTTTAATCCCCCATAGTCTTTTCCGCAGAAATTCAGATTCTGCAGATGACGCCCATTGGCAACCTTAACCGTATAGGTATCCGTTCCATCATCATTGGGTTCAATTACATCGGCAAAACAACTGTTGAACTTATATGAGAGCCTTGTATTTTCTGTCGGTGGATAGCCATCCTCGCTCAATTTTACGGTAACATTTTCTCCATTTATGTAACCGCCCGGCTGATAACCTTCCCCGGTACCCAGACTACAGAAATTTCCACCCTCGCGTGATAAATCATCCAGATAGAAACGCAATTTCAACTTTTTCTCTTCCGTTATGCCTATTTCAAAACGATTTACCCTGTTTTTGTCGGCAAATCTCGTCCAACTGCCATTTGCCTCATTTTTTACACAGCTGGCAGCTTTCTCTTCCGTATCTACAAAGCAAAATTTTGATCCCATTCTCAGAGTATTTTCCTGCAAATCACCCGTATTGACTTGGAGAACATACCACATCGTTTTACCGCTCAATTCGCCGGTAATCGAAAATATCAGATGTATTCTCTGATTTTCTTCAAGCGGAGACGGAGAGACATAATCGATATACAGCCTGTTTCCAGTATGCAGCGCCTCTTCGTTCTCTTCCTTGTCCCAGTCCCCGACATGGTTATTCAGAAACCAGGAAAATCCCTTTGAAGCGTTCTGCGCAGCAAGTTTTTCCGCTACTTTCTGGATCGTCGGCATGGGATAAATCGGTATTTCTGCTTTCTTTAATTCTGGATCATAGGGATATGTATTCTCGCTGTCTGCACCCGTTCCCTCAGCACCAAACAGTTCTGAAAGTTCTTCTGCGTATGCGAGCACATATTTCTCATTCACCTTACTGCACACATAACAGCCCGGATAAACTGATTTTTTGTTTGTTCCCGTACCGCTCGTCTCCGACGGCAGCCTTCCATCCGTTCTACTTGCATAATCATAGAACGCAACAAACGCAGGTGCTTTCATCGCCGGATTCTCTGTTTCATCCGCTGCCGTTCCGCTTCCATCCTCCGTTTCATCCGATTTTTCCTCAGCCGTCGGCGAATACACCGACGCCGACACATATGTATTCGCTATCTGACTGTCTGCCGGAAGCTGTGCGGCGAGACCTCCTGCGAATCCGCCGGTATATGCCGCTACATTATAACGTCCGGTAAGATTCTCAAAGGCTGCATTGGCATTTGCCCCATTCCCCGGTTTCTGGGATGTGTCAAACTTCTTGTTTGCTGTATGACCGCCGACATAACAGCTCTGAATCTGCACCGTGGGACCGCTTGCGGCGGCTGCAGTTGATGCTTTCTCAACAGTTCCGACCAGACCGCCGGCGTACATGCCTTCCACATAGAGTGCCGCTGCGCTGTCGGTCAGAGAAATTTCCCCCTTTGCCGTGCCGATCAGGCTGCCCGCCGTTCCCTTTAAAGCGCGGATCCGGTATTTGCTTTCTTCCTCCTGCTTCAGATCTGCCGCTTTTTCTGTGCTGCTTCCCAGCTTATCACGGAAATGATTCTCCGCCAGTGCATCCTGGACGGTCAGAGTGACGCCCTCAAATGTGCCCACCAACGCACCGGCAGAAGCGCCGGTCTGCTCTGCCTGTACCTGCGGATATTCAATCTGCACATTTTTAATTTTCACCGTTGCCAGATTCGTAGTTCCCCGGGAATCCGTTCCCGGCGTCACCGCACCAATCAAAGCGCCTGCACTCGCCTTCGTCCGGACCACCGGCTGGCAGATCAGCAGGTTTTTAACACTCATATCCTGTGTTACCGTTCCAAACAGTCCACCCGTCCCATCTACTGCTGTGATTGAACTTCCCGCCGTTTTTCCTACCTGCAGACCATCGATCCGGTATGTATTTCCCTGATAGTCCAGTGGATACGGCAGACTAAGCGGAAGATAGCTTCCCGCCTCCGTGATATATGCCTGTGCCGTCGGGTTCGTCCGATCTGCATTCGTTTGATCCGTCACCCGGTAGGCAATCGAGATGGTTTCCGCATTCTGATTCAAAAAATTCGAGCCAAATGCCGTATGCAGCTTCGCCACATGTCCGCAGTAACCGCTCTCGTCCGCAATATTTTCTCCCGCTTTCCAGGTCAGATCACTATTCTGCATCGCCGTAACCGTTTTGGATGTAGTCACCGCCCCAGTGTACAGCTGATCCGGATCCCAGCCTGAAACCCGCTCATCCAGATTTTCCAGATGGCGGAAGCTGCCAATCTCCGCGCTTCGGTCCGTACTGATCGATGCAAAGAGGCTGCTGCCGGATTCTATATTGCTCGTTTTAACCTGCGAAAGCGCTTCATTGTTGAAAACCTGCGCGTACACAAAGATATTTTCGCCCGGAATAAAGGAGGCAAAACCTCTTTCATCCTGCTGAAATATCATATCCGTCTGTGCCGGCTGGTTGAAATCCATAAATTTGAATCCTGTACTTGTGCCCGTGCCGGCTGGCGCCGCTATGTCATCCAGAATGACTGATACGTTCCATCCGAATTGCCCGAAGCTCCGGACACCTTCGCCACACGCGCCGAGCGGCTGGTTTCCGGGGGATTGATCTCGATGTATCCGGTTGTACCGCTCTTTTCTCCCTTTACAAACAGACTCAGTGAATGTTCATTTTTATTCGGATCCTCGATTTTTGCATATAAAATATCATCATTCACCAGTTTCACTGTCGGCGCCTCGAATTCCTCCACCGGCAGTTCCGGGACTTCCAGATTTCCTGATGCGTAATATCCGATCGGCAGTTTCTGATCCTTATAATTGGAGTTAGCTCCCGTAAACCGCTCCCGTTTTCCGGCATCAGACGCCGCCGCCAGAAGTGCCTCGCTTCCGATATCCGTCTGCACAAACTGATAACGATCCGAATACCACACCTCGCGGACCAGTCCTGCCTCCGGATCATAGAAAATAAGATAGCTCCCGTCTCCACGGACGGTCTCATCAATCGATCCAAACGGAAGAAGGCGCTGCCGGATCTCCTCGGTCACATTCGCAGATGCCAGCGCCATCTCACCGCCAGACTCTTCTTGTTCCGATTCAGGCTGCCCTGCCTGTTTTTCCGGCACATAGAGAACCCCGTAGATATTTCCCTCTTTCTCCTCCGCCAGCACTGTATTATCTACCGAAATTCCCAGCTTTGCCTGCTTTTGATCGTCTGAAAATTCCCCCTGTGCCTCCATATGGAGCAGACGCGGAATCGTCCCACTGGAGACCTCCAGTGTCAGATGATTCTGCGCCGCCAGAAAGATCTCCTTCGCCGTCTGATCCATCTCCAGACGGCGGAGCTTTCTTTGGTAATGAATCACCGCAACAAAAGAAAGACTGGCAAGAATACCGACAATCGCAATCACCGTCAAAAATTCCGCCAGTGTAAACGCCGCCCTTCTCTTCTGTTTGTTCTGTCTCTTCTGCTCCATCTGTCCTCGTTCCTCTTTTTATTGTAACTGTTCAGTACCTTCACAGTCACGCGCAGACCTGCTGAACAGTTAGTTTTTATTTTATTTCTGATCCAGATTGACTGCACGCACGGTCAGGTTAATCGGCTTTACCACCGCTTTCCGGGAAGTTCCCATCGTATCTTTTTTCCGGTAGATCGCCAGATTTTGAACCGTAAAGCATGCTGTCTCCTCCGAATAGGTATAGCCGTCAAATGCCGTATAGTATTCATCCGAAATCGCCGCCTGCGTCAGCAAGGATATCTTATTATACGCATCATCGTAAGTATAATCCCCATACCATTTTTCAATGCCCGTGCCAGACCAGTCTGTCGCACTGAAGTGCAGCCACAGGTGGCTGTTTCCACTCCGCAAAAGAGGTGTTACCAATTCTCCTGTTGCGGAAGTCCCGGCAGAATTTTTCACTTCCAGCGCATTCGCAAATTCATCGGTCATCAGCTGCGCCGTGAGCGACAGCGCCTGCTCTGCATCTGCCTGTTCCTGCGTCCTCTGGTAAACATTTTTTACCATCATCACGCCGCCTCCAAGCACCGTGCCGATCATACCGAGAATCACAATCGCCGCCAGAAGCTCCGTCAGCGTCATACCGTTCTGTGACCGGAGTTTTTTCTGACATACTGAAAAGAGCTTCCGGTGACCCTTGGATGCCGTCTGTTTCTGCTGCCTGCAATGCCTATTTCTGCATCTGCGGCATTCACATCTCTCCTGTCCCATCTCTGTCTCCTCTATCGGTATCTGTAAAGCAGCTCTTGTAAGTTTACCTCTTCCTCTTCTGCATCCGAATCAGCCTGGCTCACATACAGCACGATGGGATACTGTCCCGTCCGGTAATTCGTCTGTGTGCCTGTCTGGTAGGCATTTGACGCCAGGCTTTTCTTCATGCCGCCGGTTCCAGATGCCTCCAGCTCCAGAACATATCTGCCCGACGCCTGTTTCGCTGTCCGGTTGTTCTCCAGCTGATTGCGGCTGTCATAATAGCTCGCCATCTGCTCTTCGCCCTGCCGCAGCATCCTGCCGGACGCCAGAAATGCACTCAGAAACATCGTCATTCCCAGTGCAATCACAAGAACCGATATCAGTACCTCTGTCAGTGTCTCGCCCGTATTGGCACGCAGCTTTCTTCCAGCTGCCCATTTCATTCTACTTATCATTCTGCAGCAGCTCCTTCTCTATTGTTCCGTTCTGCCAGCGGATCGTCGTAATGATGGTCGTCGTCGTGATCGTGTAGGAATCGTCGTCGTCCGATTCGTCGTCATCGCCCCGTACTGTGACCGTCTTATGCTCGGAGCTATGTGCTGCTTCCAGCTCCAGCCGTTTCTCGCACCGCTCTTCCTTCCTGTCATCCGCCGTTACTGTATCTGAGATAACCGCCTTGATTTTATAATCATCCGCCATCCACAGACGTACACTGGTCTTTAACGGGTCAATCGTGTCCCCGGTCGTTCCGTCTTTCTTCACTGACAGGGTAAAATCTTTGTACGCCATTTCTTCCTCCGACGCATCGTCCCCGTCTGCCAGCTTCCGATACTCATTATTTCTATAAATATCCACGATCAGTGAATCGAGAATCGCGCTATTCCCACTCTCTGGGCTTGACAAACCCGAATCCGTTCCATAGAACTTCTGCCACGACGCCTCATTATCCGTGTTTTTCCAGCTGCCGACGTAGTAGCAGTAAAAATCATCCTTATCGTTTTCCTCGTCTTCCCGGCTGTCATGCACGATCACTTCCTTGATCTTGACTATATTTTCCGTCTTCTGCAGTTCATCCCGCAGAAATACCGCCGCCGAGTCCACCGCATACCGCTTCTGATCTTCTCCCGGAAGATTCCGGATCTTACCAGCCGATGCAGAGGCGGACGCCAGAATGATCGACGCGCCCACCCCGCAAAACACAAAAAACAGGAGCGCCGCCATCAAGCTGGCGCCATCCTGATTTTTCATACAGCTGAAAACCCGCTTCCAGATTTCCGGGTGTTTTTCACTGTTCTCTGCTTTTTTCATGCTTTATTCTCCCAGCGCCGCCTCTGCCGCTGTCTCAAGGTCCGAACGCTGCAGGTTCGACACATCCGCATTCGCCAGTCCCGACGGTGCCTGCGTTTCCTCCGGTTCCAGATCCAGACCTTCTTCTGATTCCGCATCGTATCGGGTCTCAAAATAAGTCAGCTGGAACGTCACTGCTACCGGGTGGATGCGGATATCCTTTAACTCTTCATCTTCCAGATCTTCATCATCTTGAATGCTCAGATCCTCGATCAGGCAGCGGTATGATCCTTCCACTACCTCATGAAGCATCGAAACAGCGTGATCAAACGAATCTGCCGTAAAAGAAATATTCATCGCACGCCGGATCTGCATCCCATCCACCTTCGGTTCCGAATACTGGAAGCTGAAATTATACGCATCTGCAAAAATGCGGTTCAGCTCTTCCGTCTCTTCCTTAAAATGATTGTAAGCCGGAACCATCGGCGCATTGGATGCCTTATTTTCCTCTATCTCCTTCTTCATCTGCTGGATCTGCTTCGACTTTACCTGCTCCATCTGGATCTGTGCCTCCAGATCCGTCGTATCCGCCGCCTGGATCCGCCTCTGCACCGGAAGATAGAATCCGGCATAGTAGCCCGCCGCGATCAATATGATTACAAACAGAAGCAGTACAATCTTCTGCGTTCTTGATAAGATATATTTCTTTAACGAATTCATTGTTTTTCTCCGTCCTCTTCTGGTACGTTAAAAAATACAGTCATCGACACGCCCACCGGTTTGGAAGCCGCAAGAACCCGCTCCTCCCCCTCTTTCTGAACCGTCTCTTCCAGAGACGCCGTCACATAGCGTGCATCCGGATCCGCCTCCGCATCGCGAACCAGCTCCGGAAAGGAGGAACCATTGGGAATTCTTCCCTCTAATGCCATCTGATCGGAGGTGATCGAAACCGTCGAAACGGCCGTCAGCGGGAAAATCTGTGATTTCAGCGAATCCAACATCTTTCTCCGGTCTGGAAGCTGTCTCTCTTCCTCATTCAGGTACCCATTTCCATAATGTGCGTATTCCGCCTGAACCTCACTGTACACCTCGTTGGACTTCTGAAGCGCCGAAAGCTGCTGCTCAGTCGCCGCATAGACTGCCTCCGCCTGGTCTGCCTTTCTCAGAAGACGCACCACGCCAAACTGCGAAAACCCATAAACTAGTCCCATAAATACGACAAACACACCCAATTCTGCCGCTATCTTTCCTTTTTTAACCTGCTTCTGATACAGATTGATGCGCCGTTTTTTCGGATACTTCGGACCGCCAATCTGCATATTCGCGATTGATTTTAAATCAGCCACCGCTCTTCCTCCTTATGCAAGTAATACACCGTATGCCTGTGGGCTGTCGATCCACTCGTCTTCCTCATCCAAAGAGACCTCCGGCAGAAGCTCCGCCACACTCCGCACCGGCAGATCCAGCGTTTCTTTCAGCGCATCAATCAATTCCCCGTATCGTGCGCCTCCGCCGCAATAATAGAGGCTGTCGATCGTATTATTCACATTGTTGAAGCTATAAAAGTTCAAAACTCGCATGACCTGGACGGCGCGGGTCCGGTACTGCTCCTCCAGCACAGCCGCCATCTTTTCTTTGTCGGTCTCCTCGCGGTTTTCTTCCTCCACCTCAATTCCCAGTTCCTGCATCTTGTTCTTATCTCCCAAACGGATCTGCTCGATCTCCTCACAGCCCGGCTCCATGGTACGGGTAATATCATAGATCCCATGGCGAAAGAAATGGATCCGCAATGCTTGGGTTCCCAGATCGAGAATCGCATAGTCTTTCACAGTTTCCGATTTTTCTGCCCCCTCTGCGTTCTCTTTTTCTTCCTTTTTATGAGGTTCTGCATTCAGCTTTGTCTCCAAAGCCTTCTTCTCATCCGCCATTCTCTCTTCTGCATATTCCAGAATCCATTCCAGTCCCAGCACGGCCGGAACCAGACCGACCAATTTCAAGTGTGCCATCTTGGCCAGTTTTTCAAATTGCTGCGACAGCTCTTTCGTACACGCCGCACCAATCAAATCCATTTTTTCCTTATCCGCATGGATCATCGCATAATCAAAGACGTACTTATCCATCTCGTTTCCGATATAATCATGGAACTCATATGGAAGATTCAGCCGGAGCTGTTCCTCCGTCATCAGCGGCAGCTCAAAGCGCCGCACATACGCATCCTCCTGCCGGATGACAAACACGACGTTCCGGCAGCGGATCGCATACTCCTTCAGCAAATCCTTTATTAAATCCGCATATTGACGCATATCGTTCCGGTCGATCCCCTCGACCCGTTCGCTGATAAATTCGCGAAGCTCGCCTTTTTCCGCATATGCAATCTTGATACGGTAATGTCCAATCTCAATTCCTAAACAATTCTTCATCTCTGCACTCCCTTTAAAAGAGCCCTGTATACCATTGTGTCCATATATCTCCATACAGCAGCATACAAAAACATGCCGCCGCAATCGCCGGTCCGAACGGAATTTTTTCCCTCCGACCGATGACAGAACCTGCAATTCCCAGCACACAGCTGAGAATCAGGAAAAATAACACCTCCCAGGCGGAACGCATATACAGTCCTGTCACAAAAAAAAGTTTTACATCGCCGCCCCCCAGGCTTTCTTTTCCGGTCAGGCGGTCAAACAGCAGGGAAAGTGCCAGCATACTGACAGCCAGTCCGGCACCGGTCAGAACTCCCCTCAGCATCTGTCTTCCCGGTTCCGGTAAGCCCAGCGCCGTGCCGAAAAAGATCAGGATTACGGCTATCTGAAGCCGGTCCGGTATGATCCACGCGTGCAGATCTGTGAGTGTCAGACATAAAAGCACCATCCAGAGCAGAATTCCCCGCAGTGCCAGCACCGAGACATCGTACCGGTACATAATCAGGCAGCATGCAATTCCTGAGACAAGTTCCGTCCAGAATGCCTCCGCCGGGATCTTCGCCCCGCAGTAACGGCACCTGCCCCGCAGGCACAGCCATGAAAAAAGCGGTACCAAATCCAGCACTCCCAGCACATGACCGCAGGCATCGCAGTGGGATCTCCCTTTCAAAACGGACGTTCCGTTTAACATCCGCCCTGCCAGACAGTCAGTAAAACTTCCGAGCGCACAGCCGAGGATAAATGTTATGGTTAATATGTAAATCGTTAAAAATGTGGTTTGATGCAGCATCAATGGAATATCTCCTGTCCGTATCCATGTTCTGTCTGTTTGTAAATCCCCAATGTTTTATATCTTCCAAGATATGTAAAACGCTATCTTTATCTTAAAACGCCCACTTTCATTTCTTTTACTTGGCACCAAATCCCGGCTTCGGACCAAATGGATTCTGGTCGGTTCCCCCAACTTCATTTCCCTCATAGAAAGGAGCGGTCTGAAGCGGAGACGTATTCGCATATGGATTAGCCGCCGGATTTCCGATGTACACCAGAATATCTGTACACGGTGTCTTGGCTTCCATCGCCGTCTTCCGGTATTCCTGCCCCAGGTCATTTACCTTCTTTGTTCCACTTCCCTGTGCATACTCAATGTGCGCGTTCTCTCCCTCTGCCTGACAGACAATTTTTCCTTCTTTTACATTGTACCGGTAATAGCGGTATTGCTTCCGCGGCTGGTTCTCGTAACGTTCCAGGCTTTCCTTGCTTCCATACAGCATCGCCACGGCCGCTGCCTTCGCCGCACGGACATTCGCCTGATTGGCTACGATGACCGCTTTTTTCCGCTGTGCCGTAAAAATCGGAATACTGATCGCCACCAGAATCCCTACGATCGCTATCACCACCAGAAGTTCTGCCAGTGTGAAACCGTGTTGGTTCTTTTTCATTTGCTCACCCACTTTTTATCAAAATGACCTGCTGACTTTGTTTTGATTCGTGCGTTGCAGGTCACGCTTATGTATCTGACAATGAATGGATTTTTCAATCCTGAAAAATTTCTGATGTGAACATCACTTTCATTCTAAACCTTCATGCGCCTGGCAGTCAGGTGTACCACCACAAATGAAAGCTCTGGCAGGCGCATTTAGCAAAAATGGATGGGAAACCCCATCCATTTTGCCACGTATGTGGTTTTTACTTATACTCGTAACTGTTTCATCACCTTCACAGTCACGCGCAAAAATCCATTAAAAATTTCCTACGGCAATGGGATTTTAGACTGCTGATCCATGTTTTCGTACGGTCAGCGCAGTAAATGCGCGAACCTGCTGAACAGTTACTTATACTCTATTATTTCGCATATAATGTAATTTCTGCACCATTAATTGTACCCGATGCTCCGGATTTCTTTTCTACTTTTACATTAATTGTTTTATACTGTACACTGCCGTCTTCAGTATCTATTACTGCCACAGTTACACCGTCCGTTGTAGTATTAATTTTCTCAACAGTACCTGTCGCTAAATCATAATTATAAATAACGTCATTTGCATTTGTATCCATCTCATCTGTCATATACTGAGCAACCGCTGCCGCCTTCGCAGCTCTCAGGTTCGCCTGATTCGTAGCCTTTCTAGCCTTGCTCAGCTGTGCCGTAAATACCGGAATCGAGATTGCAACCAGGATGCCCACGATTGCAACAACCACCAGCAGCTCAGCCAGTGTGAAACCTTTTTTGTTCTCACGAACTTTCTTGATTAAGCCCTTCATAAAATCAATCTCCTTATTGTATAGTATTTTATTAATGAACAGAGAATTTCCTCTGCGCCATCCAGCCTCTGCCGTATCACATTTCACATGTGTGCAGTCAATCACTCTTACATCAGATCGTACATCGTAAAGATAGGCAGATAAATCGACACTACAATGATACCCGCAAAAATCGCAAGCACCACCAGCATCGTCGGTTCCAGCAGTGCCAGAAGCCGCTGAATTCGATAATCCGCCTCATTGGCGTAATAATCGGCAACATTGTCCAGTGTCTCCTCGAGCTCACCGGTTTCTTCTCCGACGGAACACATATCGACCATCGTCGGCGGGAAATATTTCTTTCCCTGCAGACATTCCACCAGACTGCGTCCCCGCTCGATTCCTTCGCGCATGGAGCGAACATCCTCGCTCAGAAGTGCATTGTCCATGACCTTCGCCGTCGTGTCAACCGCCTGATTGATCGTGATACCCGCTGCCAGAAGCACCGACATTGTATTGGCAAACTGCGCTGCGCCGTTCATCTGGTTGATCGCGCCCACAAGTGGAAGGGATAACGCGATCTTTGCTTTCTGAATCCGCCCCTGCGGCGTATTGCCGTAGACCTGCGAACCAATCTTCAAAAACGCCAGCACCGCCAGCATCAGCAGCCACCACTTCGCGAAGAAATGGGAAGTCGCGATCAGCATCCGCGTCATCAGCGGCAGCGTACCGCCCAGATCAGTAAATACATCTGCCAGTGTCGGGATAACCTTCGCCATGACGATAATCAGGACAACCACCGCAACCGCAACGACAAACAAAGGATACGTCATCGCTCCCTTGATCTTCTCCGTCGTCTTGTAGGATTTCTCATAAAACTTCTGAAGCCGGTCAAAGGATCGTTCCAGCGTACCAGACTGCTCGCCTGCCCGGATCGTCTCGATAAACGTGAGCGGAAAACGGTCGCTATACTTTTCCAGCGCCGACGCAACGGTACTTCCGGCAGCTACTTCCTCTGCCGCAGCCCCCATGATCTTCCGGATCCGCTTGTCCTCATTCTGATCTGCCAGCATACGCATCGCGCGTGCCACTGTCATGCCCGAATGAAGCGTGATCGCAAACTGTGAACACAGGATCGCCAGCTTCTTCGTCTTGATCCGCCTGCTTCCGATCTCCATCTCCAGGAGACTGCCGTCATCAGGTCTTTTCTTCTCTTTCTTCTGACTGATGCTCAGAAGAATCGGATAGTTTTCCCGGATTCTGGAAGCGGCTGCCGCTTCACTCTCAGCCTGGAGCACTCCCCGGACTTCTTTTCCATCCCGTCCCAGCGCTTTATATGAAAAATTTGGCATCTCTCATACCTCCAGCCACAGGATTCAGCTGTACGCCATCCGTATGTACATCGCCATCTGCATCCTTTTTATCATTATTTTAACATCTTTGTTTGTTTTTGTAAATATGCCGTCAATCTTTTGGATATTTTATACGAAACACGCATCTAGATCGGCTTTTTTTTGCTATTTTCTCTATACGTGTTTTGTTTTTGCCAATCTATTTTTGTACATATTTTCACCAACACATCTGACTTTTCTTTCTTTTCCAGACTATTTCAGGTATATAGACCATCAGAGCGGAAATGGTACGTCCCGCCCTGACACTCCCAAAAGAATAGCTCCCGTTTCTTTTTATCTTCTCTCTTATTTCTCGTTTTCCTTATCCAGCATCTCTTCCATCGTATGCCATCCCAGCACCGCGCATTTGACACGCGCCGGCATATGGGAAACATCGACCAGGGCACCGGCTTCCTCGAGTTCTTCGATCTCGTTCTCGCCTGCCTCGCCCTTGATCATCCGCAGGAACAGATCCGCCAGATGGCGTGCTTCCTCTTCGGATTTTCCGATGATCAGATCCAGCATGATATCAGCGGATGCCTGGGAGATTGCGCAGCCGCTTCCCTCAAAAGCACCGTCTACCACCTGTCCATCTTCGACCTTCAGCTGAAGAATGATGTCATCTCCACAGCTCGGATTGACGCCCTCTAATACCAGATTGGCATCCGGCAGCTTTTCTTTATGTAACGGATGCAGATTGTGATCCGTCAGTATTTCATTGTAAAAGGTTCTATTCTCCATATCCCATTTTCCTCCGGATTTCTTTCAGGTTCTGGACAAAACGGTCGATGTCCTCCTCCGTATTGTAGAACGCAAAGCTGGCACGCGCTGTTGCAAACACACCCAGATGTTTTAAAAGCGGCTGGGCGCAATGGTGGCCTGCGCGCACATTGACATTTGCGGCATCCAGAATCGACGCGATATCGTGCGGATGTACGCCGTCCACGGTAAAGCTGATAATTCCGTTGTGCTCTTCCGGCTTATCACTTCCCTGGATATGAACGCCCGGAATCTGCTGCATCGCCGTCATTGCCCGTGTTGTCAGCAGCTCCTCACGCTTCCGCACCTCGTCAAATCCGACGTTCATCAGATAATCGATCGCCGCCTGTAAGCCGACCGCACCGCCGCCATTGACGGTACCGGCTTCGAATTTGTGCGGCAGTTCGGCAAAGACTGCGGATTCCCGGCTGACCGAATCGATCATCTCGCCGCCCGTCAGGAACGGCGGCATCGCATCCAGAAGGGTCTCTTTTCCGTACAGGACGCCGATTCCCATCGGTGCCATCAGCTTGTGACCGGAAAATACAAGGAAATCTGCATCCAGTGCCTGCACATCCACCGGAATATGCGGGGCGCTCTGTGCCGCATCGATGACGATGACACCGCCTTTTTCATGCACCAGTTTCGTCAGCTTCTCTACCGGATTTCTGCGGCCAAGGACATTGGAAATCTGCGGCATCGCTGCGATCTTTGTCTTTTCTGTCACCAGGGCTTCCATATCCTCATCCCGGTAGGAACCATCCGGCTGACATTCCAGATAAACGAGCTTCGCGCCTGTCTGTCTGGATACCATCTGCCACGGCAGGATATTGCTGTGGTGGTTATCAATGCTGATTAAGATCTCATCGCCTGCTTTCAGACTGGTTAAACCATAACTGTACGCGATCAAATTCAGGCTCTCGGTGCTGTTGCGTGTAAACACGACCTCGCTCGTCTTTCCAGCATTGATAAATTCCCGCACGCGCTCTCTTGCCGCTTCATATGCCTCCGTCGCCTCGATTCCCAGCTCATAGAGCCCGCGGAGCGGATTGGCATTTTTCTTTGTATAGAAATCTTCCACTGCCTTTAATACCGCCTCCGGGCGCTGTGCCGTTGCCGCATTGTCCAGATATGCGATATCCGAACCCGCAAGCAGGGGAAAATCTTTCTTGTAATCTGTCATGTTCTGTTCCTTCTTATATATTTGTTTGTATACTTGCTGCAAAAACAAACCGCAGCCAACTTACAGTTTTTTCATTTTATTATCGCTTCTGGTTCATGAACTCCTGAACCTGCTTCTGTACTGCCTCGTCAGCTACCAGCTCATTCAGCGCGTCGATTCTCGCCCGCGCTACCATGCGCTCAGCTTCCTCTCTCGACAGTCCGCGGGAGCACAGATAAAACAGCGTTGCATCGTCCAGATCGCCCATCGAAGCGCCGTGATTTCCTTCGACATCTTCTTCCGCACACAGAATCAGCGGAATCGTCTGGTTTACGATGTCATCGCCGAGCAGCAGCACATCCTCGCGCTCAGTTCCCTTTGCCCCGGCGCATCCCGGCACGAAATCGATCGTTCCGCGGAACAGCTTGGAGGAATCGTCCTGCAAAACGCCGGAAACTTCCATCATGCTCTCTGTCTTTTTACCGCGGTGGCGTACTGTATAGTTCATATCCAGTTTCTGGTTTACACTGGTGTAATAGCCGATCTTCGCGTCAAATGCGCTCTTTTTTCCTTCCAGCTCGGTCAGGCAGCCCGCGTAGACCTTGCCTGCGCCCAGCTCCAGTTTCAAAAGCTCAAATGTGGCATTTTCCCCGCAGGACGCACCGATATCACTCAGGCAGGTATATCTGTCGCCGAGAAGCTGCACTTCCTGAAGCTGTACCTTTGCATTCTTTTCCGCATGGACCTTTACCTGAAACGAGGATGTTCCCTGTGCGTCCTCCCCGGAGCGGAATACGATCAGCACCTTTAAGCGGCTGTTTTCCTTTGCATCCAGAAAGAGGCGGTTCTGGTAACTGCCGTTTTTATAATCGACGCAGAGAACCGTCCATTCTGTATTTTCATTCTGCAGCACAGCTGCCGCTTCCGCTGTCAGTCGGTAGATACTTCCCGCACCGGCATTTTCTTCTGCAACAACCGTTCCATTTACAGTGTCCGTTCTATTTGCGCCAGCCGTTCCGCATTCCTCCGCCATCGCATCGTACTCGCGTCCCATGCCGGTCTGGATTTCATTCCACTCTTTTCCGGAAATTTCTTTTTCCCAGGTCACACCTGCTGCCAGGCGCTCCGGTTTTATCAAAACACTTTCCTCCGGCCACTCAATCTGTATCTGGCTTTCGTTCATTCCCAGCCGGTTCCAGGTTCGGGTCGGAAGAATGTTTACTATCATTTCTTTCTGTCCCATTGTTTCCTCCTGTCGTTACCATTCATGCACTTGCATGCCCCGCAGCAGAATCTGTTATTTCAAAATCCCCGCTGCAAACAGTAACCATCTATTATCCGATACTGCCTTTCATCTCAAGCTGAATCAGGTTATTCATCTCAACCGCGTACTCAAGCGGCAGCTCCTTCGATACATCATCCGCAAATCCGCTGACGATCATTGCGCGCGCGTCCTCCTCGCTGATGCCGCGTGACATCAGATAGAAAACAGCCTCGTCGCTGATCCGTCCAATCTTTGCCTCATGGCCGACGTTCGCGTCGCGGGTTCGGATATCCATCGCCGGGACCGTATCGGAACGTGAAATATCATCCAGCATCAGGGACTGGCAGGAAACCGATGCCTTAGAACCGGATGCCTGTTTTCCAATCTGCACGCTGCTTCGGAACGTACTGATACCTCCGTCCTTGGAAATAGATTTCGTATTAATATAGGAAGAAGTCCGTTTGCCCGTGTGGACTACCTTCGCACCGGTATCGAGGTTCTGACCTTCTCCGGCAAAAGTAATGCCGGTAAATTCCATCTTTGAATCGTCACCCTTTAAAATACTCATCGGGTACAGATACGATACATGGGAACCAAAGGAACCCGATACCCACTCGATCGTGCCACCCTCTTCCACAATCGCGCGCTTGGTGTTCAAATTGTACATATTTTTCGACCAGTTCTCGATCGTCGAATAGCGGAGTTTCGCATTTTTGCCGACGTACAGCTCAACACAGCCCGCATGCAGGTTTGCTACGTTATATTTCGGCGCAGAACAGCCCTCGATGAAATGCAGATATGCCCCCTCATCAACGATGATCAGAGTATGTTCAAACTGTCCGGCTCCCGGTGCATTGAGTCGAAAATAGGACTGAAGCGGGATCGTAACCGACACGCCCTTTGGCACGTACACAAAAGATCCGCCGGACCAGACCGCCCCGTGCAGCGCTGCAAACTTATGTTCCTGCGGTTTGACCAGATGCATAAAATGCGTCCGGATCATTTCCGCATATTCGCCGTGCATCGCACTCTCCAGATCGGTGTAGACAACGCCCTGCGCCGCTACCTCTGCGCGCACGTTATGATATACTAACTCCGAGTCATACTGGGCGCCCACGCCTGCCAGCGATTTCTGCTCCGCCTGCGGGATTCCCAGACGTTCAAAGGTATCTTTGATGTCCTTCGGAACCTCTGACCATTTGGCACTCATCTTGGATTTCGGACGGACATAGGTTACGATGTTGTCCATGTCCAGATCCTCGATATCCGGTCCCCAGTTCGGAACCTGCAGGGAATTGTAAATCTGTAAGGACTGCAGACGGAACTGCTGCATCCATGCCGGGTCATTTTTCTCCTTAGAAATCTTCTCAACGATCTCCGGGGTCAGACCCGCTTTTACTTTATATGCGTCATTTTCTTTGTCTTTTATATCGTAGACGCTGCGATCAATGTCATCTACATACGTTTTTTCTTTCATGTTTGATGCCTCCATATTACCCGTGCTGATTCGTTATTACTGTCGCGTTATCCTGCAGCACCTCGATTCCAAAAATGCCTGCCTGCGAACAGTAACGATTAGTTCCGGGCGTCTGCCACACCCGCCTCACGGATAAAGGATTCGTAGCCTTCCTGGTTGATCTTATCAACTAGGGAGCCGTCACCGGTTGCCACGATCTTTCCATCTACATGATGTGCGTATAGTCAACATGCAGTGCATCGAGAATCCGGGTGCTGTGCGTGATAATAAGAAGCGCGCCGTTCTGGTTCTTCTGGTACTCTTCCACACCCTTAGAAACCAGACGGACTGCATCAACATCCAGACCAGAGTCTGTCTCATCGAGGATTGCCAGGCTCGGATTTAAGAGCATCAGCTGTAAAATCTCAGATTTTTTCTTCTCACCACCAGAAAAGCCCACGTTTAAGCTTCTCTGTGCATACGATTCATCCATCTGGAGAATGTCCATCGCCTTTTTGAGCTGTTTATGAAATTCCCAGATCTTTAAGTTCTTGCCAGTCTGCTGGCGCATCGCGCTCCGCAGGAAACTTTCCAGCGAAAGTCCCGGTACCTCCAGCGGCTCCTGGAAGGACAGGAACATACCGGCTTTGGAACGCTTGTCCGTGGACTCATGTGTGATATCCTCACCCTTAAATAAGATCTGACCTCCCGTGATCTGATATCGCGGGTTTCCCATCAGGACGTTTCCGAGCGTCGATTTGCCCGCGCCGTTCGGTCCCATCAGGACATGTACCTCTCCTGCGCCGACGCTCAAATCAACGCCGTGCAGGATCTCTTTTTCTTCTATATTTGCTTTTATCTGATTTACTTCTAACACTTTTTCTGCCATAAAGCACTCCATTTCCGGGACCGGCTGAGACATTCATGCTCGGTCTGTCTGATCTGTGACAGCCGCCTCGTCACGAAAGCGGTTATCCTTCTTAGCAAACGTCCATCTCTCTGGTTCCTTTTTTCTATAATGAATCTGGCTGTTCAGACGGTCAGATTACCCTATGGCTATTATAGGTATTTATTTCCGGATTGTAAACCCTCATTTTTCACAAAACAAGAAAGATTCTTATTATATTATTGAGACTTTTTCTCGTTTATTATTGAGTCAGCATCATCCACCCCCAATACACAACCCCTAATCCCCACGAACTCAGAATCCCATACAGGATCACCGGACCCGCGATTGTAAATATTTTGCATCCGACACCAAACACCTGTCCTTCCGCCTTGTATTCCAGCGCCGGGGATGCAACTGAATTGGCGAATCCGGTGATCGGAACCAGCACACCAGCTCCAAAAACACGAGCCAGCCTCTGGAATACATTTGCCCCTGTCAGGATAACGCTGAGCAGAATCAGTCCCAGCATCGTCCAGAGCGCCGCCGTTTTCTCCTCCATGCCTGTCTGAACCAGACAATTTGTGCTGATCTGCGCCGCCAGGCAGATCAGCCCGCCGGAAATACCCGCCATCAACACATTTTTCCATGTACTGTGGACGGGCGTAACCGATTTGACATATGCTTCATATTGATCTTTTCTGGCTTCCATGGTTTCTCCTCTCTTCTACTGTCTTCCAATTCCATGTAAGAAATAATACAGCGAACCCGCACATTTCCCCGCTGCAATCGCGAGAATCAGATATGGCAGCCCCACTGCCAGACGCAGGCGGCGGCTCAGCACCGGCAGGGCTTTCAATGTCTCTGCCAGCGACATGACGAGGCAGCCCACAAAAATACCACAGGAAAGTCCCGCAGCCGCTAGAAGCAGCTGTCCGGAGACATTTCCAAGCATCACCAGAAATCCAGCACCAGCTCCCGTTCTGCCACCGCCTTCTGCTGCCTTCTGCCACAACTCTGCCTCCGTCATTGCCGCTGGCCACGCTATTCTCAGAAAACTCCCGGTCAGCTGTTTCACCTTCTCTGTAAATAAATCCACCACATTTCCAAACAATCCTCCCAGCGCGATAATCGTCTCATACAAGAAGATTTTCCCCTTCGACGCCGTCGCCGTCTTTCCAATCAGGCGCGGATAAACGCCGATGACCACCAGAAAGGCGTAGACTCCCGCTGCCACCGTGCTTCCCGCCGCCAGCCCCGCCAGCAAAAGCAGCGCTTCTTTAAGAAACATCGATGTCATCCTCCTTCCGCTCCTCGTTCTGAATCAGCGTTTTATTGACATTTTCCTCATACAGGCGCATTTCTACCTCCAGCGGCGTCGGATCGAGACTGAATTTCCACGAAGTAAAATGATTAAAAAACAGCAAAATCCCCACCGGAAGCCCGATCGAATAACCGATCTCCAGCGCCGTTGTTCCGTCCGACGCCTGCCCCGTCGTGATCTCATATATTTTCTTGAATACATCCAGCACGTTTGCATCGTTGTTGAATGTCATGATCGCAAATGCCGCCCCGAAAAAGCAAATCAGGCAGACGAACAGCGTCTTGCACCACTGCCAGACAAGCGCCTGACGGTGCGGCGGCTGATAATGAATGACATAATCCGTCTCCCCCAGATTCTGCACCGATGTCCCCGGAATTTCCCGTTCAATCTGCTGGATAATCTCCATGACGTTTCCAACCAGACGGCTTTCGCGCTGTTTCCCGCCGCCGCGGATCCTCTTCACGATCATCGCACGGCAGCGGCTTTCCACGCTTTTTTCACTGCAATAAACTTCTCCCAGGCTTGCAAGCGGTACATTTTTCTCATGTACCTGCGTGATCTGGCTGAGTTTCAGATAGACCGTCTGTGTCATAATGCTGCCTTCTCCGTCTGTGCCTCCGGTCTCAAAAATGCCTCCGCGCTGTCCCCGGAATGCTGTACGAAGGTTCCGTCAATGTAGACGCTGTCCCGCCCCACTGCCATCAGACAGAGACAGAGCGCTGCCACAATCAGAATCATGCATCCGACCCAGATACAGATTCCCATCTTTTTTTTCATTGTCACTTTCACATTTCCCGTCATTTTTTTCCATCCTTCCTGTGTATTCTGGAAACTCCAAAAGTTCCTGTATCCAGTAGTATGGCTGTCTTTCAATGGAGTATGCACATTCATATATTCTGAATTATGAGCCTGTCTTTTTTCTCATGTTTCTTCCAGCTTTGCGCGCATCTGCCCTAATATTTTCCGCTCGATCCGCGACACCTGTACTTGTGAAATGCCGAGCTGCGCCGCGATCTGAGTCTGTGTCTGATCATAAAAATAGTGCCGCACAATGATCTCCCGCTGCCGTCCATTGAGCATTTTCAGTAAATCTCCCAAAAGCATCCGGTCAAGCAGAACCTCATTTTCCGCTGTCTCCCCAGCAATCCGGTCCTGAAGCAGAAGGCCAGTTTCTTCCCCGGCGCTGGCTGGTGCAGAGAGCGATTCAACCGGACTGTCCGCCGCCATCGATGCGGCAGCTTCCTCACAGCTCACTCCAATCTGCGCCGCCAGCTCTTCCAGCGTCGGCTCCCGCCCAAGCGCCGTGCAGAGCGCTTCCCGCGCTGCCCGGAGCCGCTGGTTTTGCTCTTTGATGGAACGGCTGACCTTGATGATACCGTCATCCCGGAGAAAACGTTTGATCTCCCCCGCAATCATCGGCACCGCATACGTCGAAAAACGCACCTCATATGATAGATCAAACTTATCAATCGCCTTCAACAGCCCGATACTTCCGATCTGAAATAAGTCCTCCGTCTCACACCCCCGCCCCGCAAAGCGGCGGACGATGCTCCATACAAGCCCCAGATTGTCTTTTACCAGCGCCTCCCGCGCCGTCTTATCGCCCTGGTGTGCCCGTTTGATCTGCTCGATGGTTTTATCCATAGAACTCCGCCGTTTCTTTTTCTTCCTGTTCTTTATTCATATATCCCCTTCCAATTCGCTTTTTCATCGTCACACACGTTCCGCAGCCCACCTTGGACTCCACCTCGACCTCATCCATAAACGCTTCCATAAACGAAAAGCCCATCCCCGAGCGCTCGCCGGTCGTGTCTGTCGTATACATCGGCTCCATCGCCTTTTCCACATCCAGGATTCCTTTTCCCTCATCCCGGACCGAAATTATCAGTTCTTCTCCCTCAATCCGCGCTTCTATGTAAATAATTCCGATTTCATCGCTATACCCATGAATCACCGCATTTGTCACCGCCTCCGAGACCGCCGTTTTCACATCCTCCAGCTCCTCCATCGTCGGATTCATCCGGCTCATAAAGACTGCCGCTGTGACACGGGCAAACTCCTCGTTCGATGAATGGCTGTCTATCTCCAGGTGCATCCACGTGCCATTCTTCTCTGCTTGTCTCTGTTCATTCTGTTTAAATTTTCTGTATTCTTCTGAATCTTTTATTTTTTTAAGTTTTCCTTTCACTTCCGTTTCTGATACAGATATATCATCCGCATACATATTCATCTCTCCTTTAATGTCTCCCATCCAGTGCCTCCTCTCTCGTCCGGTACGACTGCACCAAACGATACACGCCGCCGATCCGCAAAATCCGGCGCATCCGCTCGCCTGCCCCGTACACCGCCACCGTGCCGCTGCTGCCCTCCATCTGCTTATACCGGTTGAGAATTACACCGATCCCGGAACTATCCATAAATTCCGTCCCTGAAAAATCAAAAATAATCCGGTTAATATAATTTTCCGCCAGAAGCAGGTCTGTTTCATATTTGAGTGTCAGGCAGTTATGATGATCTACCTCCTTCGGCAGATGAATCACCAGCGCCGAATCGATCGCTTCGTATGTAAACATATTTCGTTCCATATCAGGATTCCCCCTTTTTCGATTTTTTATGCGGCCTTTTCCTATAGGCCTAAAAGAATGTGCCTTGGCACATTCGGGCGTCTCGCGCGGTCGCTTGCAGCATGTTTCTGCTTCGCGCGAGTGCGCATCCTCACGGAGCGTTTTTTGTTTCATAGGACATGATTTCCTAGGAAAGCAAAAAGCACCGTAAAGTTTTATCTTTACAGTGCTTTTCTTCTTAATTATCTGTCGTATTATATTTGTACTTACTGCGCCGCCTGCGTCTCCGCTCCGCTGCCTGCTGCCGTTTCATCCGCCGCAGTCTCTCCCTGACTGATGATGGACTGACCTGGAACTGCAGCCTGCTGGTTATCCGGCGCAAGCTCGGCGAGCTGCTGTCTTGCCTTGTCCGCCTGCTCGGAATCCGCATACTGGGTCACAATCTGCGTAAACATTTCGACCGCCTTGTCTGTCTCGCCCTGTGCCCGGTAAATCATACCCATGCTGAAGATAACCTTCGGGTTTGCCGGACGGATCGCCAGACAGGTCTGGTAATCTGCCAGTGCTTCCGCCATACGGCCTGCCGACCACATCGTGTATGCCAGATCCTCCAGCGTCTGGTAGCCGTTTGTCTCGATGTCCTGCTTTACCCCGTTGGCAATGGAAACGACCGTCTCGTCCGTAAATAACGACGGATCAAAGCCCTCATAATAGGTAACCGCCTCTGCCAGGTTATTGTTGCGGTATGCCTGCAGCATTTTGACGAGCTTCGCATACTGGTTCAGAACGCTGTCATTGCTGTTGAGCATCGTATCCAGCTTGTTCTCCGCCTCTTCTTTGTCCTTTTTCGAGGTCTCAATGCTCTCATTTAAACTGTCAATCTCTTCATTTTTCTGATTGAGCTGCTCGTTGTACTGGAGCATTTCCTGCGTATGTGCATTATTTGCCTGCTTAATCTTGGCTGGCATCACCAGGAAAAAGATAACTGCCGCGCCCAAAAGCAGTCCAGCGCCGATATTGAGTACCGACTGCAGTCCCGTATTCTCCTTGTACGTCGGCGGCATAATGACATCATCATCCTGCATCTGGCGGTGGGAAAATGCGTTTTTCAACTTTCTCCGCTCGATATCCGCCTTGCCGGTATGTTCCTTAACAATCTCCATATACCAGTTCGCCTTGGGATTGTTTTTATCAATCTTGAGTACCTTATACAGGGATTTGCCCGCTTTCGTATAATCCTCATGACTAATATGCAAAAGAGCCAACAGAAGATGTGCTTTTACAAATCTCGGATTAGCTTCTACAACTCTTGTAAGCTGTAAGGTCGCCAGATCGTCGCTTCCGGTCTGCGCCTGCAGAAGCGCCTGATTATATTTCTGAATCGTCGCGCTCGCCTGATCCAAACGATCCTGCTTGCGCTGAATCTGGTCTAAATAATAATCAGCCCGGTTATCCTGCTCCCTAAAGTTCATGCTGATAACCCACTGCACCAGCGCCTCCGACACCTCACCCATCTCATAATAGATAAGTCCGAGAAGATTTCTGGCATCAATATGATACTTGTTCAGGTTCAGGCATTTTTTCAGATACTCGACCGCCCCTGTTAAATCCCGTCTCTTTGCCCGTTCCAGCCCGGCATTGTAAAAGCTGTTGGAAATCAGGCGAATTTTTCTTGTTCGATCCATCATGTCCGCCTATTCCTTCATATGTTTTAAAAGTTCCATCATAATATCCGACATATCTGTCAGGTCACTCTTCACGATCGCCTCGCCGACCTCCTCGACCTCCAGACTCGGTTTAAAATGTTCGATTTCTTCCTCGAAATTGATTGTCATTCCTTCGCCACTCATGTTTTTCCTCCAGAGTTTCTTCCTTTTATTACATGGATATACATTCCCGCTAATCTTACACCATTCTGGCGGTGCTGTCAAATCCAGTTCGGGAAATCTTTTTCTCCAGCTCTCCGATTAAATACAAAGAACCCACACAGAAGCAGGTATCCTCCGGACGTTTTTCCTGAACCAGTGTCTGATAAGCTGTTTTTACATCTGGTATACTTTGAACCTCACAGCCATCTGCCACCCGGTGTGCTGCTTTTTCCATCGCCTCCATCGGAAGTGCCCGCGATGTATATAAATGAGTCAGCACCAATCGATCCGGCTTCAGTTTCCGCATCAGTGTTTCCAGCATCGATTCATAATTTTTATCTGAAACGGCTGCAAACAGCAGAAAAATCCGACCATCTTTCCCAGACTCTTCTCTTCTGCGCGCTGCCACCTCTGCCGCCGCGCCCACAAACGCACGGATTCCGCCCTCATTGTGAGCGCCATCCAGATAAACTCCGTCCTGGATCTCCTCCATGCGTCCGTGCCATACCGCATTCCGGATGCCCGCTGCCGCTGTCTCCCCGTCCACTGCAAGAAGCCGTGCCGCCTGGTAAGCGATGCAGGCGTTGACCGCCTGATATTCCGCTTCGAAGGGAATAAACAGACGCTGGCTTTTCTCTTTTATCATCAGGCTCATCCCGCCATGTCCCCGCCGAAGATCCGTATACACTTCCGGGCTGATCGGATATGCCGGACAGGAAAGTTGCGACGCCCGATTTCTGATAACTGCTGAAGCCTCCGCATCCGTATCATCGTACACCACCGGCACATTTTTTTTCAAGATTCCCGCCTTTTCGCCCGCGATCTGTGTCACCGTGCCGCCCAGGTATTCCATATGGTCAAGGCTGATCGAAGTGATAACCGTAAGCGCTGGATGCTCGATGCAGTTCGTTGCATCCAGCCGTCCGCCAAGCCCCGTTTCCAGAATGACATACTCCGGCTTTTTCCGGCGCACCATCCACATAAACATCAAAAACAGATATTCAAAATACGTCGGATGCCCCAGTCCTTCCTGCTCAAAATGAACATATGATGCCTTAACCGCCCCAAATGCCTCCAGGAACAGTGCATCGTCTGCTTCCTGTCCATCAAAAGAAAAACGCTCCGTCACGCGCACCAGATGAGGAGACGTAAACCGCGCCGTCCGCTTCCCGGCTTTCTGCAAAACCGCATCGAGAAACGAGCAGACCGACCCTTTCCCATTCGTTCCGGCCACATGTACGATTCTTTCCTCCTGCGGCAATGCATTCAGGTATGAAAGCATCCTGCGAAGCCCCTCCGCCGTATGTTTTTCACTGGTAAATTTCGGTATCTCATTCAGATATGCATCTGCCGCTTCTACCGTCCATTCTTCTTGTCTCATGGCATGAAATATCCTTTCCTGGCAAACGGAAGCGGCAGTACGAACTCTGCCGTCTGCCGCCTTGTCTTTTGTATGTTATTATTTTATATCATTTGCGGAGATCGTGCAAGTGGTTATATGGAATAAAGGCTGTACCGTTACTGTTCACAGATAGGGATTTTCTGAACTGAAATTTCCGTACGACACAGTTCTGATTGCAGATTTTACCAATTTAAAATGTGAAGCATCGGCAAAATCCAAGGTATTTCCAATTATACAAGAAACCCCTCTTGATAATCAAGAGGGGTTCCACTCATCAGCTCCCTGCCGGACTTGAACCGGCGACCTACGCATTACGAATGCGTCGCTCTACCAACTGAGCCAAGGAAGCATTTTAATTTGAAAAATGCTCTGGAAACCCAAAGCAATTTTCGATGACCTGTCCGGGAATCGAACCCGGGTTTACGCCGTGAGAGGGCGTCGTCTTGACCGCTTGACCAACAGGCCGTATGTTTTATAATAGAATCGAGGCGACGTGATTCGAACACGCGACCTCTGCGTCCCGAACGCAGCGCTCTACCAAACTGAGCCACGCCTCGATTACATGACGTAGTATAATATAAATCCAGGAGAATGTCAACACTTTTTTTGAAGAATTTTTAAAAATATTTATTATGTTTAATATTTCGCTATAGTTGCTTGTGTTTGCTCAATTCAATAAATTTATATTTACTTCATCAGCTTCTGAATCGTCTTGCACAGCTCCTCAACCGCTTCTTCCCCATTTCCCGCCTCTATATCATCGACCACACAGGTTTTGATATGGTTGGACAGCAGGACTTTGGAAAAACTGTTCAGCGCCGCCTGAACCGCTGATACCTGGTTTAATATATCGACGCAGTATCGCTCGTCTTCCACCATCGCCTTCACACCGCGCACCTGTCCCTCGATCCGGTTTAAACGTTTCAGCAGATCTTTTTCTTCGGTCAGGTTTCTGTGTTTGTGGCGTTCCGTCTCTCCTCCCTGACAGACCTGCGCTTGTAATTCACATTTACAACAGCCCATGCTTTTCTCCTATCTTTTATCAAAATGCTGCGAAATGGCATATTAATTCCACCATTTCGCAGCTTTTTTCATCCTACTGAATCGAGTCCACCTTATAATCCTGTGCCTCAACCGCCTCTTTCAACGTATCGTCCGCCACATCCGCACTCATGCTTACGACCGCGGTTCCTTTCTCATGGCTGACCTCTGCGCTCTCCACGCCTGCCAGTGCCTCCAACGCCTTCTTTACGCGTGCCTCACAGTGTCCACACATCATTCCTTCGATATTCATTGTCTTTGTCATCGTTATTCCCTCCATATTTATATTATTTTTTTGATTCTCACTTTTTTGCATTTCTTTTGAAACAGTTTCATTTTCATTTGCTGTTTGCCCAATTGACCGGTTGTCTCCTGCCCCCGTCCTAACTGCACCTGCGTTTTCTGCTTTATCTCCACCTTTATTAGCAGCCTTCTCAGCCTTCTTCCGCATCGGATGATCCTTCGATGCATCGTGCATCTTAAACAGATTCAGCCGCAGCGCGTTCGTCACTACGCAGAAGCTGGATAAGCTCATCGCTGCAGCGCCGAACATCGGATTTAATTTCCATCCAAAGATAGGATACCACAAACCGGCTGCAAGTGGAATACCCACAACATTGTAAAAGAATGCCCAGAACAGGTTTTCGTGAATATTTCGAAGCGTCGCACGGCTTAGACGGATTGCCGCCGGAACATCACTCAAACGACTCTTCATCAGCACCACATCCGCGGCATCAATCGCGATATCTGTACCGGCTCCGATCGCGATACCTATATCAGCACGCGTGAGCGCCGGGGCATCATTGATACCATCACCGACCATTGCCACCTTGCCCTGTTCTTTCAGGCTGCGGATGACACTCTCTTTCCCATCCGGAAGTACTCCGGCAATGACTTCATCCACACCAGCCTGTGCCCCAATCGCACGGGCGGTCCGCTCATTATCTCCGGTCAGCATGACCACACGGATTCCCATGTTCTGCAGTTCCTTGACCGCCTGCGGGCTGTCTTCCTTGATGACATCTGCCACGGCAATCATACCAGCCAGACGACCATTTTTCATAAAGCACAGCGGTGTCTTGCCTTCCGATGCCAGGCGCTCAAAGGATGCCTGTTCCTGTGCGGACACCGTCGTATGTCCGCTGATATAGGAAAAGCTTCCGCCTGCCAGCGAAGCGCCGTCTAACGTACCGGAAAGTCCATTACCCGGCAGCGCCTGGAAATCAGCCGCCTCCGGCGCATCCACCTGCTGTTCTTTTGCATAGAGAAGAACAGCTTTCGCCAATGGGTGCTCACTCTTCTTTTCCAGGGAAAGCGCCAGGCTTACCAGCTCCTTCTCAGTCACACCTCCGGACGGGATGACGTCGGTCACACGCGGCTCGCCGCTGGTGATCGTACCCGTCTTATCAAGCGCTACAATGTCCATTTTTCCGGTTTCTTCCAGTGAAACAGCTGTCTTGAACAAGATTCCGTTTTTCGCGCCCATGCCGTTGCCGACCATGATCGCAACCGGCGTAGCCAGTCCCAGTGCACACGGGCAGCTGATAACCAGTACGGAAATACCTCGCGCCAATGCGAATCCAAACGTCTGTCCTGCCAGCAGCCAGACAATCGTTGTCACCACTGCGATCGTGATAACCGCCGGGACAAACACGCCGGAAACCCGGTCTGCAATCTTGGCGATCGGCGCTTTCGTCGCCGCCGCGTCGCTGACCATGCGGATGATCTGCGACAGGGAGGTATCTTCACCGACTCTGGTCGCCTCACAGCGCAGATAACCAGACTGGTTGACCGTTGCCGCCGAAACCAGGTCACCCTGTGCCTTATCCACCGGAATACTCTCGCCGGTCAGTGCTGCCTCATTGACCGCGCTTGCTCCTTCCAGGACCACGCCATCCACCGGGATATTTTCACCTGGGCGTACAACAAATACATCACCCTTCTTTACCTCTTCAATCGGAACCTTTGTTTCCACTCCATCCCGGATGATAACAGCTGTCTTCGGTGCCAGTTTCATCAGTCCCTTTAAGGCGTCCGTCGTTTTTCCCTTGGAACGCGCCTCCAGCATTTTTCCGACTGTGATCAGCGCCAGAATCATTGCCGCCGACTCAAAGTAAAATTCATGCATGTAGGACATGACTGCCGTGTCGTTGCCCTTTAACTGTGCGTCCGTCATCGCAAACAGCGCATATGTGCTGTAAATAAACGACGCGCCAGAACCAAGTGCTACCAGCGTGTCCATGTTCGGGGCGCGGTGTAAAAGTCCCTTGAAACCGCTGATAAAGAATTTCTGGTTAATCACCATGATAATTCCGGCTAAAAGGAGCTGTAAAAGTCCCATCGCCACATGGTTGCCATCCATAAAGTGCGGCAGCGGCCAGCCCCACATCATATGTCCCATCGACATATACATAAGGACTGCTAAGAATCCCAGCGATGCGATCAGACGGTGTTTTAAAACCGGCGTCTCCCGATCTTTTAAGGCGTCCTCTGCCTCCGACGCGCTCTGCGCCTGCGCTGCAGTGCCCTGTCCTTTCAGGGATGCGCCATATCCGGCATCTTCCACCGCATGAATCACGGTCTCCGGGGGCACATCGCCCTCGACGCCCATCGAATTTGTCAGCAGGCTGACCGAGCATGCCGTGACACCCGGCACTTTCGATACTGCCTTTTCAACCCGGCTGCTGCATGCCGCGCAGCTCATGCCGGTTACTGTATATTGCTTCATGGTCTCCTCCTATCTCTTTACTGTCCTTATAATATACCCCCACTGGTATATGTCAACCCCAATTTCATTTATAATCTGTAACGGTTCAGTATCTTCACAGTCACGCGCAAAAAGACCCTGTCCGGAGAATTTCCCCTTACAGAGTCTTTTATACATTCGCATCCATGCCGCCCTTTTGCGGGCATAGACATTATTCCATTTTTATCTGCGCATCATCCAAACAGCACGCCCAGCACGCCGTAGGACAGAATCGACATAATCACCGTCGCCAGCGCGATACCGACTAAAATCGCGCCAAATGCCTTGCCAAATTTCATGTGGAGCAGGGATGCCACCAGCGCGCCTGTCCATGCGCCGGTTCCCGGAAGCGGGATGCCGACAAAGAGCATCAGCCCCCAGAACTCATATTTCTCGATCTGCCCTTTTTTGCTCATCGCTTTGCGTTCCAGCCACAGCGCAATACCACGGAAACACGGAACCTTCTTCATCCACTCCAGCACATGGCGGATCAGAAGCAGGATAAACGGGATCGGCAGGATATTTCCCACGATACAAATCGGAATCGCCCGCAGGATCGGCACGTTTAAGAGTGCCGGTGACGCAGCCAGAAGCCCGCCTCGAAGTTCCAGAATCGGAATCATCGAGATAATGAAGATAATTGCCTCCTTCGATATGACTCCGGATAAATTAGCTGTAAACCATTGTACCAGTGAATCCATAAATTATGCCTGCTCCCCGCTGTTATTTTCATTCTGTGCCGCAGTATCGGTGGTGTTCTCCGAAACAGCGTCCGAAGCATCCGCGAAATCCGCGTCTGGACCAGCTGCGCCTTCTGTTTCTGCGTTGTCAACCGCCTTATCTGCTGCAGTTTCATCCTTCTCTTCAAAGATAGTCTCCTGCATCTCCTCCGGTTCTTCCGGCTCATGCACATCTGCAGATGTAGTCGAATCCATCGGCGCACCGCACCGGCTGCAGAATGCCGCATTTTTCTCCACCTTTGCGCCGCACTCCGCGCAGACTCTTGTGCCCTCTAACTCGGCAATCTCATCCTCCAGGGACGCAATCTTCACAAGCCCAGCCTGGATAGTGTGGAACTCATCTGCAAATTTCCCTTCCAGCTCGCCCTCATGTCTGTCATAGTATGCTTTTCCCAGTGTGATATATGCCTTATTAATCTTATCTTTCTCGGCGGACAACTTCGATTTCAGCTGTAATACGCCTGTAATGTCCTTTACCCGGTTCGCAGCTTCCTTGCTCTTATCGCTGATCACCTTTCCAAGTTCATCGAAAAATGCCATATTTCTTCCTCCTCTGCGGGATATGTACGCCTCAAATTTTGTTCTGCCTGATGGGACAGCGCATCGCTGTTCTAAATCCAAAGGCAGGTTCATGCAAAACCAAAGCGTCTGATATTTTCTCATAACGATTCAGCCGGTTTTTGCATCAAATACATAAACCGGCTGAACCGCTACGTTTCCCTTTATTTTAGCCCCTACGGGGGAGAAAGTCAATCTTTTGCATCCCTGAATCAACTCCAGGCAGCTTTTTTAATACGCAAACACCCGGTTCAGCCGCATCAATTCCGGTGTCAGGCCGAAGGTCGATTTCACAAACTCCGGAACCTTGCCATAGCGGAACGAGCGCTGGTAGATGCCATACTGACCCGATTCATCCATTTCATAGTCCGCCGCATATTCCCCATCATACAGGACATTCTGACCGGCATCCACCGTATATGTCTGACCTATCTCATTTTCCTCCATTGAATTTACCGAATCCCTCAAATCATCCTCTGAAACTGCCCCTGTGTCCTCTGTACCGGACACATATACTGCAATATTGATCCCCTGATATGCCTCCGCCATTTGATTGATCTGCACCATATCATCCGAAGCGGAGTTTGCAAGAATTTCTGCAATCTGTTCCGGATCTGTAATCGTTACCTCGCGTCTGCTGTTATTCTGAAGATACTCCCGCTGGCGTTTTCCAAGCTCTGTATCTGCCGGTGCCAGCTGATCCTCCGGAATCTTGCCGCCCTGATACTGAAGCACGATTTTTTCTGTATTTTCCGGCGTCACCTTGCTGCCGACCTCGGTACCACACTGTTTCAGAATCGCGATCGTCTCCTGGAAGGACGGATAAATCGGGTAATAATCAAACTGGTTAAATGTGTCATAATAGCCGCCATTTTTACGAATCACATCAATCATCGCCTGCATCTCATTTGTCTTAAACTGAATCTCCGCGATCGGCATCTCCTCCCGGCGCATATCCGGCGTCAGAGCCATCAGCTCTTTCTGGTATGCAGCAAGAAGCGCCGCCTTCGTCTGCTCATCCGGAAGCTTCACATGGCTGCAGTCCTCTTCCTCTTTGTAATTGATGCCTGCGGCATCGTCTGCCTGTAGGGACAGCACCGGGTACATTCCCAGTTTATAGCTCTGATTTTCATAAATAGAATCTAGCTGTTCCCGCAGCTCCGATACATTGATCGTGCGGTAATTACGGTAAACGGTTTTTCCATTGTTCAGATGCCAGGACAGCACGATCGAATCATAGCGTGAATCCAGATCCGCCTCACTCATCCAATCCTGTCCGCCGTTCAAATGCTTCCGCTGTCTGGAAGCTGTCTCGATGCCCTGCGCGCCAATTTCCCGCAGGACACGGATTCCATCCTCATCCGAGATCTGCATTTTATCTGCCACATCTCCCTGGGACGCCCATTCCATTCCAACACTGTAGCCATCCCTATACATTCTCGGAGTCACATGGTAAGCCCCTGCCGCATTGTTGTCCAGCGCATCACAGTAAATACCCGCGTATGCAACCTTGTCAGCATCCGCAGATAGCTGTCATATCCTGCCACATCCAGGCGGAACCCTAAGAAAATGGCTGCCACTGCCACCGCACTGATAACAAGCTGTCTCTTATGCGCAAACAAGCTCTTGAAATCGAAATGATAGATAATTTCGATCAGGCAGCTGGTGATGAGCAGTCCGCAGATCAAGCCAAACACGGTCCAGATATCATCATTCAGGATTGACCGGAAAATCATTCCGGAAAACAGCGTGATCGGTACAACCAGAAGGAAACGGATCACTGGCTCACTTACCTTAAATGCCATCGCTCTTCCAGCCGCCTCAGACGGGCGTCTCCGGTAAAGGAACATTCCCAGACCAAAGAGCAGAACCGCCACTGCCAACGCGATAACCGCCATCCGGGTCGGATGCTCCGAACCGGTTGCCGTGCCGTACCAGAAAACCGGTGAGGTACGCTCGCACCAGCGCAGCAGGAAATTGCCATTGTCATAAAACGTCATGAAGTATTCGGAAAAATACGTCGATATCACTGCAGCCACGCCCGGTCCCCAGCTAAAAAATACGCCGGTTCCAAGTAATCCTACGATCAGATTGCCTGTCAGAATCACTGCCAGCACAACCGTCATGTACACCAGGGTAAAAAAGCACATATGCTGTACATACCCAATCAGCAGGGTTCCCCATAAAAATGGCGCGCCCTTCACCTGCAGCATCACACCTGCCACCAGCAAAAATACCAGATACGGAACCGCCAGATACAGGATACCGTCCAGACAGGTTACGGTATAAAGCATTTCACGGCTGATCGGGAGGCTGTGAAAAAAATCCGTTTTCTTTTTCGAATGGAGATACGAAAAACCGGACGCTGCCAGCACCACCGCCGTCACAATCAGGATAAATACCAGCATTGCATTCTGGATCGAATACATATGCAGCATCTCATTGGTCAGCTTTAATTTTGCTTCTGCTAACGCCGCTTCGACGCTCAGATCTTTAGACAAGTTATCCGGACGCAGCATTATGGTGGTTTCCAGCGCTGTCAGGACTGGAAACAGAAAGAAGCACAAAAGTGCGGTAAGCGCCACGCTCCAGAGACGCTGCTTCGTATTTTCTCTCATATATTTAAAAAACAAGCCTTTTGATGTCATAACCAGCCACCTCCGTTTCACTGATAAAGATCTCTTCCAGGGAAAGCGGTATCATTTCAAAAAACACCGGATGATACGCCTGTAAAATTGTCTGAATCTCTTCCCGTTTTCCGCGCACAGTAAGCGTCAGGAGACTTCCCCTCTGTTCCGTCTTTATAATATCGATTCCCTGCAAATCGCTGCTCCCCACTCCCGCCGGAAGCACACACTGAATCTTGTGAATATTTAACTTCATATCGTCCAGATCCTTTGAGAGAAGCATTCCTCCCTTGTGAAGCAGACCTACATGGTCGCAGATATCTTCCAGCTCCCGCAGATTATGGGAGGCGATGACCGGCGTGAGGTTCCGCTCCTCGATATCATTGGCAAAAAGACTCTTGACCGTCTGCCGCATGACCGGATCCAGCCCGTCAAACGTCTCGTCGCAGAACAGATAATCGGTTCCCGCGCAGATGCCCAGCAGCACAGCGAGCTGTTTTTTCATACCCTTCGAAAAGGTCTGCACCTTCCGCCGGCTTTCCAGTTCAAAATTCTTTAGCAGTTTATCAAACCGGGCTGCATCAAACTTCGGATAAATCCCCTGATAAAATACTTTCATGTCTTCCGCCGTTCCATTGCTTAAGAAATACGGCTCATCCGGGATATAAAAGCATCGTGCCTTTACCTTTGTATTCTCAAATACTGTCTCATCATCAACCGTAATGCTCCCTTCGTCCGGCTTTAAAATACCGGCTGCCATCCGCAAAAAGGTACTTTTTCCGGCGCCGTTAGTTCCGATCAGACCAAAGACACTTCCATTGTGAATCTCCGCATGGATATGATCGACTGCCACTGTATCATAAAAACGCTTCGTCAGATTCTCAGCCTTTATCATTCCTGTTTCCTCCTTCCTCACTTCCATAGCTCTGGATGACCTGCTCCTGGAACTCCAGCATCGTGATGCCGGTTCCTTTTGCATCCCGGATCAGAAGTTCCAGCTGATCCCAGATCTCCTGCCGCTTCCTCTCCCGAATCTGCCGGTTATCCGCCACAAAACTGCCCCTGCCCTTAACCGAATAAATATATCCCTGGCGTTCCAGCTCTGCATACGCCCGCTGGATCGTATTCGGATTCATCGACAGCTCCGTTGCCAGACTCCGCACGGATGGAAGCTGACTGTCCTGCTCCAAAATCCCCCGGACCATCAGATCCGACAGCTTCTCAACAATCTGCTCATAGAGAGGTCGTCGATCTTTATAATCAATCAGAATCACGCTCACATTCTCCTTTCCTCCATTCTGCCCTGTATCAAAAATCATAAGTGTATTAGTTCATTTAATACAGTTATAGTATACAAAAAGGGCAGCCGATTGTCAACCGACTGCCCTCTTACGATTTTCTTAACAACCTTTTCGGTTATATCCGAATAGAAACAAACTTCTGCAATCAAAGATTGATTACTGAGCCTGTGTCTCCTCAGCTGCCTCAGTCTCTTCTGCTTCAGCCTCAGTCTCCTCAGCTGCCTCAGTCTCTTCCTCAGATGCCTCTTCGGTCTCTTCCTCGGAAACTTCCTCAGTCTCTTCTGTTTCAGCCTCGGTCTCCTCAGCTGCCTCAGTCTCTTCTGCCTCTACAGTCTCCTCTGCTGCTGCAGTTGTCTCCTCTGCTTTGCTGCCGCAAGCGGTCAGAGCAGATGCTGCTACCATTGCACTCATAACTAAGATTGCTGCTGTTTTTGTAAGATTCTTTCTCATAATTATTCTCTCCTCTTTAAAACATACGATTTATGTTTTCTTGTACCTCATCGGTACGTGACCTATAATAAAAACAAATTATGTCCAAAATATGAACAGATAATTAACATTCACTAAATAAATCCCGTATTTCTTACAAAAATCGAAAGTTTTCGTAAGAAAAGTCCTTGTTTCTGTTGACTTTACATTATTTTTTAAGGTCTTTAAATCTTAATATATATGCAGCAGTTTTCTCGTTTCAATGCTGTTTTTTCTCGATTTCCGGCTTATTTTTATTCTTTTTTCGTTTCTTTATGAACAAGGTTCTCGATTTTGTGTTTACGATTTGTTCACAATTTAGCCAAATTTGAACGGTTGGAACCGAACTGAAATTCCGTCATATATTTCCGGTAGCGAAGCGGCAGATGCATCCGCTGACAGGCTGGATTTTCCCGCTCCTTAATTCCTATCTGATGAAAAAATGCACTCCAGAGCGCCGCATATTCGCTCTGATCGGTTCTCCCGGAAAGCGCCTGCAGGGGTTCTGTCTCAGCCCCACGCATCATATACCACCGCCCCTTTCCTGTCCAGACTCCCGCTTCCTGGTGATTTTTATCATAGATAATAAATGGTTCCGAGGGCAGGCGATCTGTAAAATACGGCATCAGCAATGCCGTCACCCGGTTTTTCGGACCAATCTCAGAAAATAGTACATGATCGGAATATTCTGCAAACCGCAGAAATTCTGTCTGCAAATGCGCTTCATTGGCAACCGCACGGTTGATCTGAAAGACTGTCTGCACCGCCGGTATCTGTAAATTTTCCGTGATACGTCTCCCTGCTGCCCCTGCGCTAAACCCACAGACCAGAAAGCGGTAGACCGCCTCTGCCCGATCCTCCCGCTCACTCAGCGCCGTGCGGTAAATCCAGCTGTACGCCAGTTCTGACAGGGATCGACGCACCGAGCGCACGACTTTCTGTGCCTTGAGCCGATCCACCGCCACCTCTCGGTACTCCGAAAACAGGCTGTAATTATATTCGCCCTGTACTTCCAGCCGCACGTTCTCATGCCCTAAGCGGCTGTTCCAGGCATCATATACTCCTGTGAATATACCTTCTGGACTGTCTTCGCATACAAATACAACCATTTTTCTCTCCTCCGTCTGCTTCATGCCTGCGCCATATGAAAATCATCAAACAGCGACATCTGGCGGTACAGCCCGCTCTGTGACAACTGCCACTGCTTCCGCTTCTCTTCACTGATTAGCTGTGCCGCGATCGCATCCTCATGGATCTGCACCGGTACATCATCCGCCCTGAACAGGTAATGAAGTATACTGCCCGCTTCAGCACAACTCCCATCTTCTTCAAATCTTCAAACCGAAGCGCCACCTGTTTTCTCGCTGCGACAATCCGCATCGCAGACTTTACCCCGATGCCCGGAACACGCAGAAGTGTCTCATACGGTGCCCGGTTTATCTCCACCGGAAACTCACCCAGATTCTGCAGCGCCCAGTCGCACTTCGGATCCAGAAACACATTAAAATTAGGGTGCTTTTCACTCAGAAGTTCCGATGCCCGGAAGCCGTAGTAGCGCATCAGCCAGTCCGCCTGGTACAGACGGTGTTCCCGCAGAAGCGGCGGTCCGTCCGGAAGATCCGGAAGCAGGCTGTCCTCATTCACCTTGATAAACGCCGAATAAAAGACCCTCTTTAATCCAAAATTCCGATACAGCGCTTCCGCGACCGCAACCATCTGATAATCACTCTCCGGAGTCGCCCCGACAATGAGCTGTGTGCTCTGACCGCCGGGGACGAAATAATTCTTGCGGTTTGAGATATTTCCCAGTCCGAAACTGCCATAGATCGATCGTCCTGGGATGACACGGGGGATCTCCGGTGTATGTGTCCTTCCAACCCTTTCATCCGTTTCCCCCGGCTCTTTCGACCTCATAAATCCTTTTACCTTGTCTCCATTCCGCCCCCAATCCATCTTTGTCTCTGTCTGATTCAGACTCAGAATTCCCTTGTCAGCCTGCAGACATTCCCTTTCCCCTTTTCCTATCGCTTTACCACCAATTCCATATCTCCCGTCTCCCGGAATCTGAATTTCTCCGCGCTCTTTCCGCGGAAGCCATGCCCCTCTGCTCTCCAGACGCCCTTCCTGCTCCAGCTGTCTCGCGATCCCAGTCTGGATCTGGCGCATCGGGCGCAGTATCTTGTCCCGCGTCTTTCCCGGTGCCAGGCGCGCCAGACCATCAGCCGTCGGAAGCTCCAGATTCACACTCATCCGGTCCGCCAGAAAGCCCACTCTCTCAATCAGCTCCGGATCTGCCCCCGGAATTGCTTTCACATGGATGTAACCGTTAAATCGATGGACGCGCCGAAGGCGGTACAAGGTCTGATACAGCAGTTCCATCGTGTAATCCGGTGTCTCCAGCACACCGGAACTTAAAAACAATCCTTCTATATAGTTGCGCCGGTAAAATTCCATCGTCAGACGGCAGACCTCCTCCGGCGTAAAGGAGGTACGGACCGTATCATTGCTCCGACGGTTGACACAGTAATGACAGTCATAGATGCACTGGTTCGTAAATAAAATTTTCAGCAGGGAGATACAGCGCCCATCCGAGGCAAAACTGTGGCAGATGCCGTCCACCCGGCTGTTTCCAAGAAAGCCTTCCTTTCCCTTTCTACCCACGCCGCTGGATGTGCAGGCGGCGTCATACTTCGCCGCATCCGATAAAATTCTTAACTTTTCTTCGATTGAAAGATTTTCCTGTATCAGCATGAGGTTCTGCCTCCTCCCGTTTCTCGAACATCCGTTCTGCATTTATCATATCACACCCTCTTTTTAAATGCAAGCTGTTTTTCGAACGCACATTCTATCATCACGCACACTGTATCCGAGTCTTTCCAATTCTACGCAAAGCGTTGTTAAACTTCCTCTTAAAATATAATTTCGATAACACATGACAATATTTCCGATTGTTTTCCTCGCAAGCCGCGTTTATAATAAAGAAAGATTGAAGGTATAAAATGAATTATTCTTATAGGTAGGATGAAGGAGGAGTTTACAATGGCTATTTTAGTTACTGGAGGCGCCGGTTACATCGGCAGTCATACCTGCATCGAACTTTTAAACGCCGGATATGAGGTCGTTGTCATGGACAACCTTTACAATGCCAGTGAGGAAGCGCTGCGCCGCGTGGAGAAAATCACCGGCAAGCATGTAACCTTTTACAAGGCAGATATGCTGGATCGCGAGGCAGTCAATGAGATTTTTGAGAAAGACTCCATCGATTCGGTCATTCATTTTGCAGGCTTAAAGGCAGTCGGAGAATCCGTTGCGAAGCCACTGGAATATTACCACAACAATATCACCGGAACCTTGATTCTCTGCGACGTAATGCGCAATCATGGCGTCAAGAAAATCATTTTCAGTTCCTCCGCTACCGTATACGGAGATCCGGCATTCGTCCCGATCACCGAAGAATGCCCGAAAGGCAAAATCACAAACCCTTACGGTCAGACAAAGGGAATGCTTGAACAGATTTTAACTGACCTGCACGTAGCAGATCCGGAATGGAATGTTGTTCTGCTCCGCTACTTCAACCCAATCGGTGCACACAAGAGCGGTCTGATCGGCGAGGATCCGAAGGGAATCCCGAACAATCTGGTTCCTTATATCGCACAGGTTGCTGTCGGCAAGCTGAAATGTCTCGGTGTCTTCGGCAATGATTACCCGACTCCAGACGGAACCGGTGTGCGCGATTACATCCACGTAGTTGACCTTGCGGTCGGTCATGTAAAAGCACTCCAGAAATTTAACGATAAGCCAGACGTATATATCTACAACCTCGGCACCGGCAAAGGCTACAGCGTACTCGATGTTGTCAAGGCTTACGAAAAAGCCTGCGGCAAAACAATTCCTTATGAAATCAAGCCACGCCGCGCCGGCGATATCGCAACCTGCTACTCCGATGCTACCAAAGCGAAAAATGAACTCGGCTGGGAAGCTCAGTACGGCATTGAGGAGATGTGCGCTGACTCCTGGAAATGGCAGTCGATGAACCCGAACGGATATCGGGACGCTGAGGACTAAGAGATGAAAAAGAATGTGCTTGGCACATTCTCGCGCCGAGCGCGGTCGCTTGCGACATGTTTCTGCTTCGCGCGAGTGCGCATCATTGGCACGTTAGTGCCTTTTTGTGTAATAGGGAATTCCAGAAAATTTCCTATTACATGACAAAAGCGGCTGACAGATGTCCATCCTAACATCTGCCAGCCGCTTTTTCTGTTCTTTATTTGTGTTCCGCAAATCCCCGCCGCATTTTTTCCAGCGCCCGCTTCTCGATCCGGCTCACATAAGAACGCGAAATCCCAAGTCTGGCGGCAATCTCCCGCTGCGTCTGTTCCTTTCCGCCAAACAGCCCGTACCGGCTGCGTAAGACGATTTTCTCTGTTTCTTTTAAACACGCTTCATAGGCGCGGTAAAGCTGTTCAATTTCCTGCTTTAAAATAATGGTTTCCAGAACTTCTTTTCCTTCTGCCTCCAGCACATCCATCCGGCTGACGGTTTCTCCGTCTTTATCTACCCCGATCGGTCATATAACGAGATATCCTTTGCATATTTTTTACCAGCACGGAAGGTCATCAGAATCTCATTCTCGATACATTTCGCCGCATATGTCGCCAACCGCGATCCCCGCTCCGGATGAAACGTATTGACCGCTTTAATGAGCCCGATGGTGCCGATCGACAGGAGATCTTCCATTTCATAATCTGTACCCTGATATTTTCTGGTCACATGCGCCACCAGCCGTAAATTTCGCTCTATCAGAGTATTGCGTGCCTCATGGTCTCCCTCTTTCATGCGTTCCAGACAGGACCGTTCCTCTCCAGGTGTCAAAGGCTTTGGAAATGTATGCAAAGAAAAAGCCACCCTGAAGCTTACTTACTGATAGTTTATGCTTCGGTGGCTTTTCCAGTGCACCACTTGCTTTTCCGATTTTAGAAAGGGCGCTAAAAATCATGCCATCCAGCCGGTTATAAATCCGCTGCGTCTAAAAATATTGATACCTCCTTCTCTTCGCCACCAAAAAGATAACTGACACCGTCACGGACATACATTCCGCCACGATAATTGCACCCCAGATTCCGTTCAAGCCCAGGAGCAGCGGCAGAATGATAACCGATGCACTTTCAAACACAAGAGTACGCAAAAATGCTATCAGCGCCGAGGTCAGTCCATCTCCCAGCGCCGTAAAAAAGGCGGAACTGAAAATGGAGAAACCGCAGAATAAGAACGAAACCGCATAAATGGAATACGCATGTACCGTCATGTCCAGAAGCCCGGCATCATATCCTACGAAAATAGCTGCCAACGGTGCCGCCATCACCTCGGACAGCAGCAGCATGCTCAGAGACGCCGCCGCGATCAGAAGCACACTGCGCTTTAGCAGGTTATTTAACTCCTTTTTATTTCCTGCGCCGTAGTGATAGCTGATAACCGGAGCTACGCCGGTCGCATAACCGATGAAAATCGCAAGGAAAATAAAGTCCACATACATGATGGTTCCGTAAGCTGCGACTCCGTTTTCTCCCGCGTAGCGCATCAGCTGCGCGTTATACAGCATGCCGACAATGGACATGGAAATACTGCTCATCAATTCCGATACACCGTTGGTGCAGGCACGTCTGAGCGCTCCTCCATCCCACTTTGGTCTGCGAAGGCGGAGGCTGCTGCTGTTCTTCCGCAGGAAATAAACCAGCGGTATCGTTCCTCCTATGATCTGTCCCATCGCAGTCACCATCGCCGCTCCGGCAATTCCCCAATGGAACACTCCCATGAACAGAACATCTCCCGTCATATTAAGCACACCCGAAATGATCGTTACAATCAGCCCCAGCTTCGGCTTCTCCGCCGTCACGGAAAGGCTGCCAAACGCATACTGCAACATTAAAAACGGAAGCGCCACCAGAATGATCCGTCCATACCGGATGCAGTCCGCCAGCATCTCTCCCTTCGCGCCAAGAAAGGCAGCGATCTGCGGTAAAAACAGAATACTGATAACCGCAATTACCAGACCAGAAACAAAGGTCGCAGCGATCAGAAGGGAAAAAATCTCCTGCGCCTTCTCACGCCTGCCCTCGCCCATAATCCGGGCGATCAGGGCACTTCCACCCGTGCCGAACATAAATCCCATGGCACCTACGACCATCAGAAACGGCATAATGAAATTGACCGCCGCAAACGGCGTTTTTCCTACAAAATTCGATACAAAATATCCATCTACCACTCCGTAAATGGAGGTAAAAATCATCATTAAAATAGATGGAATTGTAAACCGGATCAATCTCCCAAAACCGAAATGATCCGATAACTGAATCCTCTGTTCCATAACATTCTCCTGTCAAATTTTTAAGTAATTCTGCCATTATATCATAATTCTTCACATCACGGAACATCACCTGCACCTCTTCTCCCTTGAGCCAAATAAATATTATTCCTACGGTTGATTTTTTCGGAATTATTCTATATAATGAAAATAAATTTACAATTTAACGCGTTAAACCTCAACGCATTAAATTCAAAAAAGCACGACTTTCACATTAGGGAGGAACTATGTTATGAGCGAAGACAAAAAATTAAACATGCCTCAGTCGCTTCTGCTTCTGCTCCTGATCATCGGAGCGGTTGCAGTCTGCATCCGGCTGAAAACGGGCGGACCGATGATTGGACTATTTATGAGCTGGATCATCATCTATCTGTTTTGTAAGGTATTACGCATAAATTATGAGCATGTTGTAAACGGCGCTTACGACGCGATCCGGGTTGTCGTTCCTACCCTGTGCCTGCTCATGGCAATCGGCGTCATGATCGGTACCTGGCTGCAAAGCGGCACGATTGCAACCATCATTGTCGGCGGTTTAAAACTGATCAACCCGACCTGGCTGCTGCCTCTGACCCTGATTTTCTGTGCCGTATTAAGCCTTGTGACCGGAACCTCCTACGGTTCCGTCGGCAGTGCCGGTGTTGCCATGATGGCAATCGGCAACGCGATGGGCATCCATCCTGGCATGGTGGCAGGTGCTGTCATCTGCGGCGCGATGTTCGGTGACAAATTAAGCCCGCTTTCCGACACAACCAACCTGGCTCCAGCGGTTGCTGGCTCTAAATTAAACGACCACGTGCGTTCCATGCTCTGGACCACGCTTCCGACCTTTGTCATCAGCCTGGTTCTCTTTGTAATTCTTGGCATCAGCCAGACTTCAGGGAACTATGAAACTGGAAATCTTCTGACATACATCGATGCCCTGCAAGGTGAGTTTAAACTTGGCTTCATCACTCTGCTGCCAGCCATCGCAATCATTATTCTGCTTTTATGCAAAGTAAACTCGGTTGTCTCCCTTGGTCTTTCCGCCATCTGCGCCGGAGCTGTCTCTTTCTTCTATCAGGGCGCAACTCTGCAGAGTATCATCCGTGTTGCTTACAACGGATACAGTACCAGCATTGAGGAAGGTATTTTACAGACCATCTTAAACCGCGGCGGTATGAGCAGCATGCTTCAGTATGTGGCAATCATCTGCTTTGCAGTTGGTATGGGCGGTATGCTGGATCGCCTCGGCGTTCTCGGCAATCTCTTAAACGCCATCGTAAATCACATCAACAGCGATGGCAGCCTGATTGCAGCAAGCCTTTTAGTCGGCTATGTAACCAGCTTAATCAGCTGTTCCCAGCCGATGTCCCACGTCCTGACTGGAAATATGATGAAACCGCTGTTCAAATCCAGAAAAATCGCACCAGAAATCCTTTCTCGTACCCTTGAGGACGCAGGTACTTTATCCGGTCCGATGATTCCGTGGCACGGTTACTGTGTATACATGTCTGGAACCCTCGGCGTTGCCTGGTCAGTATTCTTCCCATACCTGTTCTTACTGTACTTAACACCTTTGTTCAGTATTTTCTATGGATTTACGGGAATCTCCATCCGGCATACAGACGGCGCTCAAAATTAAACCTTTCTCTTGATGAAAACAAAAGGATCGAAACATATATTCAGCCTTTGACACAGTGTTTACCTGTGCAAAGCTGAACACATCTAATTTGCCCGAACTTTTTTCATGATTTCGCGCAAAATATATTACATATGAATTTAGGAGATGAATATTTATGATGGAAACAAAGCTTGTACTTCTCGGAACCGGTACCCCAAACGCCTGCCCGAATGCCAGCGGTCCTTCTTCTGCAGTTGTCGTAGGCGACCGCGCTTATCTTGTAGATTTTGGTCCTGGCGTTGTCCGTCAGGCGGCGAAAGCATACCAACAGGGAATTGATGCCCTGCGCCCGGACCGGCTGATGATCGCATTCTGCACACATCTGCACACCGACCACACGGCCGGCTATCCGGATCTCATTTTTACCCCGTGGGTACTGGAACGCCCGAAGCCGCTGAAAGTATTCGGTCCAAAAGGCATCCAGAACATGACCGAACATATTTTAAAAGCATATGAGACGGACATCGACTTCCGTATCCACGGCTTTGAAAAAGCCAACGAAAATGGCTACAAAGTCGAAACTACCGATATCCAGCCTGGTATCATTTATCAGGATGACCGCGTGACGGTTGAGGCATTTCCAGTCAGCCACGGTACGCTTGAAAGCTACGGATTTAAGTTTACAACACCGGATAAGGTGATCGTGATCAGCGGTGACACGGCTCCGCTTGAGATCGTGGCGCAGAAAGCGGAAGGCTGCGATATTCTCCTCCATGAGGTCGAGTACACCGCCGGACTCTCCGCCAGAGAGCCAAAATGGCAGAAATACCACCAGGAAGTTCACACTCTCAGCGTTGATCTGGCAAAGATTGCCGCCAAAGCGCACCCGCGGCTTCTGGTTACCTACCACCGTATCTATCACATGGAAATCCAGGACAACACCCGCGATGTCGAGGCTGAGATGGCGCGCAGAAACACCGCCATTTTGCAGGAAATCCGTGATGCCGGATATGAAGGTGCCGTTGTAAATGGACAGGATTTAGATGTATTCTAAGAAAAATTTAAGGGGATGCGCATTAAGTCAGTCGCTGCCACCCCTGTTCTCAGATCTTCAAGCCTTATATATAAAAAGCAGATATTCTCACACAATGGAGAATATCTGCCATCCAGTCTGACTCATTCTACGGTACGGAAAACATAGACCTGAAGTTTCAAACGTGCCAATTTGTGAGGATATATTAGAACAATACTTCTCCGATAATCTCCACCGCATCGCTGATGCAGTCCGGACAGGCACGCAGCACATTTCCTGTTTCTACACCCTTCAAATCCCTACAGACCACGCTCTGGTTCTTCTCAAGGAAACGCGCGATGCACTCTCTGGCATCCTTATAAGAAACCGCCTTCGAATTCGCCAGCTCCAGATCCCCGGTACTATCCTTCAGCCCCGCCAGCACAGCCGCCGCCGAAATGGCCCCGCAGGTACCATTCATGCCGCCCATGCCAAGACCAAGCCCCTCCGTCACCTTAAACAGCGCCACCTTGTCCAAATCCACCTTATCCGCAAACGCACACGCCACCGACTGGGCACAATTATACCCCATTGCATGAAACTGAGCCGCCTGCTGCTGACGCGCTGAAATCTCTTCTTTCGTCATACTGATACCTCCTAAAATTTTCTTAATCTGCTAAATTTTTTATATTATACTATTTATGCCAATTATAACATACATTTCCACTTTTTAAACACCCCAAAAAGCATACAACATACAGCGCCAGAAGCCAAATGCCCTCCGTTGCATTTGCAGGAGTCTTGGTAACTCTTGGCTCGCAGAGATTTGTGTTAGAGTTCAAAATACACCTGTCTGAGCGAAGCGAGTTTGTATTTTGGACTCTGCTTTTAACAAATCTATGCAAGCCTAGTGTTACCGGCTCCGAAACCGCAACGGAGGGCATTTGGCTTCTGGCGCGTCACCTTGCCATTTTTATGCATTTCTATATATTTCTATTTCATCAGCGTAACCATAACCGCCTTCTGGGCATGCAACCGGTTTTCCGCCTCTTCAAAGATCTCAGACGCATGTTCTTCAAAGATCTTCTCGGTAATCTCCTGTCCACGGTAAGCCGGCAGACAGTGCATTACCATCGCCCCCGGTTTTGCCGCAGCCATCAGTTCATCATTGATCTGATATCCCTGGAATGCCTGCTGGCGGATCTTCTTCTCTTCTTCCTGACCCATGGAAGTCCATGTATCTGTGATGACAACGTCTGCATTTTCCACTGCCTTGATCGGATCATTTACCAGTGTAAATGCGTCATTGCCAGCTGCGAAATCTAGCATTTCTTTCGCCGGACGGTAATTATCCGGAGTTGCGATAGATACCTGCATATCCGATTTCAGACCGCCTACGATCAGGGAGTTCGCCATGTTGTTGCCGTCGCCGATGTAACACATCTTGAGCCCTTTCAGTACGCCGTATTTCTCACGGATCGTCATCAGATCAGCCAGTACCTGGCACGGATGGCAGAAATCAGTCAGACCGTTGATGATCGGGATAGAACCGTATTTTGCCAGATCCTCCACTTCTTTCTGCTCGTAGGTACGGATCATGATGCCGTCCAGATAACGGGAGAGTACGCGTGCGGTATCCTGTACCGGCTCACCGCGTCCGATCTGTAAGTCGCGGGAGGAAAGGAACAGTGCCTGTCCGCCGAGCTGGAACATACCGGTCTCAAACGAAACTCTGGTACGGGTGGATGACTTCTGGAAAATCAGACCAATGGATTTGCCCTCCAGAAGACGATGTGAAATGTGATGTTTCCGCTCATATTTTAACTGATCTGCCAGATCCAGAATCGAGGTAATCTCCTCCGGTGTGCAGTCCAACAGCTTTAATAAATGCTTCATGTCTAAAATACCTCCCTCATAGCAGCGATTGCCTCGTCCATCTCCTCTTTCGTGATAACAAGCGGCGGAAGCAGACGGATCGCCTCTGTACCGGCTGTCAGGACCAGGACGCCTTTTTCCATCAACTGACTGACCATCGCAGCTCTCTCATCTTTGTCCACTACGATGCCTAACATCAATCCCATGCCGCGAACAGTCTTTACCTTTGGAGAACCGATCGCTAAAATCTCCTTTTTCAGGTACTCGCCCTTTTCCTGAACCGATTTCAGGAATTCCGGCTTATTTACGATATCTAATACGGTATTGGCAGCCGCACAGCAGAGCGGATTGCCGCCAAAGGTTGTACCGTGCGTACCGGCGCCCAGTACATCCTGGCATTTCTTATCCGCCATGACAGCACCGATCGGAACACCGCCGCCGAGTCCCTTGGCCATACTGATGATGTTCGGCTGAACGCCGTACTGCTCATAGCAGAACAGGCTTCCGGTACGTCCGATGCCCGTCTGAACCTCGTCAATCAGAAGCAGGATGTCCTTCTCCTTGCAGAACTCGGCAGTTGCCTGTACAAATTCCTTATCAAGCGGAAGGACGCCGCCCTCGCCCTGAATCATCTCCATCATGACAGCGCAGGTCGTACCATCGATCTTGCGCTTCATGTCTTCGATATCATTGGCTGCTGCATAATCAAATCCTTCCGTAAATGGGAAGAAATACTGATGAAACTTGTCCTGTCCGGTTGCCTTTAATGTCGTCACGGTACGTCCGTGGAAGGACTGTTTCAGCGTGATAATCTTATTTCTTCCCTCGCCGTATTTGTCAAAGGAATACTTTCTTGCCAGCTTGATCATGCCCTCGTTGGCTTCCGCACCGGAGTTTGCAAAAAAGATTTTTCCCATTCCGGTTGCATCGACCAACTTCTTTGCTGCCTGCACCATCGGCTCGGTGTAATACAGGTTGCAGGCATGCATCAGCTTATGTGCCTGCTCCGATACCGCAGTCGTCAGCGCCTCGTTGTCATGGCCAAGACTGTTGACACCGATGCCAGAGGTCAGATCAATGTATTTCTTTCCGTCCGTATCCCACAGCGTCGCGCCTTTTCCGTGATCCAGCGCAATCGGGAAACGTCCGTATGTGTGCATAATATAAGTTTCTTCGCCCTGTTTGATTTCTTCAAATGTCATAAAAATCCTCCATGCATCTTTCAAACTTTGTTTACGAGAACATGGTTCCTACACCGTCATCGCTCAAAAGCTCGACCAGAATCGAGTGCGGCACACGACCATCCTGGATATTGGCACGTTCTACACCCTGGCGTACTGCCTCAACACAGCAGTCTACCTTCGGAATCATGCCGCCGGAGATCACACCCTCTTTGATAAGCGCCGGAACCTCAGAAACTTTCAGTCTCGGAATCAGTGTCGAATCGTCTTTCGGATCGCGCATCAGACCGCATACATCCGTCAGAAGAATCAGTTTTTTTGCTTTCAGTGCCACCGCCAGCTTCTCCGCTGCCGTATCTGCATTGATGTTATAGTTTGTCTCCTCGTCCATGCCTGCTGCCACGGAGGAAACAACCGGGATAAAGCCCTCATTTAAAACATCGAGAACGACTTTCTCATTGACTTCTTTAATATCTCCCACATAGCCGTATTCCGTTCCATCCGGATCGACTAACTGGATCGCCTTGAAGAGTCCGCCGTCCATGCCGCCCAGACCAACGGCATGTCCGCCTGCTTTCTCAAACAGGGAAACAAGGTTTTTGTTAACCTTGCCGCAGAGAATCATCTGGACAATATCCATCGTCTCGCGGTCTGTGTAGCGCAGACCTTTGACAAATTTAGACTCTTTTCCGGTTTTTTTGAGCATCTCCGAAATCTCCGGACCGCCGCCGTGTACCAGCACGACCTTGATTCCTACCAGATTTAAAAGGACGATATCCTCGATCACCGCCTGCTTTAAATCTTCATTAATCATGCGTTTCCGCCGTATTTTACAACGATAATTTTACCTGCATATTCCTGAATATAAGGCAGTGCCTCTACCAGGACTTCTGCGCTCATTTTTGATCCTGTTTTCATCACGTCCGATAATCTCCATTAATCTTCACATAATCATAGGTCAAATCGCATCCCCAGCAGGTAGCGCTTCCGCTGCCTTCCTGAAGCGTTACATTGATCTCCACTTCATCCTGGCTTAAGATTTTCTTTGCCAGATCTTCATCAAAATCAAGTCCTCTGCCGTCCTCACAGACCGCAATGCTGCCCTCTTTGGAAGCAAACTCGACTAACACTTTCTCCGTGTTAAACTCAGCTCCGGAATAGCCCATCGCGCAGAGAACGCGTCCCCAGTTCGCATCGGAACCGAACATTGCTGCTTTGGTCAGGGAAGAACCGGCGATGGATTTTGCCAGTACCTCGGCTGTCTCCTCGTCCTTCGCTCCCTTCACGGTACAGGTCATCAGCTTGCTTGCGCCCTCGCCGTCTGCCGCAATCTTACGAGCCAGATCCTGCATAACCGTCTGCAATGCCTCGCGGAATGCCTCGTATGCCGGATCTTCTGCAGTAATCTCCGCATTGCCAGCCATACCATTTGCCAGAACGGTACACATATCGTTGGTGGAAGTATCGCCGTCAACAGTCACACGGTTGAAGGTACGTTTTACATTGAATAACAGCGCCTTGCGGATCATCTCGCTGCTGACTGCACAATCGGTTGTGATGAAGCACAGCATCGTTCCCATATTCGGGTGAATCATGCCGGAACCCTTACAGATACCGCCGATGTGGCAGGTTGTTCCATCTACATCAAATTCAACAGCGATCGTCTTCACTTTTGTATCGGTCGTCATGATCGCTTCTGCAGCTACCAGGGAGTTGTCATATTTCATCTCCATCTCGCCTGCATGAGCCTCGATCGCCTCAACCGGAAGCGTCTGACCGATGACGCCGGTCGATGCTACGATTACATTTTCCTCCGAAACGCCCAGCGCTCGCGCGCCTGCCTTTGCCTGTCTTCTTGCATTCTCCATGCCAAACGGAGCGCACGCGTTCGCATTTCCGGAATTGACAATAACCGCCTGTGCCTTTCCGTCGGTCAGATGTTCCTTTGTCAGTAAAATCGGTGATGCCTTGACGCGGTTGGTCGTATAAACCGCCGATGCGTTGCAGACACAGTCCGAAAGGATCATCGCCAGATCCTTTTTTGTATGAGATTTGCGGATTCCACAGCGCATCGCGCCCGCTTTAAATCCTTTTGCAGCACAAACACCGCCTTCGATTATCTTCATATGACATTCCTCCTGTCATTTTTAATGTACTCTCGGAATCTTTCTGTGCTTGATTTTGTGAGATGTTTTTTTGTCAGTTGTGCCCAAATTTCTGAGGCGTACGCGGTGCGTACGTTGATGAAATTCGGGTGCGGCTGGCGGAAAATCAGCCACAAAAGCAAGTGCAGAAAGACTCCGAGAGTACATTTTTATATAACTTCGTCTCTATAGTCCCCCGCAGCTAATTTATGGTTTTATCTCTCAACCCCTCTATAGTGCCAGTCCAGCTGTCTCCTCAAATCCAAGCATCAGGTTCATGTTCTGAACGGCTGCGCCTGAAGCACCCTTTCCAAGATTATCAAAGAGCGCCGTCACCATGGTCTGTTCCCCGTGACCATTGACAATCAGCTCCAGACTGTCTCGGCCTGCCATATCTGCCGCCGCGATCATACCGTCATATCCAAACGGATGTACCTTAATGAGTTTCTGTCCGTCATACCAGCCAGCCAGCTTCTCGTAGATATCTTCCGCGGTCGGCTTCCCCGGAAGCAGACGGTTCTGAAGCTGAATCGTGACGGCCATTCCTTTATAGTAATCATCCACGATCGGACTGAATACCGGCGGGAAGTCCAGTCCGCAGATTTTCTGCATTTCCGGCAGATGTTTATGTTTCAGAGTCAGGCCATAGATACGGGGTGCAAAATAACTCTGCGGCTTCTCTGGGGATTCATACTCGGCAATCATCTTTTTGCCGCCGCCCGAATAGCCAGTCAGCGAAAATACCGTCATCGGATAATCCTTCGGAATCACGCCCTGTGCAACCAGCGGATACGTTGAAGTGATAAATCCGGTCGCATGACAGCCTGGATTCGCTACGCGGTTCGATTTCTGAATTGCCTCGCGATGTGCATTCGAAAGCTCTGCCATACCATACGTCCATCCGGCTGCCGTCCGGTGTGCGGTAGAGGCATCGATGATACGTGCCTTGGAACCTTCTGCCAGCGCAACCGCATCGATCGCCGCCATATCCGGCAGACACAAGAATACAATATCTGCTGCGTGAATCAGTTTCCGCCGTTCTTCACTGTCTTTCCGCTTTTCTTCATCAATCAGAAGCAGTTCGATATCCTCTCTCCCGGCCAGACGATCATAAATCTGCAGTCCGGTTGTTCCTTCTTTTCCGTCTATATAAATCTTCGGTTTCGCCATTGTTCGTCCCCCGTTTCCTATCCGTCTTTCTTATGTCACATTTCCAACGCCCGTCATTGCTTACGCAGCCATCACCATCCGCATCCGGCGCTGACCAGAATGCACTAAACCGTTTCGTGCTCGCTCACAAACTTCTCAATCACCAAAATCTGACGGGTTACTTCCTCCGGAGCCGGTCCACCAATCACCTTACGTCCACGTACACAGGTCTTTAAGTCTATCGCTTCATATACGTCATTCTCAAAGGCATCCGAATGCGTCTTGTACTCTTCCAGAGTCAGATCGGCTAAAGACTTGTCCTCACGTACACACTGTGCAACCAGCTGTCCGACTGTCTTGTATGCATCACGGAACGGCATTCCCTTCTTGGTCAGGTAATCTGCACAGTCCGTTGCATTGATAAAGCCCTTCAGAGCGGCTTTCTTCATATTGTCTTTCAGAATCTGCATCGTGGAGAACATCGGTGTCAGCACACGCAGGCACTGTTTTACGGTGTCAATCGCATCAAAGACAGCCTCTTTGTCTTCCTGCATATCTTTGTTGTATGCCAGCGGAATGCCCTTTAACATTGTAAGAAGAGTAAATAAATCGCCGTAGACACGTCCTGTCTTGCCGCGGACCAGCTCGCATACATCCGGATTTTTCTTCTGGGGCATAATGGAAGAACCGGTGGAGAATGCATCATCCAGCTCTACAAACTTGAACTCCCAGGAGCACCAGGAAATAATTTCCTCAGAGAAACGGGACAGATGCATCATCAGGATGGATAAAGCGGCTGTCAGCTCCACGCAGTAATCGCGGTCAGAAACACCATCCAGGGAGTTGTTGGTCACTCTGGCAAAACCAAGCTGCTGGCGTACAAAATCACGGTCAATCGGATATGTGGTGGAAGCCAGTGCGCCTGAGCCGAGCGGCATATCATCCATGCCCTCTAAGCAGTTTTCCAGACGGATCACATCGCGGCGCATCATATTGGCGTATGCCATCATATAATGTCCAAATGTAACCGGCTGTGCCCGCTGCAGGTGCGTATACCCCGGCATAACAGTCTCCAGATTATTTTTCGCGCTCTCACAGAGTGCTTCCATGAAATCGATGATTTCTTTCTTGATTGCCACGATCTCTTTCTTCACGTAAAGACGCATATCCAGTGCAACCTGATCATTTCTGGATCTCGCCGTATGAAGACGTTTTCCGGCATCGCCGATGCGCTCGGTCAGAATCTGCTCTACATTCATATGAATATCCTCATAATCCTGTGAGAAATGAATCTTGCCTGCCTCGATATCCGCTAAGATACCTTTCAGTCCTTCGATAATCTTGTCTGATTCTTCCTTCGCAATGATGCCCTGCTTGCCCAGCATAGCCGCATGGGCCATGGAGCCTGTGATATCTTCCTTATAAAGACGACAGTCAAAGGAAATCGATGAGTTAAAATCATTCACCTCCAGATCCGTCTCTTTTCCGAATCGTCCTGCCCATAACTTTGCCATAAGTGTAAACTCCTTTTTATTCTCTGATTTAGAACCAATGCGACCATTGGAACCGGCAGATACCGGAAAACCAATGGTCACCATCGGCTGCGGCTTGTCGCCTGCAGATTATTTATTATTTTCCTAAATTACTCTACGCCTGGAAAATGCTCGCCGGTCTTTGCTGCCAGAACTTCGTCGTTCAGGGCGCGAACCTTGATCGGAAGTCCAAACAGGTTGATGAATCCAGCGGAATCTGCCTGATCGTAGCAGTCATCCTCATCGAAGGTAGCCATACCTGCGGAATACAGGGTGTATGGAGATGTAACAGATGCCGGAATAATGTTGCCCTTGTAGAGTTTCAGTTTTACATCACCGGTTACGGTCTCCTGTGTGGAATCAACAAATGCGCTCATCGCCTTGCGAAGCGGTGTGTACCACTGACCGTTGTATACTAACTCAGCGAACTTGAGAGCCAGCTGCTGTTTGTAGTGCTGTGTCTCTTTGTCCAGAGTGATTTCTTCCAGTTTCTCATGTGCCTTGTAAAGAATAGCTCCGCCAGGAGTCTCATAAACACCGCGGCTCTTCATGCCAACCAGACGGTTCTCTACGATATCCAGCAGACCACAGCCATTCTCACCGCCTAATTTGTTCAGAGTCTCGATTACCTTCTCTGCATCCATCTCCTCGCCATTTACACTGGTCGGAACACCCTTCTCGAAGTGGATGGTTACATAAGCAGCTTTATCCGGTGCATTCTCCGGAGATACGCCCAACTCAAGGAATCCAGGTTTGTTGATCGGAGCCTCGTTTGCCGGATCCTCCAGATCCAGACCCTCATGGGACAAATGCCACAGGTTCTTATCCTTTGAGTAGTTGGTCTCTTTCGTAATCTTTAACGGAATGTTGTGAGCCTCTGCGTACTCGATCTCTTTTTCACGGGAATTCAGTTCCCAGAAACGCCACGGAGCGATAACATCCATCTGCGGAGCAAATGCCTTGATAGCCAGTTCGAAACGAACCTGATCGTTTCCTTTACCGGTACAGCCGTGGCAGATAGCGTCTGCGCCCTCTTTCTTCGCAATTTCAACGATTCTCTTAGCGATAATCGGACGAGCGAAGGAAGTACCTAACAGGTAATGCTCATAAGTAGCGCCAGCCTTCATGGTCGGGATGATGTACTCATCTACGAACTCTTTCTTCAGATCCTCGATGTACAGCTTGGAAGCACCTGTCTTTAATGCCTTCTCTTCCAGACCATCCAGCTCCGCACCCTGACCTACGTCAGCGGAAACTGCGATAACCTCACAGCCATAGTTTTCTTTCAGCCACGGGATTAAAACCGATGTGTCCAGACCGCCTGAATATGCAAGAACAATTTTATTATATTTCTTAGCCATTTTTCATTTCCTCCAATCATTTGCCTGCGTGATGCTTTTTTCTTTGTCCATCCAGTCAACTAAGACCGGCAGATTTATATGCCTCACGTGAAATTACCCAGATTATACCTCCTTGATCCTAATTATGCAATACTTTTTTTGCATTTTTATGAATAATTTTTGTATAAAAACGTGTTTTATGCATTTTTCATGTGTTTTATGCATAAAAATAACATTTACGAACTTCATTTATATGCTATGCTACATGATAGGTATAAGTATTATAAATAAGTGGTACTGTGTGTGTACAGTAACATGGTACTGCCCTTCCTGCATTCTAAAATATGCATCTTGATTTAAAATGTCAAAATTGCTATTATAATGTAAGAATAAAATGAAAGCATTCGAAAGGATAAAAACCATGACGATCAATGAAAAAGCACTCGAACTTCATGAAAAATGGAACGGCAAGCTCGATACCGTCTCCAAAGTACAGGTAAAAACCAGAGAGGATCTGGCTCTGGCATACACACCGGGCGTTGCAGAACCATGTAAGGTAATTGCAAAAGATCCGGAAGCTGCATACCGCTACACCATCAAGTCCAACACTGTAGCCGTTGTCTCCGACGGAAGCGCCGTTCTGGGACTTGGCAATATCGGACCGTTAGCAGCTATGCCGGTTATGGAAGGAAAAGCCGTTCTGTTTAAAGAGTTCGGCGGCATCAATGCATTCCCGATCTGCCTCGACACACAGGACACCGAGGAGATCATCGAGACAGTTGTCCGCATTGCCCCGGCATTCGGCGGTATCAACCTGGAGGACATCTCCGCACCGCGCTGCTTTGAGATCGAGGAACGTTTAAAGAAACTGTTAAACATTCCGGTTTTCCACGATGATCAGCACGGAACCGCCATCGTCGTACTGGCAGGCATCATCAACGCCCTGAAAGTAACCGGCAAGAAGAAGGAAGACTGCCGCGTCGTTGTCAACGGCGCCGGAAGCGCAGGCGTTGCCATTACCAAACTGCTCTTAAACTACGGATTCCCGCATATCACCATGTGTGATAAGACCGGTATGCTCTGCAAGGGCATGGAAGGGCTTAACTGGATGCAGGAAAAGATGGTCGAAGTTACCAACTTAGAGCACAAGACGGGCACACTTGCCGATGCATTAAAAGGCGCTGACATCTTCGTAGGCGTGTCTGCTCCGGGCATCGTTTCCCAGGAGATGGTTGCTTCCATGAATAAGGATTCCATTCTCTTCGCAATGGCAAACCCGGTACCGGAGATCATGCCGGATCTGGCAAAAGCTGCTGGTGCAAGAGTCGTAGGAACCGGACGTTCCGATTTCCCGAACCAGGTCAACAACGTTCTCATCTTCCCAGGCATCTTCCGCGGCGCTCTGGAAGGACGCGCAACCGCTATCACCGAAGAAATGAAACTGGCTGCTGCCAACGCAATTGCTGCTCTGGTTGATGACAGCGAATTGAGCGACGAGAACATTCTTCCGGCAGCATTTGATCCGCGTGTAGCTGACGCTGTTTCCAAGGCTGTGAAGGAACACATTAAGAAATAAACGTAACAATTCAAGCGATTCTCGCATTTACCGTAAGAACCGCACAAAATTTGCACAGTTACGAAATAATAATAAAGGAGTTTTTCCATGCTGGCTGAACCGATGACACTTTACAAACTGATGAATCTCTATATGCTGCACCAGGTCAATTTTCCGCTGACCAACGCGCAGCTCTCCAATTTTTTCCTGGATCGTGAGTACACCACGTATTTCACACTCCAGAAGGCCTTGAACGAGCTTCTGGATGCAGGTCTGGTAAAAAAGGAGACGATGCGGAACAGCTCCCGCTATGAGATCACTAAGGAGGGCGAGGAAACGCTGGAATTTTTCGGCAAAAACATCTCTCCTGCCATCGTCAGCGACATGGATGAATACCTGAAACAGAACCGCTTCCGCATGCGAAACGAGGTAGGACTGATCTCCGATTTCTATAAATCGACCAATCAGGACTACATCGTTCACTGCGAGGTGCGGGAAGGAAAAGCCGTTCTTGTCAATCTCGATATCTCCGTTCCGGATAAGGAGCAGGCGGAAATCATGTGCAATCACTGGAAGGATCGAAGCCAAGAGATTTATGCTTATGTGATGAAATCTTTGATGAGTGAGCATGGGGTGGAGAAAAAATAAAGACGATAAAAAATCGCATACGAGACGAAAAAGAGAGTCCTCCGCGTGATTGCAAAATCACACGGAGGACTCTCTTTTTCTGTTTAGTTTCAAGCAAAAAACAAGGTCTGCGTCTGACATTTTATGCCTTTTTGCAAACCTTGTCTTTTCTTTCCATTTATATTACTTTTTCTAGATCTATAACAACACCATAAAAAGCTCTATTACTCTACCGTAACACTCTTCGCCAGGTTTCTAGGCTTATCTACATCCAGTCCCTTCGATACACTTACATAATATCCCAGCAGCTGCAGCGGCACAACCGCTAAGCTCGGTGTGAAGTGCTCGTCAGTCTTCGGTATATAGACTGCGAAATCGACGGTGTCTTCAATATTGTAGTTGCCTGCAGTTGTGAGTCCCATGAGGTAGGCGCCGCGGCATTTTACTTCTACCATGTTGCTGATCATCTTCTCATACAGGGCTTCCTGGGTCAGGATGCTGACTACGAGGATACCATCCTCAATCAGGCTGATGGTTCCGTGTTTTAATTCTCCGGCTGCATACGCTTCGGAATGGATGTAGCTGATCTCTTTTAATTTCAGGCTGCCTTCCATGCTGACTGCGTAGTCGATGCCGCGGCCGATGAAGAACACGTCTTTTGCATTGGCATATTTCGCTGCGAACCACTGGATGCGTTCTTTGTCATCTTCGAGCAGCTTCGCGATCTGATCCGGCAGTTCCTGCAGGGCTGCAAGGAGTTCTTCATATTTTTCTTCTGTGATCGTACCGCGCACATGGGCAAACTGCACGCCCAGAAGATATCCGGCAACCAGCTGTGTGCTATATGCCTTGGTGGTCGCCACCGCAATCTCCGGACCTGCCAATGTGTAGAAAATATGATCTGCCTCACGCGCAATCGTGGAACCTACTACATTGACAATCGCCATCGTAGGAACGCCCTGGCTCTTTGCCAGACGCAGGGCTGCCAGGCTGTCGGCTGTCTCGCCCGACTGGCTGATGATGATAACCAGACTGTTCTCTTCCAGAATCGGGTTCCGGTAACGGAACTCGGAAGCCAGCTCGACGCGGACCGGAATACGCGCCAGATCTTCGATCACATACTGCGCTGCCACGCCTGCATGGTAAGCAGAACCACACGCTACGATATAAATACGCTTTAACGAACGAATGACATCATCGGAAAGTCCCGCCTCGGTCAGGTCAATATGACCATCGCGAATGACTGAATTTAATGTATCCCGAACCGCACGCGGCTGTTCATGGATCTCCTTAATCATGAAATGCTCATAACCTCCCTTTTCAGCAGCTTCTGCATCCCACTCAATCGTCACAAGTTCTTTCTGAATCTCTTCCTGATCAATATTATAGAAAGTAACCTCTCCCTTATGTAAGCGTCCCAATTCCTGATTGCCGATATAGTATACCTTGCGGGTATATGGAAGCAGGGGCGGAACATCCGACGCGATAAAGGATTCACCCTCGCCTACTCCGATGATCATCGGGTTATCCTGACGGGCTACAAAGATCTCCTCCGGATAATCCTTAAACATAACCGCCAGTGCATACGTGCCACGGATACGCATCATCGCACGCGCCATCGCATCGAGCGGTCCCTCGTTGTATTTCTTATAATAATGATCGATCAGCTTTACAGCCACCTCTGTATCAGTATCTGAATAAAACGTATATCCATTTTTAATCAGTTTTTCGCGAATTTCCTGATAGTTTTCGATAATACCATTGTGAACCGCTACCACGCTGCGGTCATCCGTGCAGTGCGGATGTGCATTGTTCTCAGACGGCTCCCCGTGTGTCGCCCAGCGGGTATGACCGATACCGCAGTTGCCCCGCATTGCGCGTCCATTGTCTGTTTTCTCTGCCAGCGCGCGCAGACGTCCCTTCGCCTTTACAACCTCCGGTACACGTTCTCCGTCTCTGACTGCCAGACCTGCTGAATCGTATCCACGATATTCAAGCTTCTCCAGACCCGCTAATAAGATCGGAGCCGCCTGCTGGTCTCCTGTATATCCTACGATACCACACATACAATTATTCCTCCTTTTTCCAACCAGGCGAGCCGCTGCCATCATACCGCCTCAGACACTCCCGCCTTCGTATCTCTATCTCAAGAATATGATAAATCTATTGATTCTTCAAAATAGAATCTTCTATAAAATATGTCGTTTATCCCTAAATAGCGCCTGACCGGCACCTTCGATATAGACTTTCTTCTCAGTCATGTACATATTCTGTCTCATTATACCAAAAAAGAATCTTCTTGTCAGCATTTGCTGTAATATTTTCGTCAGTCATCATATAGACACATCTCATTTTAAAACCCTCCGCTATAAGCAGTCACATATTTCTTCTGCATATCTGCCTGTAAAATAACGATTGTCCACGACAACTATTTTTTATACAGGAGGTTTCATCATGAAAAACGAAACAATGTACTTTAACGATCTTCTTTCCATCTGGCTGGAAAAGCAGAAACAGGCGCGAGCCTGTCTACCTATGTGAAATACCGGCATCTGGCAGACCGTTATATCTCCCCTTATTTTAGATCCATCCAGCTTTCAAAGGTCGATCTGCCTATGCTTCAGACATTCCGCAATTCCCTTTTATCCCCGGATTCCCTGCATCCGCTTGGGAACGGAACTATCCGCTGTATTCTTCTGCTCGTCAACTCCATTCTGCGTCTTTCCTATGAAACCGGGCAGACAAACGGCATTCTCTATCTCCCGCCCCGTCTTCCAAAAAAGCGCCCTGAAGTACCTGTTTTTACCCTTCAGGAACAGGAACAGCTCGAACACTATCTAACTGCCCATACAGGAGTCTCCGAAGCCGTCATCTATCTGGGACTCTATACAGGGCTGCGGGTTGGAGAACTCTGCGCCCTGCGTTGGGAAAATATTCATTTTTCCGATCGCTATCTCCATGTCCGACACACGGTGCAGCGCCTGACGCGCCTTGACACAACCCATAAATCAGAACTCATTTTATCCGGTCCCAAAAGCATCTCCTCCAACCGTTTGGTTCCCCTGCCCGCTTTCCTTCTGCCGATCCTACAGCCATATTCTCATCCGGAACACCCGGATTATTTTCTGCTGTCACAATCTGCCAGCTCCCCGATGGATCCGCGAACCTTCCAGAATCACTACCAGCGCATTCTATCACAAGCCGGACTGCGCTATCTGAATTTTCATGCAATCCGGCACACGTTTGCCACCCGCTGTATCACAAATGGCATGGATCCCAAAACGCTCAGCGAAATTCTGGGACACTCCGATTTGAAAGTCACGCTTGAATACTATTTTCATTCCTCTCTGGAATTCAAGAAAGAACAGATCGACCGCCTTACTGCTCTTTTTCCGGCCGTCCATACTTCTCTTCCAGATATGCCACATAATATGACGGATTAAAATCTTCCCCCGTCATATCGCGCAGGATCTGACGGCTGTCCTTCAATTTGCCATACTGGTGAATATTTTTCCGCAGATATTCGCGGATTTCTCCCAGGTTTCCAGCCTCCAGTAGTTTTTCTACCGGCAATTTCTTCTTCATCTGGTGATAAATCTGCGCGCCAAAGGCATTTCCTAATGCATAGGACGGAAAATAGCCGATCGATCCCTGTGACCAGTGAATATCCTGCAGTACGCCCTCCCGATCCGTGGACGGGCGTACTCCCAGGTATTCTTCATACTTATCATTCCAGATCTGCGGCAGTTTCTCCACCTCCAGATCCTCCTCAATCAGCATTTTCTCAATTTCATAGCGCACCAGCACATGCAGCGGATAAGAAAGCTCATCCGCTTCCGTCCGGATCAGCCCCCGAACGGTTCTATTAACCGCCGCCAGAAAATCCTCCAGACTCGTCTCCGTCAGCGGGCTTCCAAACATCTGCGCCACTTTTCCATAAATCGGTTTCCAGAATGCATGGCTGCGCCCCACGATATTTTCAAAGAAACGGGACTGGCATTCATGCATTCCCATCGAAGTTCCCTGCCCCACCAGCGTCTGTGTCAGGTCATCCCGGATGCCAAATTCATAGATAGCATGTCCCGTCTCATGCAGCACGGAAAAAATCGAAGAATCAATCCGTTTCTGATAATGCGTCGTGATCCGTACATCATGATTGTGCAGATTCGTCGTAAACGGATGGGCGCTGAGTGCCAGTACTCCCCGGTCAAAATCAAAGCCCTCATACTCTGCTAGGAAACGCGCCGCCTCTGCCTGCGCCGCCTCCGGATAATCTGCGGATAAAAAGGCGTCCGGAACCGTCTTCGAGCGCTCTGCCGATTCTTTCAAAAGCGGCACGATTTTCCCTTTCATCAGCTCAAAAAATGGATCTAACATCTCCATATTAAAACCTTTTTCGTAGGTATCCAGCATCACATCGTAAAGCTTCTGTCCCGGCTTTGCCCGGTACGCCGCAAATTTCTTCTGATAGGAAATAATCTCCTTCAAAACAGGGGCAAATGAAGCAAAATCATTTTTCTCTCGCGCACGCGTCCAGATTCCCGTCGCACGCGCCGTAAGTTCTGCATACGCACGGTATTCCTCCGGCGGAATGCAGGAAAGCCGCTCCTGCTCCTCGGCTGCTTCCCGGAGAATTGCCGACTGCACCTCATCAAATACGCCCGCATTCTCTTTTTCTGCTTTCTGGCAGGCATCCAGCAGCTCCTTAAAACGCATTGACGCCAGAATCTCCTGATACTGCTCCGAAAGTGAACCTATCACCCGCGCGGTATGCTCCGCTGCACCCTTCGGTGCCAGCGTCTCATCATCCCACTCAAACAAAACCATCGACGTCTGAAGCGCCATCGCCCGCTCCAAAAGAGACTGCAGCTCCTCAAACTGTTTTTTTACATTCTGATTCTTCTGTTCTGTCTGTGCCATTTTCCTGCCTCCTGTCTTTTTTTCGTAATTCTATCATCCAAATTCTGTGTATTTTTTAGGTTCCGCTGCACATATGCCTGCATTCTTTTGTAATATGAGCCATTTCCATCTTCATCATACCAGATTTTCTTTCTTCTGTTTCTTATATCTTTCTTATGATTTTTTACAGTTCACACATTGTGCAAACTGTAACAGGATTTTCTCATGATGCCTTATGTGACTTTCCAATCTTGCATAATCATGCAAAACGCGGTATACTAAAACCAGTATAAATCATATGCATAAAGCTGGTTCCCGGCACACGGATATACGCCACGAATCAACTTCCATGCACACACCAGGACAGGAGGGATTGCAGATGATCGAAGCAACGAGCTGCGGCGGTGTGGTTATATTTCGGGGAAAATTACTCGTTCTTTACAAAAACTACCGGAACAAATACGAAGGCTGGGTTCTTCCCAAAGGAACCGTAGAACCGGGCGAAGACTTCAAGCAGACCGCCCTCCGGGAGGTTCATGAGGAGACTGGCGTCGCCGCCTCCATCATCAAGTACATTGGCAAAAGCCAGTACACCTTCAACACCCCTCAGGATACCATCGAAAAGACCGTGCACTGGTATCTGATGATGGCGGACAGCTACTACAGCAAGCCGCAGCGCGAAGAATACTTCGTCGATTCCGGCTACTACAAATTTTACGAAGCCTACCACCTTCTGAAATTTTCCAACGAAAAACAGATCCTGGAAAAAGCCTACAATGAGTATCTGGATCTGAAAAAGGCAAATTTGTGGGGGAATCGGAAATACTTTTAATCACAAGAACAAAGAGGCTGTTGCAAAATCATTATCAAAAATAGATGATTGAGCGGCAGCTTCCATTTCTCTGCAAGCTAATCTGGGTTAAAATTCGCGGTTTTCCTGTTAAAAAAGGCTTTTCGGTAATTTCCTATGAAACAAAAAACACCCCGTCCGCTGCACAAAGCCAACGAACAGGGTATTAAAAAGGGGAGGATAAGTATTCAAAAATTTCTCTTTTGTGATACTAACAGTATGACCCGTTTCTGCTATTCTATACATCAATCTCCTAATTTTTATAAGCCCTTTATCTACTTCCCGAGTATCCGCTTTTCATATTATTTATCATATATGCCTTTTTCTCTTGCTTTCTTCCTCTCTTTCCGCTACAATAGATACGTTTTGAGTTGTACTTTTTAATTTATTTTTACCTCTATGAAAAATACAACTCCAGCAAATCATTTTATGTACATTTTTATATTGATCTAAAACTTTTTATACCATAAACCTTGTACTTACCTCACAAAAAGGAGATTTACCTTATGAACAAGAAAAACATCTTAGTCGGACAGTCCGGCGGACCGACCGCGGTTATCAACGGGAGCCTTTACGGCGTTATCTGCGAAGGTGCGCGCCACAGCGATGCTGTTGGCTGCGTCTACGGTATGATCAATGGAATCGAGGGCTTTCTCGCGGATTCTTATATGAACCTTTCAGAAACACTCTCCGATGACGATCTGGAACTTCTTCGCCTGACTCCGGCGGCGTATCTGGGTTCCTGCCGTTTTAAACTCCCTGAGAACCTCTCCGACAGCTTCTACCGCGTCCTCTTTGAAAAACTGGAGCGGCTGGACATCGGCTATTTCTTTTACATCGGCGGCAACGACTCGATGGACACCGTCAGCAAGCTTTCCCGCTATGCGGCGCAGATCAAAAGCCCGATCCGCTTTATCGGCATTCCCAAGACGATCGACAACGATCTCGTCCTGACCGATCACACGCCGGGATACGGCAGCGCTGCCCGCTATGTCGCTGCATCCGTCCGTGAAATTGCGCTGGACGCCTCTGTCTATCAGCAGAAATCGGTCACCATCGTTGAGATCATGGGACGCCATGCCGGATGGCTGACGGCTGCCTCTGCCTTAGCACGCAAGGAAGCCGGTGACAATCCGCTCTTAATCTATCTGCCGGAAGCTCCATTTGAGCTGGCACAATTTAATGACGACTTAAAGAAAGCGTTTGAAAAGACAGCGAATGTCATCGTCTGCGTCTCCGAGGGCATCCGCGACCACGGCGGTCGTTTTATCTGCGAATATTCAACCGAAGCCCAGGTCGACACCTTCGGTCACAAAATGTTAGCCGGATGCGGAAAAATTCTGGAAAATTATGTCCGCAACCAGTTCGGCGTCAAGGTCCGCTCGGTCGAGCTCAACGTCAACCAGCGCTGCTCCGGTCTCACCGTTTCCGGTACTGATTTAAACGAGGCTGAAATGGCAGGTCGTTTCGGCGTCCAGGCAGCCCTGGACGGTCACACTGGACAGATGGTCGCATTTGAGCGTGAGACTGATACAGCTGCTTCTGAACCTGTTCATGCAGCTGCTGCCGTTTCAAACGCTGCAGACTTAGGCGCAGCATCCGCTTCATGCGTAAAACATCGTAACACTGTATATAAAATTCATCCAGTTCTCAAGGATGTCAATCTGATCTGCAATCAGGAAAAGAAAGTACCTGCTGAGTGGATCACGAAAAACGGTACCGATGTCAGCGATGATTTCCTGGCTTACTCGCAGCCGCTGATCCAAGGGGACGTTTCCCATATTATGGAAAACGGACTTCCAAAATATTTGTACCGCAAATAGTCCGTCACACAGTATAACTGCTTCATCCTTGAAATCCATACAAGCAACAGAAAAAGAGACGCTTCTTTCATTTTACGAATGCGTCTCTTTTCTACTTAATAATACATAATACCTGAATTTTTTCTAATTTACCCCAATCACACACTCTTATCATTTGGGGAGGAATCCTGACCGTGCCCTTTCAGCGCAGCCATCTTCTAAATCTAATCTTCCTCACAATCCCGATTTCAACCCCATCATAAAAGAACATCAGAATCTCTTCATAATTCTTGCCTTCGCGCGCCATCTCCTGTGCGCCGTTCTGGCTCATGCCGACTCCGTGACCGTAGCCGCCGCCCCAGATGGTAAATGTGCGGATGTCTTTTTCCTCATCCCTGGCAGTTTCATCCACCGAGAAAAAGGCACTCGGTAGCGTACTCCATCCTGTCAGTTCGGTTCCGTCATTTTTCTTATAAACGAGTGATTCCGAGCCGAGGACACTCCGGATCTGACTCTGACCTTTCAGTGTCTTGCTTCCCTCGCTTCCGACGATCTGCACCGTCTGGGCGATGCCACCCGTACCGCGGGAAGTCACAAAAATACCCTGAATCTCGCCGATGGTATCTACCTTCTGCTGCAGCTTCTTATTCGTGATCGTTGTTTTCCAGCGGTACATCGGGAACGAGGAATCATAATTCTGCTCACCCTGTCCCTGGATAAACTTGAGAAATGTGTCGTTGTCCGTCAAATCCGGAATCTTCTTCTTTTCCGTCAAACCGATCCCTTTCAGATACGGAACCTCGTCTTTGCTGGCGCCCCAGATCGTTCCATCGGTAGAATATCCGCAGGAAGTTGAAAAATAATACGTTTCCGCCGGGGTATCGTTGTAATATACAATCTTCCCGTCCGTCTCCTTGACTGCCAGATTCGTCCGCTCACTGCTCTCTGTATTATTGTACACCTGATAGTTCGTGCTGTCATCAACGTGTGCGCCGTAACGGCTGTATGCATTCGCCTTGATCTGCCGGTAGGCATACGTCCGTGCGCAAACTGCCTGCGCCTTGAGCGCCTCCAGCTCATAATTAGATGGCATCTCGCTCGGCACTACGCGTGTCAGGTAATCTTCGACGTCCAGCTCATTGATCAGAAGCAGCCCATCCGACTCCTCGCTCAACTCGAAGCTGCCGAAATACGACGGCGTTCCCTGCGCCCGCTTGGTACTCAGGATGCGGATCTCCTTCTGCGGGTCTTCCAGCGTGATCGTCATGCGCCCTTCTTTCAGACGGTCATCGCCAGGACTCACGGACAATTTCGTTCCCGGGCTCAAAGTCTCCTCTGATTCGCCCCAGGTCACATGCATCGTGCTGTCCGACTGGAGTACCACCTTCGTGTGAAACAAGGAGGAATAATCATCATTCATGATCAGCACGCGGATGTTCGTCGCTGAAAAATCATGATTTAAGAGTGCTGCGCAAACCTTTTTGCCAGCCACGACAAATTTTCCCAGATCATAGCCGACCAGCACATCCCGCTTTTTCTGCTCCTTGACGACTCCATATGTTTTATATACTTTAAAATCATCGTCCAGTTTCAGCGTTCCGTACCCGTCAATCTCGATCGTATCATCCTTGACCGAGAGTACCTTTCCTTCGATCATATCTTCCTTGAGCGACAGCTTGCGGATCTTGCCCTTATCCAGCTCGACATCCGCCAGCACGCCATCGGTACGATCCTTGAGCTTTTCTTCCTCTGGAAATGTCCGGACGATCGTGCCAATATACACATCCATCCCACCCGATTCTCCCGGAACGATCCAGACATTCTTATATGTAACTTTTTCAGACTGTACGCCGCACAGCGTGATGATCGAACCATCACGCTCATAGACCTCGATCTTCCGATCGATGCAGGCATCCAGCGACACGCCCTCAAAATTCATCGTTCCCTGATCCGTATATGCCGTCCATGCCGCTGCTTCCTTCACATTTTTCGGTGTTCCATAAAGCACCAGCTTCTGTTTTTTGACCGCGTTTTCCGAATCTGCCTTTTTTAAGAATGACTCATAAAACCGCCACCATTCTTCCTTCGGCATTGCCTTTTTATATTTATTTTTAGATACATTCAGGGCGCTCGAAAGCCCTTTTGAAACGCGATCTGCCGCATATGCCGCTTCGCCATAGGTCAGTGCGCCCATCGCGTAGCTTTTACTTATCTTCTCGTCTCCCGGCTCCAGATAGCCTTCCTCAATCATATAGTCAATATATTTGGCATACCATTCATCCTGATCCGGCGTTCCAAAATGGCTTCCGTGTTCTCCCTGCGACGCAACGATGTCGTCCCGGTCTGCAAATGATAACGCCATAGCTTTCGATGCCATGGCGCGTGAAATATCATTATCCGAGTGATCCAAAAATACAATTGCAAAGAGCAGGAGTGCCAGAAAAGCCGGAATCGCCACTGCCCAGTAAACCAGCTTTTTAGGTTTCAGAGACTGTACTGCCTTTCGCGATCTGCCTGTTTTCTTTTCCATATTTCTCCAGCCGCCTTTATTTTTTAACTGTCCTTTCTCATTCACAGTCACTTTTTATTTAACTCCATAAACGTTCCTGTTTTCTCATCAATGTGGTCTAACTTCCGGTATTCGTCTGTCTCCATCGGCAATTTCCGAAGCCGCAGCGACCGGTGCACCGCGCGGGAGATCAAGTCATAAATAACCGCAAATGCCGGTACTGCGATAATCATGCCGACGAAACCAAAGAGTCCGCCAAAGAAGAGAATCGAAAACAGTACCCAGAAACTCGAAAGTCCTGTCGAATTGCCCAGGATCTTCGGTCCCAGAATATTGCCGTCAAACTGCTGCAGAAGCAGAATCCAGATGAGGAAATACACACACTGGAGCGGACTGACTAAGAATACCAGGAACGCTGCAGGTATCGCACCGATGAACGGTCCAAAAAAAGGTATCACATTCGTCACACCGATAATGACGCTCAAAAGCATCGGGAACGGCATATTTAAGATCGTCACACCGATGAAACAGATAATACCGATAATGAGGGAATCCACCAGCTTGCCGATGATGAAGCCGCCGAACATCTGATTGATAAACCGGAGCTCCTCGATTACCAGATTCGCCTGTCTTAGATTCAGGCAACCATAAACAATCTTCTTTCCCTGTGCTGCCAGTGTATCTTTGATATTTAGCAGATACACCATGACGATCAGACCGATCAGCCAGTTTTTGATAAATTCCAGGACACCCAGCACGCTGCTGGAAAGGCCTGTCACGATCTGTCCAATCCGGTGCATATCAATGTTGGTAAACGATTTCTCCGCCCAGTTCTGAAAAACTGCCAGATTATTTTCAAAACTGCTCAGAACCATATTTTCGATCTCCGGATTATTTTTCAAAATACGCTGAATCCATTCATACACATTCTGCACATACAGCGGAAATGAATCCTGAATGCCGATCAAACTCTCGATCAGCTGCGGGATCATAAGCTGGAACATCCCTACCACAAGCACAATAACCAGCCCCAGACAGGCTGCCGTCGCAAGCATCCGGCTGCACCACGAACGTATTTGGAATTCTTAGTGACAGAGCCAAGGGTCTTTTCCACGATCCCTGCTACCCAGTTATATGCCGGGGCGGTCAGATACGTCAGCACCGCACCGCAGAGAATCGGCGCGAGGATTTTCACAACCTTGCGGGTGCCCGCCGACACCACATCCCAGTGTTGGATGCTGAACCAGAGCAGTATGCAGACCGCAATCACCGAAACTGCCGTCATCCCCATATAAATGTATTCTTTGAAATCTCTTTTTTCCATACTTATGTTCTTATCCGTTCCTCTTTTCTGATTTTACAATGTGCTTCTGGAAAATGTTACATTTTCTTTACACACTTTCTTTTACAGAGAAAGCAGCGATTGCTCGCTGCTTTTATCCTTTGTAACCCCAAAATGCCGGCTCTTACCATATTGACGCCTAGCGCTGCTAGGTGGGCAACCTCACTTAGATTTCTGTCTTCCACTCGAGAGGAGGCCTGACATCCATCTAAAAATATCGGAATCCCGTTAGTCAAAATGTAGGTTCAAAAAAAGCAAGAGTTGTCGAGCATCCCAGGAATTACAAATATTCTCTTTTGATACGGCTATTATACCGCAAGTCGGATGTTTTTTCAAGTTCCATTTTCTGATAATGCGGTCAGGTTGTTACTGTTCAGGTTATCCATCTCTCTATCTCTTTTAAGAAGCTCTTTTTTGTCTTTTATACTTCTCCCCACTTCATCAGGAAATCTCCCAGCTCTTCCACCGTCTCAATCTGGTAGTCTGCCCCATTTTCCGTAAATTCTTCCCGGGAACCATATCCATACAGCACTGCCGCACATGGGAGCTGATTTTCATGCGCCCCGATAATATCGTGTTTCCGGTCGCCCACCATGATAACCTTCGATTCCTCCGGTGTTGTTCCCAGACGGTCCAGCGTGTAGGCAATCACATCGCCTTTGCGAACCCGGATCTCCTCCATATCCGCCCCGCCAACCAGGGTAAAGTAGGAAAGCAGATCAAAATGCTCCAGAATCTGAATAGCAAACGGTTCCGGCTTTGAAGTTGCCACCGCCAGCGTAAGACCGGCATCCTTTAAACGTGTCAGCATCTCCCGAATTCCCGGATAAACTTTATTTTCAAACATTCCCTGTTTCGTAAAATATTCGTGGAAATAGCCGATCGCTTCGCGCGCCTGCGCTTCGCTGAATCCGTAATATTCTTTAAAACTGTCCGACAGCGGCGGTCCGATGAACGGACACAGTTTATCCAGATCCGGCTCATCGATCCCGTACGCCTGCAGCGCATGCTGGACAGACTTTGTGATGCCTTCCTTCGGATCTGTAAGGGTTCCGTCGAGGTCAAATAGTATGATATGGTTCATATGGTTCGTTCTCCTTATTGTAGTCCGCGGTGCATTACTCCGCAGCACACCAGCTTGAAAAAACTACGTTTTCATTGCTTACGACCATTCTAATACATTTTACGCAAAAAAGAAAGACAACTTTTCTCCAGCCATCTTTCTTTTCTGCGTTTCAGTTACTGTTCACGCATACGTGCCCAGCAACGGAATTTGCCGTGGCTTCGCATTTAAATACGGCAAATTTCTGCTGCCACCACGTTTTCTTACGGCACTTTCGGTTCCAAAAGTGCCTACCCGTGAACAGTAACGTGTTTCACTCTTTATTTGTAAAATTCATGTCCACCATGCTGCATGACATAGGTCAGCTTGCCATCGAACCAGCGTACATTGGAGGAAGCAGAGATTCCGCGGTTCATGAAGTACAGGGCGCCGCCCGAGTAATCCTCGCCTTCCAGTGCACGGTTGACGCAGTCAATTGTCTGCTGCGTTACCTTACAGCTGTTGATCGTTCCATCCAGTACCGGTGAGAACTGGGATGGTTCGTACACAACGGCTTTAACGCTGTTCGGGAATTTCTTGTTTTTCACCCGGTTGATGATTACATTTGCAACCAGTATCTTTCCCCTGTCGTCGCACACACCCGCCTCCGCCTGCACAATTTTCTGCAGAACACTGTAATCTTCATCGCTGTAAGAGATGACTGCGCGTTCCCGGCGCTCCCGTTCTTCTGCTTCCTGCGCCGCCTGCTGGGTCTGCATTCGTACTTCTCGTTCGATTACCTCTACTTCCAGAGCTTCCTTCGCAAGTTCATCCTGAATCCCCTGCTCCAGTCTCTGTCCAAGTAGATGCTGACTTTCCTCGTTGGAGGCGAGAATCGTAAATTCTGATAAGCTCTCTGTCTCTGTCGTTTCTTCTGACTGCAGCATTTCTGTCAGTTCCACATCATCCGGATATTCCCGGTGTGCCGAGGCTGCATTTTTGCCAACGCCGCCAAAACTGACCGAATTAAATGCTATCACCGTCACAACCGCTGCCCCCGTCATCAATACGGCTGCGGTCCGGTACATCCTTTTTGTCACACGGACAAATAATGCCTTTATAAACTGATAAGCAGTCTGAAGAAATGTGTCAATGCTTGGCATACACTCTCCTCTTTCTATCAGTGCAGTCCTCCCAAAACCGGTCTGACTGCCATTTAACATCTGCGGCATCTTCTTTGGCTGTCTGATTTTTTCTGACAGCTAAGGACAGATCGTTACTGTTCACACACGTGTGCCCAGCAACGGGATTTTGCCGATGCTGCGCATTCCAAATCGGCAAAATCTGCTGCCAGAACTGTATCGTACGGAATTTTCAGTTCAGAAAATTCCTACCTGTGAACAGTTACGACAGATCCTCTCTGCCTGTGCCGCTTCCTTCAAGTGACGGGAGACATTATATGTGGTTTCCGGCTTCAAAGTCAACGTCTTTTTTACATTTTTGTGACAAATCACGTTCTCATTTAACTTTTCCTTAATATTTATGTGAGCATTTTATAAACTTTTTTGCTTTTTCTTCCCAATTTTTATAAACTTTGGCTGGTATAAAATTTTTAATTTTTTACAATTCTGTTAAATTCTGCCCGTCAAAAAAACAGGCGAATCAAGTCGCCTGTTTTTTATGTCAACTGTAATAGAACAATCATGGTATCTGTAAAGGTGTCAGACAAACTCCGATTATGTGAAACCAACACATATAATCCACTGTCCGGTGTCCGATCACTGCCACCCAAACTCTTTACCACTCTAGATCAGCGCTACAAACTGTGCATCCACATATTTTGCAAGTTCCTCCGGATTCAGAATGACCTGAACACCTCTCTGACCCGCGCTGATGCTGATTTTGTCGAAAATCTGCGCTGTTTCTTCTATATAAGTAGGGAACTTCTTTTTCATGCCGATCGGGGAACAACCACCTCGCATATAGCCGGTCAGCGGAAGAAGTTCCTTCATATGGATCATCTCCACTTTCTTGTCCTTGGAAGCCTTTGCCACCTTTTTCAGGTCCAGCTCCTCATCGACCGGGATACAGCAGACCAGATAGCCGTTCTTATCGCCCTTTAAAACGAGCGTTTTGAACATCGTGTCATGGTCCATCCCCATCATATCCGCCGCATGGCTGCCGGATAAGTCGTCCTCATCTACTTCATACTCGCCTGCTTCATAATCGATTCCAGCCGCGTCTAAAAGACGCATTACGTTTGTTTTTGTCATAAGCTAAATCCTTTCTGGAGACAAATTTAGTGCACTCCTCTTATTTCTGGTTGATATAGTTTACCAGTCCACCGGCTGTGATGATCTTCTGCATGAACTCCGGGAACGCCTGCCCCTGGAAGCTCTGGCCGGTGGTTTTATCGGTAATCACACCGCTGTCAAAATCAACCTCTACCTCATCACCAGCCGCGATTGCTTTTGCAGCCTCCGGGCACTCGATGATCGGCAGACCGATATTAATAGAGTTGCGGTAGAAAATACGTGCAAACGTCTCAGCAATAACACAGCTTACACCTGCACACTTGATTGCCAGCGGCGCATGCTCGCGGGAAGAACCGCAGCCAAAGTTCTTATTTGCTACGATGATATCACCCTTCTGTACTTTATTTACAAACTCTTTATCAATATCTTCCATACAATGTTTTGCCAGCTCGTTGCCATCCGGAGAGTTTAAGTATCTTGCCGGGATGATAACGTCTGTATCTACATTGTCTCCATATTTAAACACATGTCCATTTGCTTTCATTTCTATATCCTCCTGCGATTTATCCTGTTATTTTATTCCAATTCACGAAACGGCATCTGCGGTTGCAGGAAACCTTTCCCCGAACCGTAATATCCGTTTGTAACTGTTCAGCACCTTCACAGTCACCCGCAGATCTACTGAACAGTTACATCCGTTTTACTTATTCCTAAACTTTTATGCCTATTACAGTCCCAGTTCCGCCGGTCCGCTCACTTTTCCGGTAATGGCGCTGGCTGCTGCCACTGCCGGGCTTGCCAGATAAATCTCAGAATCCACGTGTCCCATACGTCCAACGAAGTTACGGTTGGTCGTGGATACACATCTCTCGCCTTCTGCCAGGATACCCATATAACCGCCCAGGCACGGACCGCAGGTCGGAGTGCTGACAACGGCACCAGCCTCGATGAAGGTCTCTAAAAGTCCCTCTTTCATGGACTGTAAATAGATCGCCTGTGTCGCCGGAATCACGATGCAGCGCAGACCTTTTTTCACTTTTCTGCCCTTTAAGATCTCAGCTGCGATACGCATATCCTCGATACGTCCGTTCGTACAGGAGCCAATGACAACCTGATCGATCGCAATGTCACCCACTTCATCGATCGTTCTCGTATTCTCCGGAAGGTGTGGGAAGGATACGGTCGGCTTTAACTCAGATAAGTCTATGGTGTACTCTTCGTCATACTCTGCATCCGGATCTGCCTCATATACCTTGAAATCACGTTTAGAATGCTCTTTTAAGTACTCGATGGTCTTCTCATCAACCGGAAAGATACCGTTCTTGCCGCCTGCCTCGATCGCCATGTTGCAGATCGTGAAACGGTCATCCATGGAAAGGTTCTTGATGCCCTCGCCGACAAACTCCATGGAACGGTACAGCGCGCCATCTACGCCGATCATACCGATAATGTGAAGAATGACATCTTTACCACTGACCCATTTTGCCGGTTTGCCGATCAGGTTGAACTTGATCGCGGACGGTACCTTGAACCAAGCCTTACCGGTTACCATGCCAGCTGCCATATCGGTACTGCCGACACCTGTAGAGAATGCGCCAAGTGCGCCGTATGTACAGGTATGGGAATCCGCACCGATGACTGCATCACCTGCTACAACCAGACCTTTTTCCGGAAGGAGTGCATGCTCGATTCCCATCTCTCCTACGTCAAAATAGTTGGTGATATCATGACGACAGGCAAATTCACGACAGCATTTGCAGTTTTCCGCCGACTTGATATCCTTATTCGGGATAAAATGATCCATAACCAGCGCAATTTTGTCATGATTGAATACCGTCTGGTTGTCCATCTTCTTCATCTCATTGACCGCTACCGGTGTTGTGATATCATTTCCAAGAACCAGATCCAGATCTGCTTCGATCAACTGTCCTGCTTTTACCTCTGCAAGACCCGCGTGCGCTGCCAGGATCTTCTGTGTCATTGTCATTCCCATGATTTATTTCCTCCTGCATATACATACTTGGTAACGGCTCCGATGCCCTTACTGTTATAGGAAAAAACTCTGTTCCAACGGTGCCGCTGCCATCTTTTGCTTTTTTATGTTTGTATTATAGCACCGGTTCTGTTATAATACAAATATATATTATTAATAGATACTATGAGTCGAAGTTATAGTGTCACTGTTCACGGGTAGGCACTTTTGGAACCGAAAGGGCCGTAAGAAAACGTGCCCAGTAACGTTATAGTGTCACCGATTTTTCCGATTGGAATACGAAGCATCCGCAAAATCCTGTCACATTTTGCACAACGTGTGAACTGTAGCTTTATAGATATAAAGGAGTATTATGGAACAACATTTAACCCAGTACCGTATTTTCTACGCCGTTGCACGCGCCGGCAATATTTCCCGCGCCGCCAAGGAACTTTTTATCAGCCAGCCCGCGATCAGCAAATCAATCAGCAAGCTGGAAGAAAGCCTCGGCATGGCACTTTTTATCCGCAATTCCCGCGGCGTCTCCCTGACCGCAGAGGGACAGGTCTTATTTCAGCATGTGGAAGCCGCCTTTGAAGCACTGGATCGCGGTGAAAATGAGCTAAAACAGATCCAGAACCTCCACATCGGACAGCTCAAGATCGGCGTCAGCAACACGCTGTGCAAATATATTCTTCTTCCTTATTTAAAGGGATTTATCGCGCAGTACCCGCATGTCCGCATTTTGATTGAAAGTCAGGACACTGCACGCACAATCTCGATGCTGGAACAGCAGAAACTCGACATCGGTCTGATCGCCGAGCCGAAAAACCGCCGCAGCCTTTCATTTCTCCCAGTCATGCGAATCGAGGACACCTTTGTCTGTACCCGGTCGTATCTGGAAAATCTGCGGATCCGCGAAGGTGCCGATGTCGATCCGTTCGAATCCGGGACAATCCTGCTGCTCGACCGCAGCAATATGACGCGCACCCACATTGATGCGTACTTTGCAGAGCACGGAATTGAACCGAAGCAGATTTTAGAGGCGACGACGATGGATCTTCTGATTGAATTTGCCAAAACGGGACTCGGAATCGGATGTGTGATCCGCGAGTTCGTGCGGGAAGAATTAAAGGATGGTTCGCTGATCGAACTCCCGCTGGAAGTGCCAATCCGAAACCGAACGATTGGATTTGCTTATCATCCGACGGCGATGACGCGGACGATGAATGATTTTGTGCAGTTTTGTTCGGAATGATGAATTAATTAGCAACACGGAGGGAAAAGATCCGGCGCATGGTGGTCGAACTTCCATACGCCGGACTTTTTCTGTTTAGTTCCTATTTTTCAATTTTATTTTAAAATATTCTTCGCACATTTCCACACACATGGAAATATTTTCCCATCTACCAGCCAGACATACACTTTCGAACAAATTCCTATTAAAATGTAGCTCAGTACCAGATTCACCCCGATCGCCAGCTTCTCTCCCGCCTCAGAATAAATGCTGTAAAACCAACAGGAAAAGCTGGCAATCACAAGCCAGTGTGTCAGGAAGATTCCCATGCTATACTCGCCGATCCACAGAATAATTTTTTTGAGGGTCTCCGGGAGCCAGGTCTCCAGACCGCCGAGCCAGAAGAGACGGAAGCCTAAAATCATCAGGAATGCAGCAACATGACCATAGAATTCCATGGTTCCGAGTCCGCCTGGAAATCCATGCGCTCCCAATGTGGTTCCGATCCAGAAAGATTTTCGAACGAACCAGATGCTGAAAATCCAGAGGGCAGCACCAAAGATGCCATATTTTCCTTCTCCATCTTTAAGCAGATTCTCTTTTCGCTCTCTTTCTTTCATGGACTTCTCAACTGCCCGCATCAGCAGACAGATCCCATTTCCCAGAAGCAGGCAGATATAAAAGCTATTCAATCCGATCAGCACTGCCGCGACACCTGCCAGAATCAGGATTTTCTGGCGGGTCCTACTTCCCGGAGCGGATGAAAGTACAAGAGTCAGAATACTTCCCATGAAAGTGTAGGTCAGCATCCAGGATGGACCATAGTACGTTGAATCCGCCTTGAAGATTGTATCAAACCAGGCATAGCGGATCGCCTTCAGACCGCCTGGCAGATAGCTGTAAAAGTTGCTCAACCACTCATTTTCCAGACGCGGCGCAACCCGCACTGTGTAGAAGAGACCGCTCCGGTAAAATAGATATGCCAGCAGAAATGTGACCGTCAACGGGCAGGTCAGTTTCAGATAGCGGCGCAGGATCTCTAAGCTCCACGAAGTAAACCGCCCGGAATATACCTTATCGGCTATCAGCATTCCACTGATCATCAAAAAAAGACTAACCCCGAAAGTTCCATAGCGGAACAGGGGAAGCGGTCCTATTTCCATCAGCGCATTTACCTTATTGCTGCCCCAACTCCCGAATGTACCGAACCAGTGACTTCCAAAGACCGCCAGACAGGCGTATGCCTTGATTATATTTACGTCATCATAGCGTTTCATCCGCGTTTCCTTTCCCATTCATGTAAAAAAAATGTGCCCTGGCACATTCTCGCGCCGAGCGCGGTCGCTTGCGACAACCTGCATCTTCGCGTGGGTGCCCATCATTGGCACGTTAGTGCCTTTTTGTCTAATAGGGAATTCCAAGAAATTTCCTATTACACAAAAAACAGGACCGCTGCAAACCTGCAGCAGCCCTGTATAAGATTTCCTATATTCGAAAAATGATTAGTTGTTGATCAGCTTATCGTTCTCGTTGTTCCAGCTGTAAAGCTTACGGATCTCTGCGCCGACTTTCTCAGACGGATGCTCGGAAGCAAGCTTTCTCATCGCCTGGAAGTGTACCTGACGACCTGCCGGGGACATATCCAGTAAGAACTCTTTTGCAAAGGTACCGTCCTGAATATCGGACAGAATTTTCTTCATAGCTTTCTTTGTCTCAACGGTAACGATCTTCGGTCCGGTTACATAATCGCCGTACTCAGCTGTGTTGGAGATGGAGTATCTCATACCAGCGAAACCAGACTGATAAATCAGGTCTACGATCAGCTTCATCTCATGGATACACTCGAAGTAAGCATTTCTCGGGTCATAACCAGCCTCACACAGAGTCTCGAAACCAGCCTGCATCAGAGCGCAAACACCGCCGCAAAGAACTGCCTGCTCACCGAAGAGGTCTGTCTCAGTCTCGGTACGGAATGTAGTCTCCAGAAGACCAGCTCTAGCGCCGCCAATGCCAAGACCATAAGCCAGTGCGCGGTCAAGTGCCTTGCCTGTGTAATCCTGCTCTACTGCTACCAGGCACGGTGTACCTTTACCAGCCTGATACTCACTTCTTACAGTGTGACCCGGTGCCTTCGGAGCGATCATGGTTACATCGACATTCTTCGGCGGTTTGATGCATCCGAAGTGGATGTTAAAGCCATGAGCGAACATAAGCATATTGCCCTCTTCCAGATTTGGCTCGATGTCTTTCTTGTACATATCTGCCTGAAGCTCATCGTTGATCAGGACCATGATGATATCAGCCTGTTTTGCAGCCTCTGCTGCGGTGTATACTTTAAATCCCTGTGCCTCTGCTTTTGCCCAAGACTTGCTGCCCTCGTAAAGACCGATGATAACATCGCATCCGGACTCTTTTAAGTTCAAGGCATGTGCATGACCCTGGCTGCCGTAACCGATAATAGCAATCTTCTGTCCTTCTAATAAGGATAAATTACAATCTTCCTGATAGTAAATCTTTGCTGCCATTTTTCATTTCCTCCTTGGATCTAACAAAAATAAAATAAATTTATTATAAAGCATAGACCGGCGCCTCTCTGTGCGTCTTTGGACCAAACTTTGTAAACCTCTTGAATGCCTTGTATCCAGTCTATCAATTGATGTACTACGGCAGATAGCGGATATCATCCGCGCCTCTGGAAAGACCTGTAAGACCCGTTCTGGCTAATTCCAGAATCTCATAATCTTCCAGAAGATTAATCAGCGCGTCCTGTTTGGACTGGTCGCCTGTCAGCATAACAGTGACAGAATCTTTTCCCACATCGACAATCGACGCACGGAAAATCTCGGAAATCGCATTGATCGCCATCCGCTGGTTCGCATTTGCCCTCACCTTGACGAGCATCAGCTCACGATATACGGAATGACCTTCCCGCAGTTCCTTGATGTCGTGTACATCTTCCAGTTTTCCAAGCTGCTTCTGAATCTGCTCCAGAACCTGATGATCGCCCAGCGATACAACCGTCATACGGGAGTATCTCGGATCCGCGGTCACGCCAACTGTAAGACTTTCGATATTATATCCGCGGCGGCTGAAAAGTCCAGCCACACGGCTTAAAACGCCGGCAGTATTATCTACCAGCAGTGATAACACAATTCTGCTCATGCAATCTTCCCACCTTGATCTTCTGTCTTGTTCGTATAGCCTTAATGATAGCAACCAATTCTCAGTTTGTCAACTAATTAAAAGGAATGCTTAGTATTCCTCAGAGATATATCATTACTGTTCACGCATACGTGCTCAGTAACGGAATTTGCCGCATTTAAATACGGCAAATTCCTGCTGCCACCACGTTTTCTTACGGCACTTTCGGTTCCAAAAGTGCCTGCCTGTGTACATTAACGATATATCAACACATCATTTCTGGTGTTCCTGCCACTTTTTCTCCCAGTCCGGACCGTATTTAAAATACATCTTCATCTCGGTTCCGACACTGATGAGGCGTGCATCATCCGGGATCTCCTCGCGCGTATACCAGCCTGCCTCAGAAAGCTCGTCCTCCTGCAGCCGGATCTTATCGTCCCCATCCAGTTCTGCAAAAAATCCGATCATCTCCGTATCAGTAAACGCCCACGGCTGACTCTTGAAATAGCGGATATTTTTAACTTTCAGCCCGACTTCCTCCATCACTTCGCGGCGGACGGTCTCTTCAAATGTCTCCCCAATCTCGACAAATCCAGCGATCAGCGCATATCCACGGTAAGTACTGTGGTTGACGCGGTAACGCGACATAAGAAGCTTGTCCCCGTTCGTGATCGCCACGATGACTGCCGGGGAGATCTTTGGATATTCCGTCTGGCCGCAGACCGGGCAGACGAGCGCCCGCTCGATCTTGCTGTCCTCCGTCTTTGCCCCGCAGCGTCCGCAGAACTGACGGCTCTGTCTCCAGCGCCACAGCTGCACCGCCGTGATCGCTGCAAATGCCTGGTGCATCGGCTCCATCGCACGGATGTCGGTCGGCGTTTTCCATGCATAGTAAAGCTGTTCCAACTCTTTTTCTGCCCCTTCCAGTGCACCAGAATCCGTCTTCCCAGCTTCCATATTATTTTTGTCCGAAACAGGCATCTGACCAGCCCCTTCTTTTAGCTTTGCCAGAATCTCTTCTGCTTCTTTCTCCGGCACACTGACCAGAAAATATGGCTTCTCATCAACCGAAAAGAGATAGACCGCCCGATCCATCAGTTCCGGAACTGCCGCCTCAATTTCCTCCCGGCGCGGGATAGTAAGCACATGTTCCTCCGCGGTCTCACGCAGAAGAATCCGGCCTCTCTGGATGCAGAAGACATAGTCCTGTGCTCCAGGTTTCTGAATGTGGTATGTATTGTCGTAGCGATGTGGTGCGATGTCCTGTATCATAACTTTATCTCTCTATCCTTTTATTCTCCAAAACTTGTGCAACCGTTATTTCCATACTGTGTAACGGCTGTCCTCGCAGACATTCTTTGTAATCTTTCTGCAAGTCTCTTCATTTTACTCTTTTTATTAAAAACATAAAATAAATTTCTAATTATCTTTTCATAAGTTCTTATAACACCGATATATCCCTATTTTACAGGCTTTATCGGTGTTTTCTTTTTGGCAGATACTTCTTATAACCACTCATAAATCTGCATATCTTGTCTTTTTATCGTAGTAAATTTCGTAGTAAATTACTAGGCTATCAGACTTCGCATTTCCATGTTTGCTCCTGTCTGTGAAGCATGGGCGTACAGGTTCAGCGTTATCATTATGCTGGAATGTCCCATAATGTATTGCAGGTTCTTTGGGTTCATGTTTTTCTGTGCTAATCGTGTACAAAACGTATGTCTTAATATATGCGGGGTTATCTTCGGTAAGGGTTCATCATGGTACTTATTGTATTTCTTTACTATATTTCTCAATGTAGAAGTATAGTAACAAGCTGTCATAGGCATACCTTTCTGATTAAGAAACAGGAAATTGCGGTAACCGTCAATTACAATCCCTTTTCCAGTTTTTTTGCGTTTCAACACTCTTTGAAATGCTTTTCCTGCTTCTTCGCTCATAGGAACTTTTCGTATGCCACACTTTGTTTTTGGCGTTTCTATATAATATCCCTCTTGATTGCGTAATAACTGGTGGTCGATATTGAGTGTATGATTTTCAAAATCTAAGTCCTGTACAGTAAGTCCACACAATTCAGATATTCGTAAGCCTGTTTTTAACAGTATCAGCACATCATCATAATATTTCTGATACACCGTATCATACTGGAGAAAGGACAGCAGTTTTTCTTCCTGTTCCTCACTCAATGCCTGTCTGCTTTCGCTGTCATCATCAATAACCTCGCTTAACTGAAAATCAAAAGGGTTCTTCCTTACATAATCGTCCTCGATTGCCATATAGAAAGAAGCCTTTAAGGAACGCTTATAGTTACTAATGGTTTTGAAGCCGTAGCCCTTTTCTTTCATTCTGACCGCCCATTCTTTTGCGTCTGACGGTTTAATGCTGTCTATGCTTCGTGAACCCAGCTTGTCCTGTTTCAATGCGTCCATGAGATATTTTCGCCCTGCTAGTGTATTCTTCTTGACATTGATTCTCTGTGCCGTCTTTTTGGCATATAGTTCACACAATGTCATTTTCTTTCCTTTGGTGTCTATTCCGTCCTCTAAATCACGCTGTATCTCCCGTTCCTTTTCCCTAAGAGATAAATCATCACGCTTTCCTTTCGGTACTCTGTCCGTAGCCACCAGTTTCCATGAATACACAACCTTTGTTTCGCCTGCACGATTAACATATTTATACATATATCTGCCGTCTGCCCTTTGGCTCTCTCCAGTCCTTAAAATGCGACCTTTGTTATCCCGTCTTTTTTCTGACATCTTTCAAAACTCCTTTCAAAACTGAAAGAGCCTTGTTACGACATATAAGTATCATATCATGCACAAAGCTCTTTTGCATTAGATTTCTTCCAATTTATCAATCATATGTTCAAATTTCTTTTTCTTAATCAGCATACGGTTTCCGTTCATCACAACACACTCGTCTTTATATCACTTGCAATACGGCGGAGTTTGTTCTCTCCGATACGGAAATAACTGGACGCTTCCTCAATCGTCATAAGGTAGCGTTCCCATAATGGTGTATTTAAATCATACATAAAACTGCACCTCCTTTCTTTTTTGATTTTTAAACAGTCTGACGGCTTTTATCATAGCCCACAGGAGTTCCACCTCTGCATAGTTCTTATGTAGCCGTACCCATTGCGTGCGACGCTCTGAACGCTCAAGCTGTGGCTGTACGGGAGTATCATTATCAGACAGGACAGGTCATGGCGATAAAAGAGGATAAATCTTTTACATGGACGCTGACAGTTTCCGCTCGCTTTAAAGGGAAAAGGTCATGGCGTATCAGCTCCAACGGCTCGCTGTCTGTCTAATGTATCAGACTGCTTTATTCAGTTGTCAAAGAACACGAAAGAAGAAAATCATCTCTCCTATATACCGCGTTGGAAAAGAGAGGAAATGTAACCAAAATTCAAACATTTTTTCTTTTTTCACTACTATCTGTATAGCAAACGTACATTTGTTAAGCTGGTGATGAAAAAAGATTATTTTTCTTTTCACACCCTAACTACCCAACCATACTGTTACTGCCAACAATAGAATGAAATATTTTCTTCACTCCATATCAGGACAGAATAGCGTTATTTGTATCACATTTCTTAAACTTTTTTCTTTCTACGCCATATAGGGAACGGAAACCTTAAATTGTTAAGTTGAGGATAAAATAATTTTCTCTTTCCGCATCAACACTCAACAGCTAATGCCTGTTTGAATACAAATCAAGAAATAAAGTGTGATTTCCTCTTTCTGCATAATACTGTCCGCTTAACTCGATTTTCCGACATTTTTTTCAAAACTTTTTTCGTCTTTCACTTCATATAGGGACAGCAAGCCAAAATTTAATGACCTATTTTCAAAAAAAGTTTAGATTTCCTCAACTTCACTCCATATAAGGAATAGAAACCTTGTTTTGTTGCAGATTTTTCAAAATAATTTCAATTTCTTTTTAATCTTCGTGTCTGTACACCGAGTAAAAATTTTATGACCCCATTTCAAAAATAGTTAGATTTCCTTTTCTCGCACCATATCTGTACGCAAGTAGCTGTTTTGTTGCAGATTTCTGTAAAAAATTTGTTTTTCTTCTTTTAATAAACATAGGGAATGAAAAAAGCTCTTTGTTGACTAAATCTGAAAATTTCAATTGCATTAAAAAATACCGTTATTCTTTCTTTTAAATAACGGTATCTCTATTTATAACTCATTAAAACAGATTAAACTAAATGGCTAAAAAACAAAAAGTAGGAGGAAGTATGTGTCACAACTTTGTTTTGGTTTATCTTTCAAACATATCATTCTATGTTTATTCCCGCACGACAAATATTCCGTTTTCTGATGTATCCCACATAAAGTTTTCCCTGTTTACAGTTTGTTCAGTCGCAATTTCAATTTTGGATAGTCCTATATCTGAGGGAACATCATCAGCTTTATAGACCATATAAAAATTCAAATAATATTCATTTTTAGAAGTTGATATATGATACATTCCGTCTAATTCAATTCGTTTATTTCCATTATTATTTTCACTAGATGATGCACAATCACCAGAATATTCTTGTATATCTCCATCAATAAATTCGAAGAAAGAAGAAATTTGTTTATTTATATCCTCTATGTCTTTTTTACTGTTTTGTGAAAACAATTTTTCAAATTCTTTTTACATTGCCTTCCATTGTATAAATCTATAATTTGTTTCATCATATTATCTGATATTTCTTGTTCCGATTTAAACCAATTAGACATATACTCATTTCTATTTGAGCCGACATTCGTACACCCACAGAAACTTAACATCAATATCATACTGTTTTGTGAAAACAATTTTTCAAATTCTTTTTACATTGCCTTCCATTGTATAAATCTATAATTTGTTTCATCATATTATCTGATATTTCTTGTTCCGATTTAAAC